>CAZSXT010000005.1:58181-153126 GCA_964611435.1 uncultured Rhodospirillaceae bacterium | reverse complement strand
TAGCCCCCTCCGTATTACCGCGGCTGCTGGCACGGAGTTAGCCGGGGCTTCTTCTCCAGGTACCGTCATTATCTTCCCTGGTGAAAGAGTTTTACAACCCTAAGGCCTTCTTCACTCACGCGGCATTGCTGGATCAGGGTTTCCCCCATTGTCCAATATTCCCCACTGCTGCCTCCCGTAGGAGTCTGGGCCGTGTCTCAGTCCCAGTGTGGCTGATCATCCTCTCAGACCAGCTACCGATCGTCGCCTTGGTGAGCCTTTACCTCACCAACTAGCTAATCGGACGCGGGACCCTCCAACGGCGGCCGAAGCCTTTCCTCCGTAGAGCGTATGCGGTATTAGCGTTCGTTTCCAAACGTTATTCCCCACCAAAGGGCAGGTTCCCACGCGTTACTCACCCGTTCGCCACTGTCCACCGGGCCGAAGCCCGGGTTCTCGTTCGACTTGCATGTGTTAAGCATGCCGCCAGCGTTCGCTCTGAGCCAGGATCAAACTCTCAAGTTAAATTTCCTTGCCATCAGGCCGAAGCCCTCAAGGCCGGAAAAACAAGAGCCGTCTGTCTCACATCAAACTGACGTACGTTGATTACGCACAAACTTGAATGCGCAATACGGCACTTAAGTTGTGTTCGACAAACGATTTGATAATCGCTCCGCGAACAACCGCCGCCTGCGCATCCCTTTCGATATCCACAATGTCAAAGAGCGCGTTCTCGCAAAACGAAGCCTGCCGACACCAGTTTCTTGACCGTCGCCGGAAGACTAGGCTTTAGAGAACAAACGAGCGCGACAAGTCGCGCCCGAGGAGCGGGGTTGTACGCCCCTCTCGTTACCTTGTCAAACGATGAATCGCACTTTTTTTAAAAATTTTGCACTTTTTTTACGAAAGGCGATCATCCTACCCTGGTTCGCCCGGAAAACCGGGCGTCCATACCTATGATCATATAGCGAATTCCGGCCCGATGTCTAGGCTTTCGACGCGAGTCGGAACGGAATTCCGGGGGATTAGCAAGATGTGGATTCGGTCACGCAAAGCCGGCGCACTCGTTGGTGCGAGCCTTCTCGTTATTTTGAGTGGTTGTGTTCAATCGGTCGGACTGGACCCGACGCCGGTCAGCCGCAATGACGGTCAGCCGGTCAAACAACAGAACTTTGCCGAGTTTACTGACGTCCCGATTCCCGGTGAATCCAAAATGGATATGGATAGGACCGTGGTCTTTGGCGCGCCCCAGGGCTGGATCGGCCGGCTCTCCATCCAAAGCAGCACCCACGCCGCCCGCATCTTTGACTTCTTCAAACAACGCATGCCGGATTATGGCTGGCAAGAAATCGCTTCGGTTCGTGCGGCCACCAGCTTCATGACCTACGGCCGGGACGACCGGGTGATGACCATCCAAATACAGCCTGGCACGCCGCTTAACTTGGACAAGGCGCTGGTCGACATGACCGTTTCGCCCAAGGGCGGCAGCCCGGTCCCGCAGCCGGTGGCCCAGCCCGCCTCCATGCCAACGGCGTTTAATCAGCCGGCGGTGATGATGGAGCCGGAAGCGTCCCTGCCCCCTAAGTGACGCGAGCATAAGTGAGCGTCATGCGCGGGCTTGCCCCGCGCATTTCTCTCCGCCCCCCATCCGGCCCTTCAGGCCACCTTCCCCCGCGAGGGGGGAAGGCAATCTAATGCAAGTCCGCAGCTAATTCCCCTCCCCCGTTACGGGGGAGGGTGCGGAGTCCGGCGGAGACGGACAACGCGGGTGGGGGTGTACGCGGATCAAGCCCGCGCGTGACCGTCAAAAATATTCACCACAAAGCACGAAGTTCACTAAGACAACAGTTGGCTCCAACTATCTTCGTGTCCTTGTGACCTTCGTGGTTAAAACATGATCCGTATGCCCACCTAAAAACTTTCCCCGCCCCGTCTCATTTAATACTCTCCGGGAAACACAAACGGAGAGACTCCCATGACCGAGGTTGTGATCATCGACGGGGTGCGGACCCCCATCGGCAAATATGGCGGCGGGCTGTCGTCGGTTCGCCCGGACGATCTGTTGTCCTATACATATAAAGCGCTGGCCGAACGCACCGGCATCGATCCGGCGGAACTGGACGAGGTGTTCGCCGGCTGCGGCAATCAGGCCGGGGAAGACAACCGGGATGTCGCCCGCATGTCGCTCCTGCTGGCAGGCTTTCCGCAGGAGGTGCCGGGCATCACGGTGAACCGGAACTGTTCGTCGGCCTTGGGCGCGGTCAACCTGGCGGCCCGCTCCGTCCTCTCCGACGAAGGCTCGCTCTATATCGGCAGTGGCGTCGAAAGCATGAGTCGCGCGCCCTGGTCCATGCCTAAGCCGGACAAGACCCCGACCACCGCGCCGCCCAAAGTCTATGACACCACCGTCGGCTGGCGCTTCGAAAACCCGAAACTGGACGAGATGTATCCGATCATTTCCCTGGGCGAGGGTGCGGAATTGATTGCGGAAGAAATGCAGATCAGCCGGGAGGAACAAGACGCCTTTGCGCTCGAAAGTCATACCCGGGCCATTGCCGCGATCAACGCCGGTAAGTTCACGGACGAGATCATCCCGGTTGGCGTGCCGCAACGCCGGGGCGATCCGATCCTGATCGATACGGACGAACATCCCCGCTACACGCGGAGCAACGGACACCTGGACTTGGCAATTTCCATGGACGACCTGGGTAAGCTGCGCCCGGCGTTCAAGAAAGACGGCTCGGTCACCGCCGGCAATTCCAGCGGCATCAACGACGGGGCGGCGGCGCTTCTCATGTGCAGCCGGGAAAAGGCCGAGGCGATGGGCAAGAAGCCGCTGTTGCGCTGGATGGGCTCAGCCTCCGCCGGAACGGACCCTCGCTATTTCGGCTATGGCCCGGTGCCCGCGACGGAGAAACTGCTCGACCGATTTAACCTCAAAATCGAGGACATCGGCCTGGTGGAACTCAACGAGGCCTTCGCGGCCCAGGCCATCGGCTGCATGCGCCGGCTGGGCCTCAGCCACGACAACACCAACGTCAACGGCGGCGCGATTGCGCTGGGCCATCCGACGGGGTGTTCCGGCGCGCGCATTCTGGTGACCTTGATGCACGAGATGAAACGCCGGGCCGCCGACATGCCCCGTCCATTCTATGGCCTGGCCACGCTCTGCGTCGGCGTCGGCATGGGCGAGAGCACGCTTGTCGAATGGATCGGCGATTAGGAGCATCTAGATGACCCGCCCTCTCAACGGCATCCGGGTGATCGGCCTGGAACAATATATGGCCGGGCCTTACTGCACGATGCTGCTGGCCGATGCGGGCGCGGAGGTCATCAAGATCGAACGGCCGGGCCGGGGCGATCCGCGCCGGGCCATGCCGCCCTTCGCCGAAAAAGACGGCGTCAAAAAAGCCGCCGGCTTCATGGGCTATAACCGCAACAAGAAGAGCCTCGCCCTCGACCTGCAAAAACCCGAGGGCCAAGAGGTGCTGCGCGATCTGATCAACACGGCCGACGTGGTGGTCGAGAACCTACGCCCCGGCGCCATGAGGAAAATCGGACTTACCTATGAGGCATTGAGCCCGGATCACTCAAAGCTCATCTGGGCGCTGATCTCCGGCTTCGGACAGCTGGAAGGCTATCGTGGCCCCTACAGCGACCGGCCGGCGTTCGACATCGTGGCCGAAGCCATGAGCGGCATCATGCATCAGGTGGGCTTTGACGATAAGCCGCCCTCCTGGACAATCTACGGCATGGCTGACGTTTATACGGGCATGGTCACGTCCTACGGGATCATGCAGGCGCTGTTCATGCGGGAACGCACCGGTCGTGGCCAGCTTGTCGATTCGGCCATGTTCGACAATATGCTGTCCCTCAACGAGGCGATGGTGGCCCTGCACTCCGTGGCCGGACAATCGCCGCGCCGCGGCGTGCCGAAGAACCTATTCCCCCGGGGCGCGTTCCAATGCAACGACGGCTACATCGCGCTCAACGTGCCCGACAATATTATCTGGGAGCGGCTCTGCACCGCCATGGACCGGCCTGACATGATCGCCGACGAGCGCTGCAAGGACGGCACGGCGCGCGCCGCCAACGCCGGCTATATCCAACCGATCATCGATGACTGGCTGTCGGCCATGACCCGGGAGGATGCGGTCAACACGCTGAACGAGATCGGCGTGCCCACCGGTCCGGTCAACCGGGCCGAAGACGTGTTTGCCGATCCACATGTCCAAGCGCGCGGTTTGCTGATGCCCATCGATGATCCGGAAGTTGGTGAGTTTGAATTTGCCCGCTCGCCCCTCTTCCTGTCGGAAGCACCCGAATTACCGAACGCCCCTGCTCCTGCTTTAGGTCAGCACACGCGGGAGGTGCTCGAGGATTTAGGCTATGACGGAGAGCGGATTGCAGCGCTCAAGGATGCGGAGGTGGTTGGGTAAGCGACGACTATCCCCCATCCGGCCCTTCGAGCCACCTTCCCCCGCTCACCCTTCTGCGTCATCCCCGACTCGCGAAGCGATTGTCGGGGAACCATGCAACTAATGCCCATGGACCCCCGAGACTTGGCCTCATTAAAAATGAGCCCAACTCGGGGGCGACGCATTTAGGCGCGGCAAAAGAAAAATTGAATAGCCACAATGAGCACCAAGTTCACGAAGGTCACATTGGCTCCAATGCCTTCGTGTCCTTTGTGAGGTTCGTGTTTGATAAAATGGGTACGCTGATCACGGCCTAACGGCCGGTCCGCGCATGACTAACATTAACTGTAGCTGGAACTACCCACCCGCCATGAAGGCCGGCTCACAGTATTGCCGGCGGCGTTTGAGGGTCGTGCAAATACGCTGTGCATCCGCCTGGCTTTTCGCCGGGCCGACGACCAGACGATAAAACACGCCCTTGCCCCGGCCCAGGTTCACCCGGGTGATCTCGGACCTGAAGTTACCGACCAGAGCCCGGTGGGCGCGCTTTAACTGCGCCCAACCGCGGTCCGCCGCCTGGCGGGAACGGAAAGAGGCAATATGCACGGCCGGTTGCGGACCTACCGGCGCAGCAGCTTGCGGTGCAGCGTCAGACTTGGCCAACTGCGTCGGCTGTTCTTTCGGCGGCGGCGGCGCTTTGGCCTTAAACGGTTCTTCGATTGCCGCCTTTTCCTTGGCCGCTTCCTCCGGCGTAATCAGGCCCCGTTCCTGCAACGTCTCCACCCGGCGCAATTCAGCCGCCGCATCCAACAGAGACGTGGGCCTTGGTTTCTGGTTCGTCCGGTTGGGCGGATTGGACGGCATCAAACCATCGACAATCATTGTCCGTTCAGCGCTGTGCTGGCGCACCGTGATGGCGCGAAGCTCCAACGCCCGGCCGATGGCGCGCAGGCGCTGCGTGATCTGCGTGGCCGACGGCACGGCCCGGTCCAGACCCGCCGCCCCCGGTGGCATGGTGTAGTTCAACAGCGCCCCTATATTCGCCTTTCGGCGTTCATTGAATTCGTCGTGGGTGACGAGCCCTTCATCCCGCAGCTTTGCCAAGGTCTCGAACCGTTCCACGATATTCGAGTCGGTTTCGTTCAGGGCAACGGCCGGTTCGGCGCGTGACATATTTGGCGACATGGGTTGCGCCATGGCGGCCGGCGGACGGGCCGGCGCCATCATGCCGGACTGTTGTTGGCGCGCATTTGGATCGGCCTGCTCCCCGGTCAGCGACGAGGAGACGCCCCGGCTTTGGAGCAGCGCCAGGTTCAGCCCAGCCAGTTCCTGCACCGACTGGGGTTGTAGATTGTTAAAGACGATTAGTTTCTCGGACGGGCCCGGCCGCAACGCCAACACGGCTTCATAGGCGGCGCGTGCCTGCGTCAATTGCCCCGTCTGTTGGAACACAAAGCCCTTACCCAAAAGCGCATGCACGTCTCGGGGATTATTCTGCAGCGCCTGATCAAACAGCGCTTGCGCCTGCAGCAGTTCTCCCTTGGCAAGTTTGCCGAGGCCCTGTTCCGAGAACGGCGTGCTGGCAACCGGCTGAGGCGTGCGTTTAAAGCGATCCATAAATCGCGCATTGCTGAGAAGATCACACCCTGACAGGGCGACTATGGCAAGAACCAGAACCCCGGTTCGTTTCCAAGTTTGGAGTCTGCCGATCGGCATCATAAATATATTCCCCTGTTGCCGCTCACTGCCTTATGCGCAAAACCGCACACGCTTAAAGACACCACCTGACACGCGGTAGTATCACTATATATTGTATAAATTTCCTGAACAATACGCTAATCCTGGGGAAAAATCGAGAAATCTGTGGATAATCACCCAAATTTATTCCTGTTCGGCCGATCCTCGACCTATGCCGCTTGCCCCTGAGACAAGCTTAGCTTTTCGCCCAGCACCGACACGCATGCAATAACTTGTTCCTTAATCATCTCGATGGCCGCCTCCGTGGCCCGGGACTGGGGCAACGTACAACTGATGGAGCCTAAAACAGTGCCGGCGTTGTCGCGAATAGCGGTGCCGACGCACGCCACACCGGGTAACAACTCTTCCCGGTCAAAGGCAAAACCGTAGCGCCGAACCAGACGAAGCGCCTCCATCAACTCTGCGGGATTGGTGATGGTGTTAGCGGTAAAACGGGCCAAGCCTTTTTCCGCCATAATGTTGGCGATTTCTGAATCCGGCAGCCAAGCGAGTATGGATTTGCCAATTGCCGTCGCATGAGCGGCGGTGGAGAAATCAATGACGTCGGTATGCACCCGCACGGCGAGCGGGGACTCGATCCCCGCCAGAATTTCCAGATCAGTTCCCTGCATGACCGCAAGATGCACATTCTCCTGCGTTGCATGATTGAGGGCTCTCAATTCCGGCATGGCTAGTTCCACCAGACTTGTGCGGCGCAAATCGCTAGACGATAGGGACAAAAACCTGGACCCCAGATAATAGCCCGCCCCTCGCTTATTCTGCCCTACATATCCCCGGTTCATCAGTGTCAGAAGAATATGATGGCAGGTGGAAACATTGAGTCCGGTCGCCTCAGCGATCTCGCCAAGGGTGGTCTCCTCACCGGAGGCGGAGAGGACTTCCAGAATATCCAGGGCGCGGGACACCGACTGGATGCTCCGCGTGGTGCGGTTCGATTGGTTTGCCATGGTGAGAAGACGGTAAGCTAGTTTTTATAATATGAAAAGTATTATGATATTGTAAAATTTGTTGATTCAAATATGGCTCTGGTGTATGACTGCGGAAAATTCAACACTGATTAAAGTCGCCGGATTTCGGCACGAGGGAGAGCACAATGGATTTTGCCAAAGCCACACGCCTAACCAATGCCGGCGCCAAGAAGATGATGACCGCCGCGATCGCCAAGGCGGAGGAGATCGGCATCCCGGCGACGGTTGCCATCGTCGACGCCGGCGGGCACATGCTGCTGCTGGAACGCATGGATGGCGGCCGGTTCCACACCGTGCACTCGTCAACCGCAAAGGCCGTGTCCTCATCGTCCAACCGACGTCCGACCACGACCCGTGGCGCGCAGGGCCAGGACCTGGATACGCTCCACGCCATTGGCCTGACACTGGCCGCCGGGCCAGAACGATGGACCGCCATGGAAGGCGGCTTTCCGATTTTCGTCGAAGGGGAATGCGTGGGCGGCATCGGCGTCAGCGGCGGCGACTGGCAGCAGGACCAGGATATCGCCCAGGCCGCCGTCGAAGCCATCGGCGCAAGCTATGAAGGTTGATTCAATTTGCGATTAATTTAAAACTTGCCACAAGGTCCTAAGCGAAGACCTTTCCAACAGGGAGAACCAAAATGAAACTTCTGAAAACCACCGTTCTCGGTACGGCAGCAGCCGCGCTGATGATGGCCGGACAGGCCAATGCCGCCTGGCCGGAAAAATCCATTGAGTTTGTTATTCCGTTTGGCGCCGGCGGCGGCGCCGATATCGAAGGCCGGATGATCGCCAAGGCCATGAGCGCCGAACTGGGCCAGCCCGTTGTGCCGGTCAACAAGCCGGGTGGCGGCGGCGCCATCACCTACACCTATGTCAAAAACTCCAAGCCGGACGGATACACCATCGCGTGGAACTCCACGTCCATCTTGACGACCACCAACATCGGCAACGTGCCATTCGATTACACCGCCCTGGATCATATCGGCCAAGTCGCCGAACAACCGGTGCCGTTCGTGGTCAAAGGGGACGCCCGCTGGAACACCCTCAAGGACTTCATGGACGAGTGCAAAGCAAAGCCGAAGTCCCTGAAGATCGCGTTTGCCGGTTTCGGCAGCGCCACCCATTTGGCCGGAGTCGCCATGAGCCAGTTGTCTGGTTGCACACCGATCATGCTGCCGGTGAAGGCCCCGGATCGCCGCAAGATGATCCTCAGTGGTGAAACCGACGCCGCGGTTGATATCTTCTTCGTGCCGCTCAAGTTCGTGAAATCCGGCAAGATGAAATTCCTGGCAATCTCCAGCGGCACCCGCGATCCTGCTGCGCCGAACGTGCCGACCACCAAGGAGCTCGGCATGGATATGGAATTTGATCTGTTTCGTGGCCTGTCGGTCGCCAAAGGCACCCCGCAGGACATCAAGGACAAGCTGGAAGCAGCCATGATCAAGGCGGCCGACTCCAAGGCGTTCTCGAGCCGGATGAAAAAGCTTAAGCTGACTCTGAAGCCGATGGGCCAGAAAGAGTTCGGTGCCAAGTTGGCCAAGGCCAATGCCAATATCGTCAGCATCATGAAAAAGGCCGGGATGTATCAGTCCAAGGCCAAGAAATAGACCGCTGACTTAAGACTCGATTAGATGTCCCGTCTTCACCCGAAGGCGGGACATCTGAATTTAGGCTCCCGGAATTCCCATGAGCAGTATGCGCACCCGCAATCTGATCGCCGGCGTCATCCTCCTACTCTTGAGTATCGGGTACGGATATATGACGGCCCATCTGCCGACGCGCGCCATTGAGAACACCACACAGCCGTCGTTTTTTCCGTGGGTGGTCGCCACCTGCCTGGTGATCCTATCGGTGTCACTTTTGGCCCAGAGCCTTCTGCCCATTGCCAAAAATAATGTGCCGAACAGTCTGGGCGTCACCGGCAAACGGCTGGGAACCGCACTGATTTTGGCGCTCGCCTATCTGACGGCCCTGCCCCTGGCCGGATTTGTCGCCGCCAATGTGCCGCTGTTTGCCGGGCTTATGATTCTCTACGGGGAACGACGGCCGGTCCGAATCGGCGTAGGCTCCATCGTCATTTCAATCATCGTTTTCTATATCTTCCGGGAACTGTTCCAAATCCGGCTGCCCGCCGGCGTCTTGGACAGCGTGATCTGATGAGTCCGGACGTCATCGACGGCTTCCTCCAAGCCAGCCAGTACAGCACGATCCTCGCCGTGGCGGCGGGGTGCCTGATCGGCCTGTTCGTCGGCATGATTCCCGGCCTGACCATCTCTACCGGAATCATTATTGTCCTGCCCCTGACATTCGTGCTGCCGCCGGAAATTTCCATTGCCCTTCTGCTGGGGCTTTATGTCAGCGGCATGACCGGCGGCAGTTTCTCGGCCATCCTGTTGAATATCCCCGGCACGCCCTCGGCCTCCGCCACGGCGCTTGATGGCAATCCGATGGCGTCACGGGGCGAAGCCGGGCGGGCGCTGGGCATCGCCATTACCGCCAGTTTTATCGGCGGGCTGTTAAGTTTCCTGTGCCTCTATTTCATCGCACCGGTCCTGGCGGACATCGCACTGCAATTTCAGTCCCCGGACCTGTTCAGTCTGGTGTTCTTCGGCCTGACCATCATCTGCAGCTTTGCCGCAAAATCCCTGATTAAGGGCTTTCTGTCTGCTGCCATTGGTCTGGCTATTGTCACCATTGGCCAGGACCCGATGATGGGGACCAACCGGTTTACTTTCGGCGAGGTGAACCTGATCGCCGGCGTGCATTTTTTGACCGCGCTGATCGGGCTGTTCGCCGTACCGCAGTTGGTTGAGAATTTCGCCGAGATGGCAAAATCAGACGCCGCAGCAAGAAGCGCCGCCAAGATCAAAAGCGTTTTACCCAGTTTGTCTGATTTGAAACTGATGCGCCTGCCGGTCTCCATCGGCGGCGTGGCGGGCTCTTTCTTGGGCATCCTGCCGGGCGCGGGCGGACCCATCGCCGCGTTCATCAGCTATGACTATTCCCGTAGGCTGAGCAAAAAACCGGATGAATTTGGCCAGGGTTCGCCCCAAGGCATCGCCGCACCCGAAGCGGCCAACAACGCAGTGACCGGCGGCGCACTGATCCCGATGATGACCCTCGGCATTCCCGGCGATCCCGTGACCGCGATCCTGATCGGCGCGCTGCTGATCCACGGACTGGCGCCGGGACCGCTATTATTTGTCGAGAACGGCGAATTTGCCTACGGCCTGATCTTCTCTTTCTTCTGGGCCAACATCTTCAACATCATCATCGCGCTCATCGGATTGCGGCTGCTGGTCAAGGTGTTGTCCATTCCCAAAGCGTTTCTGATGCCGACCATCGCTATCCTATGCGTAATAGGCAGCTACGCGCTTCGAAATAATTTCTTCGATGTCTATGTCATGTTCGGCTTCGGCCTCCTCGGCCTCGCCATGCGCTGGTTGAATATGCCAATCATCCCGCTCTTGCTGGCCATGGTGCTCGGCCGCCAGTTGGAAGAACATCTGCGGGTGTCCCTGATTGCCTCGAAGAACGACATATCCATATTTTTCACCCAACCGTTCAGCCTGTTTTTCCTCTGCCTGGCCGCCGCCTCGGTGGCGTGGTCCTTCTGGGCGGAGTACAAAAGCAGGCAGGCACAACAACAAAGTTCATCGCCTTCAGAGGGCGGATAAAATTTTTAAGACGGAGAGAAAGTTATGAGTTCAGATACTGTACGCGTTGCTTCACTGGGCATGGGCTGGTGGTCGGACGTCCTGGCGGACGCCACCGGCCGGGCCAAGGGCATAGAGATCGTGTCCTGCTACACGCGGTCCGAGGACAAACGCAACGCCTTTGCCGAGAAGTACAATTGCGCGGCGGCGTCCAGCTACGAGGAAATCCTGGAAGACGACTCTATCCAGGGGATTATCAACACCACCCCCAATAACGTGCACCTGGAAACCACCAAGCAGGCGGCCGAGGCCGGCAAGCACGTGTTCCTGGACAAGCCCATCGCCAACTCCGTCGGCGAAGGCATGGAAATCACCAAGATATGCCGGGACGCAGGCGTCAAACTCTCCATCGGGTTTCAGCGCCGCCGCGAAGTGCAGTTCCGCTGGGTCCATGAAAAGATCAAGGCCGGCGACTTCGGCTTCATCGTCAACGCCGAGGCGAATATCAGCCGCGACCGGCTCGGCGCTTTCGAGGAAGGCCACTGGCGCTACACCGCCGAGGGCATGCCGGGCGGCGTCATGCTGCAAATCGGTCCGCACTATGTGGACGTGATGGAAATGTTGATGGGCCCGATCACAGAGGTATCGGGCATGCTGTCTCAGTTAGCGCTGCCAGGCGACAATCCGGATGTGGCGAGCCTTGTAATGCGACACGAATGCGATGCGCTGTCGACCCTGAACGCCTGCTATGCGTCCGCCGGTGAAAACTATGTGATGAACATCTACGGCAAAAAGGCGTCCGCCTTCTACGACCTGACCAACGGCATGTACTATCTCGAGCAGGGCGACAAAGAAGCCAAGAAGATGGATTTCGAGATGAACGACACTTTGGCCGAGCAGATGGAAGAGTTCGGCGAGTGCATCCGCACCGGCGACGAACCGGAGGTGGGCGGCGAATGGGCGTCCCGGTCTCTGGCCGTGATCCGCGCCGGCGTCAAATCCGCCAACGAACGCCGGGTGGTCACCATCGACGAAATCCTGGAAACGGGGGAGTAACCGGGAGACCAAATGCTCGCCATCGTTTTTCTGATCCTGGCCGTTGCCTGCGGCATCGGCTGCTGGAAGTTCCGCACCCAGGCGGCGGGCACATCCGTGGTCACCCAGACCGGGGACTACCAGTCCAACGCGCTGCTGACGGTGGCGCTGGGCATCGGCTGCGTGGTGTTTCTGCTGCTCGCCCTCGACGCTCTTATGTCGTCAGTTTAAGGGTCAGTTCGGCGAACGCTTCGCCTTGAATCCGGGCGGCGGCCAGCTCGGCCTCGGACGGACGGTCACCGGGTCCGCCGCCGATAGCCGCAGCCCCGAAATTGCCGCTACCAAACACTTCGTCTTTCGGCGTCACCGGTTTGGCGCGGGTGCCGAGCGGCATGATGGTCAGGCCGAAGGAGGCGAATAAATGCCAGACCGTCAACATCGCCGCCTCACGGCCGTTGCCCGATCCACCGCCGCAAAACACCGTGCCCGGCTTTCCGGTAAGCGATCCGTCCATCCAGAACTTGCCCGCCCGGTCAAAGAAAAATCGCAGCGCAGAACTCTGGTTGCCGTAATTCAACGGCGTCCCCACGGCAATCCCGTCATGGCTCGATAGTTCGTCAACCTCGGCTGCCGGGATGTGTTCAAACGCCGCCCGCGTCTCGGCCATATCCTTCCCGCCATAAATCTCCTCCCAGCCGGGGATGTCGGGAACGCGGCGTAAATTGGCCGTGCAGCCGTCCACGTTGTTAACACCGTCGCCGATAGCCTCTGCCAAACGATACGTCACACCTGTGATGCTGTGAAATAGAACCAGAATATTCGCCAAAACATCCTCCCCGATTGTCGCGATCGGTTGAACGACCTAAGCTAGACATAACCGCATGGGAGGACAAAAGACAATGCTGACAGAGTTGAGAATTTACACCACTCAGCCCGGGATGGCCGGGCCATTCGCCAAACTGTACGAGGAAGAAGGCCTCCCGATCCAATTACCGGTCGGTGCGGTCTTGAAAGGTTTCTACCGGACCGAGGTCGGCGACCCCAACCAGGTCGTGTTGATTTGGGAGTATGAAAGCTATGAGGACCGGACGGCAAAGCGCGACGAGTTGTTTAAAATTCCGGCCTGGATGGCGTTTCTTAAGAAGGCTGCCCCCATGGTGCAATCAGAGAAAAACCATCTAATGACCTCGGTCGTGGATTGACGGAAAATGCCCTTGTCTCTCACTTAACGCTCGGGAATAGTGGCTTCATGACAAATCAGGCAAAAATCACCGGAAACATGTTTTCCGAAAAGCCGCTGAAGGGTCAGCATGCGCTGATCACCGGCGGCTCCCGCGGCATCGGCGCCGCCATTTCCAACACGCTGGCAAAGCTGGGCGCGAACATCAGTCTTACCGGCCGGACCGAGGGCACGCTGAACGATCAGGCCGGCGCGCTCCGGGTCCACGAAGGGGTCGAGGTCTTCACCACCACCGGAGATATGTCGTCCGAAGCAGATGTGGAAAAATGCTTCGCCGCCGCTGCGGACAAGCTGGGCCCGGTGAACATCCTGATCAACAATGCGGGCATCGGCAAAAGCGCGCCGTTCCACCGGATGGACACGGAATTCTGGAACCAAACCATCGGGCTGAACCTGACCGGCACCTATCTCTGCACGAAGCAGGTCTACGGGACAATGCGGGAGGCGGGCTATGGCCGGATCGTCAATATATCCTCTACCGTGGGATTGCGCGGCTATCCCTATATCGCCGCCTATTGCGCGTCCAAGCACGGGGTGATCGGCCTGACCCGCACCCTGGCGTTGGAAGCCGTCAAAACCGGCATTACGGTGAATGCGGTCTGCCCCGGCTACACCGACACGGATCTGGTCTCGGATGCGGTCGATTCCATCGTCGGCAAAACCGGCCGCGACCGGGATGAGATTCAGGCGGAGATCGATAATATGAGTCCCATGGGCCGCATGGTCGCCCCGGAAGAAGTGGCGGAAACGGTGGCTTGGATTTGCCTGCCGTCGTCGGCTTCCATCACCGGGCAAGCCATCGTGGTGGCCGGCGGCGCGGTGATGAACTGATGGTAGATTCGACCTATCTCGACTGGCCGTTCTTCGAGGATCACCACCGGGCCCACGCCGAAGCTGCCCGCACTTGGGCGAAGGAGAACCTGGGCCCGATCGAACATGAGGAGCCCCACGACATCCCGTCTTTGGACGAGATGAGCCGCAATTTCGTGGAGATGCTGGGCCAGTCCGGCTGGCTGAAATACTGTGTGCCGGCGGCCTATGGCGGCGCGCTCGACAAGATCGATGTGCGCACCATTGCGCTCACCCGGGAAAGCATGGGCTATTATTCCGGCCTGGCGGAGTTCTGCTTCACCATGCAAGGGCTGGGTTCCGGCTCCATCACCTATTTTGGCTCGGAAGAGCAGAAGCAGGCCTATTTGCCCGCCGTCGCCTCCGGTGAAAAGATCGCCGCCTTCGCGATTTCGGAGCCCGAAGGCGGATCGGACGTGGCGGCCATGCGCACCACGGCGGAAGCCGACGGCAACGAATATGTCATCAACGGCGCCAAGACCTGGATCTCCAACGCTGGCATCGCCGATCAATACGTGCTGTTTGCGCGGACCGGTGAAGCACCCGGCGCCAAGGGCATTTCGGCCTTCGTGGTGGACGCCGACACGGCCGGCATGAGCGTCAGCGAGCGGATCAACGTGATCGCGCCCCACCCGCTGGGAACACTGACCTTCGACAACTGCCGCATCCCGGCAACGGCCATGCTGGGCAATCCGGGCGACGGCTTCAAGATCGCCATGACCACGCTGGATACATTTCGCACCTCGGTCGGCGGCGCAGCCCTGGGGTTTGCCCGGCGCGCCATGGATGAGGCGATAAACCGGTCCAAATCCCGCGAAGCTTTCGGCCAGCCCATCGGTGACTTCCAGTTGATCCAGGAGAAAATAGCCGACATGGCCGTGAAGATCGATGCGACCGCACTACTGGTCTATCGCTCCGCCTGGGTCAAGGATGTGCAGGAAGCCCGGGTCACCCGGGAATCCGGGATGGCCAAAATGTTCGCCACGGAAAGTGCGCAGGAAGTGATCGATCAGGCGGTGCAAATCTTCGGCGGCCAGGGCGTGGTGTCGGGCGAGACCGTGGAACGGCTCTACCGGGAAATCCGTGCGCTTCGCATTTACGAGGGCACCACCGAAATCCTGAAGCTGGTCATCGCCGGCCAGGTGATGGCCGCTGCGGAAGACGGCTAGCCACTACTCCGCCGCTTCCTTCTTGATCGCATCACTGTGGGATTGCGGCTTGTTGGCGATCAGCAGTTCCTGCAACCGTTCATTCTCCGCCGCCGCCAGGCTTTCTGCCTGTGCCTTACCCCGCAGATACTGTTTGGGCCAGGTCTGCATCTCGTAGCCGTAGTGCGCCGCCGCTCGTAGCGTAAAGTGCGGGTCCGTCAGATGCAGACGAGCCAGCGCCACCATGTCGGCCCGGCCCGACGCCAGGATAGTGTTCACCTGATCGGGCGTGGTGATATTGCCAACGGTGATGGTCGGCACGTCCGCTTCCAGGCGCACTTGTTCGGAGAA
Organism: uncultured Rhodospirillaceae bacterium; assembly: GCA_964611435.1. Lineage (GTDB taxonomy): Bacteria > Pseudomonadota > Alphaproteobacteria > Rhodospirillales > UBA2165 > JAYPHU01. The sequence continues at coordinate 137,722 of CAZSXT010000005.1, read as the reverse complement.
CACGGTCTGGAACATGCGGCCATAGATCGGCTTGGCGTCCGGCGTCGTCTGACCCGCCGAGACGTCAATGATATCCGCGCCGTGGGCCTTCAGCATTTTCGCGATTTCCACCGCGTCATCGCCGTCAATGCCCGCGCCTTCCACCCAATCGCTGGCGGAAATGCGGACCGAGATCGGTTTGTCCGCCGGCCAGGCGGCGCGCACAGCGTCCAACACCTCCAACGGGAAACGCATCCGGTTCTCCAAAGAGCCGCCATACTCATCCGTTCGCACGTTGGAGAGCGGCGTAATGAACGACGACAGCAGATACCCGTGCGCCATATGCACTTCGATGATGTCGAAGCCCGCCTCATCCGCACGTTGGGCGGCGGCGGCGAAATTGTCGCGCACTGTGTCCATGTCCGCCCGATCCATTTCCTTCGGCACCTGACCGTCCGGCTTGTAGGGAATGGCAGAGGCAGAGATCAGTTGCCAGCGGCCTTCGTCCAATGGCAGATCGGCGCCCTCCCAACCCGGCTTGGTGGAACCTTTGCGCCCCGCGTGGGCCAACTGCATGCCGATCTTGGCGTTGGAATTGGCATGGACGAAATCGACGATCTTCTTCCAGGCGGGGGCGTGTTCGTCCTTGTACATGCCGGCGCAACCGGGCGAGATGCGGCCGTCCGCCGAAACGTTGGTCATTTCGGTGAAGACAAGGCCCGCGCCGCCGACCCCAAAACCGCCCAGATGCACCATGTGCCAATCGGTAGGCGTGCCGTCTTCGGCGGAGTACTGACACATGGGCGAGACCACCACCCGGTTCTGCACCATCATGTTGCCGATATGAAACGGCAGGAACATGGGCTTGGGCGGGTTTTCCTTGGGGATGTCCACGCCTTCCTGTTCCCGGACAATATCGGCGAACCAGTGATCTACCGCCTTGCCGTAATCGGGATCGCGGAGCGCGAGATTTTCGTAGGTGACACTCTTGGAGCGGCTGAGGAAATTGAAGGCGTATTGCGGGGCCGTCATGCCGTTGAAGCGCCGGGCGTTTTCGTACCATTGCAGGCTCACCATCGCCGTCCGCTGCAGCCGGGCGATCTCCATGAAGCGCTTGTCCTGATAGGAGTCCAGAGCAGCGGGGACGGACTTTTCTTCCTTCAAGCTCTGCGCCAAGGCAATCGCCCCTTCCATGGCGATCTTGGTGCCGGAACCGATGGAGAATTGCGCCGTGTGGCAAGCATCGCCGATCAGCACCACGTTCTCATGATGCCAGGACTCATTGCTGACCACCGGGAAATTGCGCCAAATGGACTTGTTGGAGAGCAACTTGTGGCCGTCCAGCTCTTCGGCGAAGAAATCTTCGAAATAGGCCAGCGTGTCTTCCTCGGTGGCCTGATCGAACCCGGCGTTTTTCCAGGTGTCTTCGTGGGTTTCCAAAATCCAGGTGGAGGACGCCTGCCCCTGCCCCTGACCATATTGATAAGCATGGTTATAGAACCAGCCGTGCTCGTTGTTCTTGAAGATAAAGGTGAAGGCATCGAAGCGCTGGGTGGTGCCCAGCCAGACGAACTTGGTTTTGCGGTAATCGATGGTCGGCTTGAACGTGTCCTTGTAGGTCTCCCGGACCAGACTGTTCACTCCATCCGACCCCAGCACCAGGTCAGCATCGCGATAGGCTTCAATATCGTCGATCTCGGTCTCGTAGCTGATCTTCACCCCTTCTTCGGCGCAGCGGTTCTGTAGGATGTTCAACAGTTTCATCCGCCACATGCCGGCAAAACCGTGCCCGCCCGAGCGGACGCGTTCGCCGCGGTATCGGACTTCGATCGTGTCCCAATAGGCGAAGGCGTTGCGTATCTCCTGATAGGTCTTGGCGTCCTGACCCATGAAGTTCTCAAGGGTCTCGTCGGAGAACACTACACCAAAGCCGAACGTATCGTCGGAGCGGTTGCGCTCATAGACGGTGATGTCGTGGCGCGGATCCGCCAGCTTCATCAACAGCGAGAAATAGAGCCCGCCCGGCCCGCCGCCGATCACATTAATTTTGAGAGGTTTGTCCATCCCGGCACCCATTTGCGAAATCTGGTAGGCGCCAGTCTAGCAAACCGTTTCAGCCGAACAATATGCCATGCCAAAGTCATTTGAATCTGGCATTCAAATTGGCTCAGACAGTGTGCTACCATAAGGCCAACGGACATACCCAACGGAGGCTAGAAACCATGCATCCCACAGATTTACCCCAATACGCCCTCGACGGCTGCATGCGCCGCCGCGGCCGGCTCCACGCGATCGAGGAAATCAACCCGGCCAAAACCGCGCTGGTCGTCATCGATATGCAGAACGTTTTCATGCAGGAGGGCGCACCGGCGGAGGTTCCCGTCGCCCGTGAAATCGTCCCCAACATCAACAAATTGGCGGCAGCGACCCGCGATGCCGGTGGCCGTGTCGTCTGGGTGCAGATGACTCATTCCGAGCAAGTCAAAGAAGACTGGTCGGTCTTTTATTCCGCCATCAGCCGCCCGGAACGCGCGAGCAAGATGCTCGAATGGCTGTCCCGTGACAGTGACGGCCAATCCTTGTGGCCGAACTTGGACGCCGAGGATGAAGACCTCTACGTGGAAAAATCCCGCTACAGCGCCTTTGTTCAGGGTTCGTCGGATATCGACGAGGTGCTGAAAAATGAGGGCATCGATACGGTCCTGATCGTCGGCACGCTGACCAACGTCTGCTGCGAATCCTCCGCCCGCGACGCGATGATGCTGGACTACAAAGTCCTGCTGGCGTCCGACGCAAACGCCGCGCCGACGGATGAGGAACATACGGCGACACTGGGCGCCATCGCTCAGGTCTTTGGCGACGTTTACAGCACGGACGAACTGGTTAGCCTGCTGCAAAAAGGCGTCGCCGGTGCATCGGTACAGACAGCGGCAGAGTAATTGCAGGTGTAATCCGGCGCTGGTAATATGCGCGCCAATTTAAGATGCTCTCGGGAATTGAACCGGTCCAGACATCCGGACCGAACTGGAGACAACACGATCCGGTCGTCACATATGAAAGCCGGATTACAGTAGGAGTCGATAGCGCCGTGAAACACCGGTTTTGGGTCAGCGTACTCGCTGCATTTTTCTTGTTGTCGCCCATACAGGCGTCAGCCACCAGCGCCGACGGCGCGACCAAGTTCATCAATGACCTCAGCAACAAGGCGCTCCAAGTTCTGAGCGCCGACGGCGTGGACTTGGCGGAAAAAGAAAAGAATGTCCGCGCACTCCTGTCCGATAGCTTTGATTTTGCCATCATCGGCCGTTTCGTGATGGGCCGGGCCTGGAAAAAGGCCAGCGCCGACCAAAAGGAACAGTACCAGGGATTGTTCAAGGAATTCGTGCTTAGGACCTACTCCCGGCGCTTGGGCGGATATTCCGGTCAGCAGTTTACTGTTGTCGGCACCAAAGAAATCGGCAAGCGCAAAGACATCCTGGTATCGACCAAAATTTCCCGTCCAAGCGGGCCCGAGGTGTTGGCCGGCTGGCGGGTCCGCGAAAAGAATAACCAGCATCGCATCCTGGATGTGATGGTATCCGGCGTCAGCATGGTTGCCACACAAAGGTCGGAATTTGGCGCTGTGATACGGCGGGACGGCGTCAACGGGTTAATTGAAATGCTGAGACTCCAAGTTTCCAAATTCTCGGCAACTGGCGGATGAGGACCGAAACGATGTTAGGCAAAGGAATGAACACCATGAGGATGCCGGCAGCGATGAAAACGGCTTTCGCCGCGATAGTGCTCTCTAGCGCATTGGTGGCGGGGACTGCCCCGGCTCTGGCGGATTTCGAAGCCGGCTGGCGGGCCTATCAGAAAGGCGATTTCGCCAACGCATTGACAAACTGGCAAGGCCTGGCCGAGAAAGGCGACGCGCGGGCCCAATTTAATATTGGCGTCATGTACGATGAAGGCCGCGGCGTCGAAGAAGACCTAAAGGCTGCCATTGACTGGTGGTCTAAATCCGCCGCCCAAGGGCACAAGCAAGCGCAAACCAATCTCGGTTTTGCCTATCTGATCGGCCGTGGCGTGGACCGGGATTTCGGCACGGCAATCGAATGGTTGAAGCAGGCATCCGAACAAGGCGTTGCCCGTTCGCAGTATTCTCTCGGCAAAATGTATCTTAATGGCTTGGGCGTCGACGCCGACGCAGCGGAAGCCTTTAAGTGGATCAACCTGGCGGCCAAGTCCGGTGTCAAACAGGCGCAATACAATCTTGGCAAGATGTACCGGGACGGCGCTGGCGTCGCCAAGGATATCAAGGTGGCGGCGCAGTGGTTCATGGCGGCCGCCAAACAAGGCTACGCCAAGGCGCAAAATCATATCGGGTACCGTCTGGCCCGTGGCGAAGGGATCGCCAAGGACGAGACTGAGGCTTTGAAGTGGCTCACGTTGGCCGCGCGCGCGGGACACCCGCAAGCCAAAATCAATCGACAGGCGCTTGCGGGCAAAGTATCAGAGGATGTTAAGAAAAAAGCCGAGGCCCTGGCCGACAGCTTCAAGCCCATGCAACAATAATCTCAAGAGAGCTTTAAAAGAAGCTCTCCAGATACCATTCGAGATCTTCTTCGCTGATCGGATAATCGCCGCTTGATGTGGGCCTGATCAAGCTGCCCGATGAGACTTTTCCCAATACTTTTTGCAGCTCCACCGCCGTTTCCATGGCCAAGCCGGCCTTCCAACTGACGGCCGTAATCGCCTTGGCGCTTGCCGTGTTGATGATCCTGGCGACGGTGTCTCGCGGAATGTCAGAGAGGAAATGCAGCCCGTAACGGATATAAGCGTTCTCGCCATCTTTGGCCGCCTTTAGTATCCGCTCTTCCGTCAGCACCCCGCCATTAAAATCGGCCTCTGCTTGCTCGAAGGCGGTAAGTTTACCGCCTTCCTTTTCCTTGGGTTCCAGATCACCCCGCTCAATCCGTTGCCGGACTGTTTTCCGGAGATTTTCGACCAGCTTTTTGTCCCCCTTATTCCGGCTGATCAGCGCCTCCGTCAACGCCGCACTGACAAAGCTGGCAATCCGCATCACGGTCTTTATCGGCAAATCATCGCGATAAACCATCGCGTTGTGCCATTCCTTCCGCCCCTCCGCCTCTTCGGCAATGTGATCAAAGGTCCGGTCGCTGATACTGGCCGATTTGTTTTCCAGTACCGCCTGCACAGCTCCGCCGTCACCTGTTTCCACAACGGCGTCGACCACCGGTTCCGATACGGCCTCGCGTCGCGCAACCGCAATCAAGGCGCGGCTTTTTAATCCACGGGCAATGATCTCCAACAGGTCCCGTTCATTCAGCAGGGGGGAATATTCCAACACAGGGACCGAGACGATTTCTTCCAGGTCTTCGGCAAGCCGGAGAATAATGTCGTGCGGAACGTTTGAGGCTTTCTTGAGTTCCTCGGATATGATGGCGCGGATGCGGGGCAGTTCGTCGTTCGCCAGCACATCCAACACTTCCAACGCGATCTCGGTGACCTTCTCATTCTCGTCGGAATTTAGCTCGGGGATCATCCGGCCAATTTTATGAGCCAGCTCTGCGCGAACCTCTTCGTCATTATCCTTGGACAGAATGAGATCAGCCTGGAGCGGTGTGCCGACATTCTCCGCTACCTCGCGGCGAACCTCTGGCTCCTCATCGGTCGAGAAAAAATACAGAATTTCGGGCTCAAGGTCCTGATGAGCCGCAAGCTTCTTGCGTTCATCAACAGACCCGCTACCGGCAATTTCGCGCGCGACCTCATAAGCCGGCTTCGAACCGATGCCCGGCTTCTTGCGGCGCTTCTTCTTGTTTCCGAAAACCCAGTTCAGCATGTGTCTATTAGATGATGATTACCTGCCGGGAATCAAGTTTCACGCCTGGATCACCTACTGGGCAACGTCCAGCCCTTGCGCCGCCAAATCCCTGACTATGTCTCCCTGTTGGGAAAATGGCTCGTCAATGATTGGCCAGCGATTGACCAGGGGGCGCATGAAGTCGGGGTGATAAATACTGCGCACTTCCTGGACGAAATCAAGAATCGGCTCACCCGTCTTGGGATCGAACGGACCCCGGCAGAAAAACAGCTGACCAACGCCATCGCCCATTAGTGCTTCAGCTTTGATCGCCTTTTCCCGGATCGTGTTGTAGTGGGTAACGTAATAGGCGATGTGGAAATCATGAAGATTGTAGTCTTTTAATTTCCGTTCCCGATACCGGACGAATTGATAGGGGCCCATATTAACGACCGCTGTGGTTTCACCATCAATCTTTTGAACCTGTACCGGCGCGGCCATGACCTTTTTATAAAAATCCGTCAAAGGCTTCGCGAGGCCCGGTCTCACGGGAATATCCACGTAGACCAGCCCCAACGGCTTGGAAAACGGCACGCTGCCGGCTTCCAATAGCCGAATAACGACGCCCCAAGGACTGCGAACGAGAAGTTCCTCCTCCGCACTCTCCAGAATTTCGTAGACTGAGCCCTCGAACTTGCCGAGATTGGCCAGACGCTCAAGACGGGCCTCGACGACCCGCACGCCTGGGACCATCAGACCGATTTCGCCAATAAACGGCGGAGTCGCCCGGCCACGTCGGGGGAGATGAAACTGCTGCAGGCCGATATTCACGCCCATGTTGGTTTCATCGGTCCGCTTGTAGGGATCCCGGGTCAACCCCAAACCGTTCATGAAAAACAGGGTCGCCCATTCATGTTCAAGCATCTCGAAGTTAAAATGCTCCAGATGCACGATTCCGCCGATTTCCGGCAGCATCTCACGATTGTTTGATGCCATTGCGCTACCATTCCCCAATTGCTAATCAGAAACCCTAAATTATCGTTTTCCACAGAGCTGGTACAGGCTACTCCCTAACTTCCTGAAGAATGTGTATGAGAATAGATTACGACTCTGTGTTCGCCCATGTGGGTCCCGTGAGTCAAATTGGAACGGACCGTATGAATATTCGATTCCCGGCGATGCTCCTAAGAATATGTTTGTCCGACTTGAAATACATATGTCCGATGTCAACTTCTATAATCAGAGGCAAGTTTGCGGCGCGGCTGTTGCCGGAACGCTGTTCTGTCATTTAAAGGAAGGGGCATGATCGAAAGCAACTCGGTTCTGGTCATCGACGACGATCCCTCGGCCTGCGAGGTGGTTGCGGATACGCTCGAGTCCAATGGCTTTCAGCCTTTCATCGCCAACAACGCGGCCGACGGTTTGAAAGTACTGGGACGCAACAATATTGACCTGATCATCGTCGATTTAGGCCTGCCGGACATGGACGGGCTGGAACTCACCCGCTCTCTCAAGAGCTTGTCGAAAGCCGGAGTGATAATACTAAGCGGCCGGACCGAGACGACCGAGAAGGTGGTCGGTCTGGAACTGGGTGCGGATGACTATTTGACGAAGCCATTTGAGCCGCGGGAACTTGTTGCGCGTGTTCGCAGCGTGCTGAGACGGAGCACTTCCAAATCCGAAATTACGGGCGAACAAGGCCGGATATACGAGTTCGATGGCTGGAAACTGGATATCAACCGGAGAGAGCTTACCGATCCCGACAATAACGTCATCGAAATCACCAGCGGCGAATTCGACTTCCTGAAGGTGTTTGTAGAGCATCCGAACCGCGTTCTGTCCCGGGATCAAATCCTGGAATTCGCGTATAACAATGACACGCCTGCTTATGACCGAAGCGTGGACATCCGTATCACCCGGCTGCGCCGGAAGATTGAACCGGACCCCAAGTCGCCACAATGGATCAAGACTGTACGAAACGCCGGCTATATCTTTGCCGTACCGGTGGTTAACGTTTCCAGATAATCTTCGTCAAATTGTTGGACTAAGCGATCTCAACCCATAGTATGGTGGGAGGAGTGTAGCGTGGACCTTTCATATTTCATCCAGCCTGTTCATCCCCTGGACCGCAATTACCAAGAGGTGCTGAACGAGGATATCGAATCCATCATTATGGCGGACCGGCTCGGTTACAAAGAAGCCTTTGTCGGCGAGCACTTCACCGATACGGCGGAGCCTATTACCTCGTGCCTCATGTTCCTGGCTCGCCTGGTGCCGGTCACCAAAGACATCAAGCTGGGGAGCGGCGTGGTCAATCTTCCTGTCTATCACCCGGCCATGGTTGCCGGACATGTGGCCATGATGGACCAGATGCTGGACGGCCGGTTCATTTGGGGGATCGGCCCCGGCGGCCAACCCTCCGATATCGAGATGTTCGGCAATCGTGATCTGGACCGGAACATGAAAATGGTCGAGGTGTTCGATCACATCATGGAACTTTGGTGGGGCGATGCGCCCTATAACTTGCAGGGCGAATTTAACAGCGGCAGCACGGAAATTACCTACAACCCGGCCATCGGCCAGGGCATTGTGCCCAAGCCTCTGCACAACCCCCACCCGCCGGTCGTGGTCACCGCATTGGCCCCTTACTCTCATGGAATCACCCTTGCGGCGGAACGGGACTGGCACCCCATATCGTGCCAGTACGTTCAGGCCCACTGGATAAAAACTCACCTACCAAAATATCTTGAAGGCCTTGCCAACAGCGGCAAACCGGAAGACCCGCGGGGCTGGCGTGTAGCCAAATGCATTTTCGTCGCTGACGACGACGCCACCGCACAGAAATATGCCCGCAGCGAAGACGGACCTTACGGCTTTTATTTCTCGAACTTGATGGCCAAGCTGGCGGGCGGCGGTCGGCTGGGACTGTTCGGCGCCTATCCGGACCAGCCGGAAGAAGAAATCACCGTGCAACAGTCATTGGATACCCAGGTGATCGCCGGCTCGGTCGACAGTGTCGTGGATCAGATCATGGCGTTCCGCGAAGAAATCGGCCCGTTCGGCAAATTGGTTTATACGGGACTGGACTGGGCGGATGAAAAACTCGGCAAGCGGTCCATGGAGTTAATGGCGGATCAAGTCCTGCCTCGGGTCAACGATATTCTTAAATCCGAAGAGGCCGAATTCGACCTGAAGTTCGGTACATAGGGTCCGGAGCCTAGTCGACGGTCTTGGCGCCGTCCCGCTCATGGGGACGTTTGGGCGCATGACCGCCGAAATTGTCCCCATTACCTGCCGGCATCGGATTTTTGCGGCTCTTGACCGAGTCTTCGGCATCCGCATCCACCGGCCCAAACGTCTTGTCACCGGCGACCGTCACCCGCTCCATGTAACGCTTCTGCGGCCAATAGTCATGGACCGCGTAATGCTGAACGGAGCGATTGTCCCAAATAATCATCGTGTCGTTGTACCAGTGATGCCGATATTGGTATTCGGGGACCTTGGCCAAATCGAACAACTGTTGAAGAAGCGGCTGGCTCTCGTTCTCCGTCATTCCTTTAATCCGGATCGTAAACTGAGGATTGACGAAAATTGAAAGTTTACCGGTCACCGGATGTTCCCGCACCACGGGATGGGTCGCATCCGGGTACCGCGCCTGAAAATGTCGAAGCTGCTTCTGTCCCTCCGGTGTGTTAGGGAACAAGCGCTTAAACGGCCCCAGATCGTGGATCGCCTCAAGCCCGGTGATGAAATGCTTCATCCGATCCGAAAGTCCTTCATAGGCCGCTGTCATGCTGGCGAACATCGTGTCGCCACCGACCTTGGGGACATCCAGGGCGCGGAGGCAGGTCGCCAAAGGCGGGTCTTCCCGAAAAGTCTCGTCACTATGCCAGACATCGGTGCCGAAGGGAGCGTTGGTCTCGTCATTCTGGAACAGAATCAGTTCAGGCCGATCCTCGTCATTGGGCGAAAACGGATGGACGCTCAATTCCCCGAACAATCGGCCGAACGCCATTTGGCCTTCGGTGGTAATGTTGGCGTCCCGGAAGACCAGAACCTCGTGCTCGCACAGACTGGCATAGAGAAACTCGAACGTCTCGTTATCGATCGGCTTCGAGAAATCAACGCCGTGTACCTCTGCGCCCAAATAAGCGCCAATCTGTTCAATTTCCAGGGTCGAAGGGACCTTTTTCACCACCTCATCCATGATCCATCACCTCTTGCTGTAGGGCCCGAAAGACCCCATTTTTCCTAGGTTACATCATACTGCCGAAAGCTTATACTTCGAGAATTATTTTCAAAAATACTCCCGGCAACGAGGCCCGGACCATGAGATTTTCAATGTCCAGTATATTTTACGCGGGCGTTTTTACGGCCTCCGCCGTTTTTACCGGCAGCTTCATCGCCACCGGTGTGGTTGGCCAAGGCCCGCCCCCGGCGCGATATCACACCGCCATCCAATCCAGCGGCGCCACGACGGTTAGCGCCTCTGAACGGCTGTCCTGGAACAATCGCGTCAGCATTGAAGTTAGGGGCAATGAGCGGGTCATCAAATCCAACGGCATCCCGGCACACAGGGTCGGTCGTTTTCCAAATCGCGGCAATCCGCACGAAATCGAAGAACAGGACTATGAATTCACCATGCCGGCCAAACCGGAATTTGACGGACGCGCACGGGAAATCGGCATGCGCTCCTTCGGTGTCGCGGTTAACGGCGTGCCCTTCGATCCGTCAGCGGCCGAATGGTAAAAAGGCTACCGCAATTCCGACTGGCGGTATGAGGCCCTTTCCGGCGCAATCGCGCTGGGTGTCGATGAGAACTTTGCCCATGTCCAACCAGGCGGACTCTATCACTATCACGGCATGCCCTGGGGTCTGCTGGATCAACTCAATGTCACCGGCAAGGCCCATTCGCCCCTGGTCGGCTGGGCCGCAGACGGGTTCCCGATTTACGCCGTTCACGGATTTGCCAATGGCCGAGACGCGGACGGCGGCGTCAAGGAATACAAATCAAGTTATCGCCTCAAAATGGGCGACCGGCCGGACGGTTTCGGCGATCCCGGCGGCAAATATGACGGTACTTTTGTGGTGGACTATGAATTCGTCAAAGGCGCCGGCGATCTTGATGCCTGCAATGGCAAGCGGGTGGCGACGCCGGAATTTCCGAACGGGAGTTACGCCTATTTCCTGACCCAGGACTGGCCTGTCATCCCCCGCTGTTTCAATGCCTCGCCCGACCAAAGCTTTGCCAAGCGCCGGGGCGGCCCGCCGCCGCATCCGCCGGGTGGCGGTTTCGGACCACCACCGGGTGGACCGCATCCGGGCGGCCCGCCGCCTCATCCGCCGAGACGATTCTAGAAATGATTTTAAGGCCAGCGCCAGCTCAGAACCCGGTGCAGGTCGGGAGGCAGATCAAGTAAATTCAAGATTGGCTCCAGGCTGATGGATACGCAGATGGCGCCCAGCATGGAAAAGATAATCCCGGCAATCACCCACGGGCCGAAGGCTTCGTGTTGACGGTTGATCAGCCAGGCGAACAACATCTGAAATATATTCGACGTCTGCTGGATGGGCGAGACAATGCTGACCGGCGCCACGGCAAGCGCCATAAACCGGAGCATCTGGGAAACGGTGACAAAAACACCGGACAAACAAAACCATTTGGCGGTGGTCCGGTCTAAGGTGAACACATGCCGGACTTTTCCGGTAAAAAGAACCGCAAGCCAGATCACAGCACCACCGCCCAAATAGGCGATCAACCCGCCCGCAACCCCGCCCCAGACACCGCTGTTTTCCAGGGAATAGCGAATGAGGATGGGGCTTACGCCGAATCCCAGTGCGGACAGGAGCGAGAACAAGATGCCGGTCCTGTAATCCGGATTGAATGCATTGGCGTTCCCGACGGTTGCCCGGCGGCGTCGATCCTTCAGGATGAACAGGGGGCCGCTCATGATCAGGAGAATGCCGAATAACCTTAGCGGCGTCAGGCTTTCGTCCAGGAATATCAGGGCCAACGCCAGAGTCAGGAGCAGGCTCATTTGCTGAAAAGATCGGGTTAGATTGGAGCCCATTGCCTGCAGGGACAAATAATTGCAGTAGCGGGCAAAACCGAAGTGGATGGCGCCGGCCAAAGCCAGCATGAACAACAGACTCGAACTCATGCCGGGGATGATGTCGAACGCGTTGGTCGCGACGCCGGCGATCAGAAAGATGGGTATCCCCACCGTCACGGAAATCGCCACGCCCTGAACCACCGTACCGGTCAATACGCCACGGCGAATGCTGGCGCTGTTGAGGCCAAACAGGGCGGCCGACGCCAAGGAGAGGAGGCTGCCAAGCACGGCTGGTTAGTCTCCGGTTACGCTATCGATTATCGTCAGGGTGTCAGGTCTTCGAGTTGCGGCGCGACTTCCTGCATGAAGCGGGTCATGGACCGGACCCGGTGCTCCCGCGTTGCCCAGTTTTTGCCGCCCACGTAAAGGAACGTGCCGAACCCGCCGGTCTGATCATAGAGGTCCTTAATCTGTTCAGCGATCCGGTCAGGCTCGCCGATCAGATAGAATCCGGCCTCGACCAGCGCCTCTATGCCCTTTTCGTTATTGGGCACATCCAGGTCATAGACCCGCTTGAGCATATCCAGGAAACCCCGTTCCGCCTGGACGCTGATTTCGAAGGTCACAGACGAGCGCATTTCCGCCAGCGCCTGTTCAACGGAATCCGCCACGTAGACGATCCGCGAGGCCAGGAAATTCTTGCGCGCATCCTGTACACCAGCCGCTTTGGCATAGCTTTCATATTTTTCCGCCTTGGCCTTCACCCGTTCCGCCCCGTCCAAAAAGGCCGTGACCATCCGGTAGCCCCGCTCCGCGGACAGTTTGATGACCTCTTCAGTATCCGTCGCCGTCGCCATGGGCAGTGGCCGGGACATCGGCTTGGGTAGGGCCACAACGCCCTTGCCCTGCCAGTGTTCGCCGTCCCAGTCGAAAATCTCGTCGCTGTTCCAGCATTTCAGAATGAATTCCAAGGATTCCTGCAGGCGCGCATGCCGGTCGTCGTAGGTCATCCCGCGCTCCTCACAGAATAGGGGCGACGGAAAGCCCGTGCCAAAGCCCAGGAAAAACCGGCCTTCCCCCAGCAAGTGTTCCATAATCGCCGACTGGATCGCCACGTCCAAAGGATGGTGGATATGCAACAGCTTCACCGCCGCGCCCATGCGGATTTGTTTGGTCAAGCCCGCCGCTTTGGCCATCAGGAATTCCGGCGCCGGGATCGTATCGACCCTGTTGATATAGGGTGGTTCTCCATGGTGTTCGCTTAAGAACAGATCGGTGAACCCTAATTTGTCAGCCAGGATGATTTCCTGCAGATCTTCTTCATAGCATTCCGCGGCAGTGGTATGCGGGCGGAAACCGTTGGAAAAAACACCAAATTCCATAAAAACTTACTCCCTTGGGACCCGCCCAGTATCGCCTCCAAGACCCGATACGGCAAACCGAATGATGGCCTGATCATGTAAGCCCGGCCGCTCTCATTCACGTGTTTAAATGGTGAAATTTATGGACTAGTCTCCGCCGTGAATTGACCACCCCATCCCTGGAGTATCCCCCGTGTCCCAAGAATTTGACCGCTGGGAAGGCCGCTATGACATCGACGGCTTTCTGTTCGGCGAAGACCCCAACTATTTCCTGAAAGCCTGCGAAACATTGTTGCCCGCCAGCGGTAAAGCCCTGGCGGTGGCCGATGGCGAGGGCCGGAATGGCGTCTGGCTGGCCGAGAGAGGTCTGGAGGTCACGTCCATCGATTTCTCCCCCACCGCGCAGGCGAAAGCGCGGGAACTGGCCGCAAAACGCGGCGTCGAAATGGAGATTATTGAGACCGATGTTCACACCTGGGACTACCCAGACGCCGCCTTCGACGTGGTGGCGGAGATTTTCACCCAGTTCAGCTCGCCCGAACAGCGAGCGCAGAAATGGGCCGGCATGATCAAGGCGCTGAAAACCGGCGGCCTGCTGATCATCCAGGGCTACACGCCGAAACAGTTGGAGTACGGCACGGGCGGCCCCAAAAAGGAGGAGAACCTCTACACGCCGGCGCTACTGGCCGAAACATTCGGCGGCTTCGACAATCTGGTGATCGAAGAGGAAGAGCTGGAATTCTACGAAGGTCAGGCCCACGGCGGCATGTCGGCGGTGATCAAACTGACCGGCAACAAGCCGGGGTAGCTCGCTTCCCTCGAATCACTGTACCAAAGCCTCAAGAATTGTACGCCAATTCTGCCGTCCGCCAAGCAGCCGCAAAATCCGGGTATAATCCGGCTCGATGGTGTAGACGATGAGCTGCTGCGCTGTTAACGCTCCCACACCAAAGGAAACACATCGCACGGCATTGGATCGCCATCGGCTTTCCCCGGCACGTGCATCGGTTTAGAGGTGCCGGGCCTTGTGTCATACCAGGCGTCATCCCCCAGATAGCGCACCGTATAGCCGCGCCGGCGCACATCGTCCCGTTCATTACCCCCGGCCCCGTGCACGGTCAGGGCGTGAAAGGCGATCACGTCGCCGGGCGCCATATCCCACGCGATGATGTCATAGTCGCCTCGCGCGGCTTCGATATCGGGCATAGGTTCGTAGTCGGGATTGTGGTCGTAAGAGGTTTTTCCGTCATCCTTGGTATCGCCGAAACGTTCCGGCTGGAACCAGCGGTCCCACTTGTGGGAACCTCGAACGAATTCCAATCGCCCATTTTCTTCCGTCGTCGGGTCAAGGGCCAGCCAGAAGGACAGCACGTCCCAGCCCCGGACCGGCCAATAGGGCTGATCATTGTGCCAACGGGTGCGGTTACCGGTTTGCGGTTCCTTCACGAAAATCTGGTCATAGAGCAACACGGACTTGGACGAGTTAAACAATTGCGCGGCGATCTGCGGTAAATCTGTCTCGAAGCAATAGGCTTTGAATTCCGGATCGTTCTCCCACACCCGGAGATTGCCATGAAACCGGCCCTTGCCACCTTCCGCTTCATAGCCGTGATAGAACGGGCCGGGATTTTCGATATCCCGCTCAATCGCGGCGGCCACCCGCTCCAGCCAAGCAGGGCTGATCACCCCTTCCAGCAACACCGCGCCGTCATTGTTGTACGCGTCGATCTGTTCCTGCGTCAGTGTGTAGGTCATGGCCTATCTGCCCTGTAGCCTCCTTCCGACTGGCTTCAGGCTAATCGATTTCGAGGAAGGGGCCAATGGCCGCGAGGAATCCGGCTGGGTCCTGAAGCTGCGGACAGTGGCCGATGCCGGGCAGCTCGATCAGTTGGGAACCGGTGATTCCGGCGTGCAGTTCGCGGGATAGGTCCGGCGGCGTCGTTTTATCGGCGAGCCCGACGACGACCAGGGTTTGATTCTTGATCTCGCCGAGCTTCGGCCGGTTGTCCAAGAGAGTCAGCGCCAGCGCCGCATTGGCGAACAACAGCGGGTCCGCCGCCGACAAGCGTTGCTTGCGGGTGGCGATGATCTCCGGCGCGGCCGCGATGAATTCTTCGGGGAACATGCGCAGGATCGCTGCCTCCAGCACCGCGCCCATCCCCTCGGTCGAGGATTTCTGCGCCAGGATGCGCAAAGGCTCCTTCGCCGGATCGGGAAAACCGGGGCCCGTGTCCACCAGCACCAATTTGTCGATCAGGTGGCCGTGACGGATGGCCAAGGTGCCGGCGATAAAGCCGCCAAACCCGTTGCCGATCAGATCGGCCTCCGCCGGGAGCCCCAGCGCCTGTATGGTTTCGGCGATCAGGTCGGCATAATCCTCCACCGTATCGCCGATGGGCCCCGCCGAGCCGCCGAAGCCGGGAAAGTTCAACCGGGTCACCCGGCGCTTGGCCGCCAGTGCGTCGATCACGGCGTCATAGACGCTCATCTCCGCCAGCAGTGTGGGCAGCAACACCAAGTCCCGCCCGGCGCCCCGCTGCTCGTATTCTATGTGAAACTCCCCGACGGTGATGTTGGGCATGATGGCAAAACTCCTTGAGTCGGAATTGGCTCTGTGACTATTCCGGTCGGTTGATCTTTAGCGTGATAAAATCCCATTGGGACGGCGCGCCGAAACGCAAAGGTAGGATACTCGTCCCGACGCCTGACGTCACGAACAGCGTCCGCTCCCTGTCCCGATAGAGCCCGCAATAAGCGGCGGGTGGCGCCTCTGATGGCACCCACAAGGGTCCGACAAAGGGAAAACTCACCTGGCCACAATGGGTGTGGCCGGCGATGACCAGCCCCTTCACCCGCGCCTCGAACGCGCCTGCGGGATCGTGGGTGATCGATAACTTGGGCACTCCCCGGCACGAAACGGGAAAATCCACGTAGCGGAACCTCTCGGAAAAGGCGTCACCAAAGCCGCGCACACAGACCGGGCCTTTTTTGGTTTCCAGAATGCGAGTCTGATTTTCCATCGCGTCAACTCCGAGCCGTTCAAACGCCGCCAGCCACGAGTCGGGGTCTGACCAACCTTCATAGTTGCCGAGGACAATCGCCCGCGGGACCGGATCCACCAACTTGAAGGCATTGATGACATTTTCCCGGTGGGTCGGAAAATCATTCATCCTGGACGGATCGACAATGTAGTCGCCGACGAAAAGCACCAAATCGGGCTCGGACGCTTTCACCTCCGCCAGGAGTTGCCGGGTCGAAGCCAGCGCATCCGGGTTTTCGGGAACATGAATATCCCCGAGCACGGCAATTGACAATGTGACCACGGGGGCATCCGTATCTGCGATGGAAATCGAGACATCGTTGCGGCGGGTCTGCAAGTCTCGGGAGACGACAAACAGAACGGCGGCGGCGATGACGGCCAGAGCGAGGGCAAGTAACGAGAGTTTACGCATGAAGGGGGCTGAGCAAGGCTGAACGGGGACGGGCATGATATCATACCTAGTAGCGCCGCGCTGCCCCTATCCAGCCTCAGAATTTCTCGTTCTAAACTTTGAAAAAAATGGTAGCGGAGGAGGGACTTGAACCCCCGACACGCGGATTATGATTCCGCTGCTCTAACCAGCTGAGCTACTCCGCCCCATATCTATCCCCTCAATCGCCAGGCGGTCGTATCCACGACCTTGGCTCGCCGAACGGTCGGCGGCCCGCCCTAATTTACTTCTAGGCGGGCTCCTCGGACCAATTGGTCCTCGGCTTGGGGACCCTTCGTCGCCGCCTTAGAGAAAGGCCGCCCGAACGGGACACAGGTGTATATTTTTAAGCCCTGCCGGTGTCAAGTGAACTCCGGCCCGACCACAACTTCAGTTTACGCATCCACGCCGGCGTTGAAGCTGACCCCGATCTTCTCGAACCTCTCCAGGATGTCATCGCCGAACTTCTCCTGTAGGGCCTTGGCTTCCACCGGGGGCATTTCGATGTCGTTGAAATCGTCTTCCGCCTCGCCGGTGATCCACACCAAAAGCCGCGCCGTCTTGTCCGAGACATTGGTGAAGTCGCGCACCACGCCCGGCGGCACGGCGATCATGTCGTAGGGATCGAGGTAAATCTCGTTCTCCCCCTCGTCGCCCCAGCGGATGCGAAACCGGCCGTCCAGGCAGAAAAAAGTCTCGTTGGTGCGGTGATGGGCATGCAGCACCGGCCGGTCGCCCGGCGGGCACTCGGCGATGATGACGCTCATCTTGTCCGCGGTTGTCACTGCTGGCTGGTGGGCCATGGGCCCGCCTTGTTTTTCCGGCGACATCAGGAGATACAGCGTCTTCGCCGTCAGGGTCTCGTAGGCTTCCTTCGGGATGCCGTCCTCTTCCGAATAGCTGCTGCTTTGCGGTTTGATTTTCCCGAACCGGGCGATCTGCGCCTCCATTTGTTCCGGGGTGATTTGTACGGTTTTCATCTCAACAACCTCCCTTTCAATTCCGGTTACGCCGCTATGCGCGCAGGGTTGCGGCGCACGATCCAGCCGCCGCCCAACACCCGGCTGCCGCCGCCGGATTCGTAAAACACACACGCCTGGCCGGGCGCGACGCCGGCCTGTGGCTCCAGCAACGTGACCACCGCCCCGCCGTCGAGACCCGCCGCGACACGGGCCGGCGCCAACGGCTGCATGGACCGGAGTTTGACTTCCACCTCCACGCCCGCATCCCCGGCCTCGGTCAACGGCGCATCCCCCAGCCAGTTCACGTCGCGGACGATCACCGTCTCTTCCAGCAACGCGTCCTTCGGCCCGACAATGACGCGCCGCGTGTCCGCATCCAGGCGCAGCACATAGAGCGGATCGCCCCCGCCGATGTTCAAGCCCCGGCGTTGGCCCACCGTATAGTGGATGATGCCGTCATGCCGGCCCAGCACGCGACCGTCCCTATGGACGATGTCGCCGGGCTCCACCCCTTCCGGGCGCAGCTTGGCGACGATCTCGGCATAGTCGCCGTTGGGCACGAAGCAGATATCCTGACTATCGGGCTTGTCGGCGACGGCGAGACCAAAGCGTTCGGCATGCGCCCGGGTCACGTCCTTGGACTGGCCGCCCAGGGGGAAACGGAGGAAATCCAACTGCTCCCGCGTCGTGGCGAACAGGAAATAGCTTTGATCCTTACCCGGATCGGCGCCCCGGTGCAGCTCCGCGCCGCCCGGTCCTGTTTCGCGGCGGATATAGTGCCCGGTGGCCAGCGCATCCGCCTGTAATTCCACCGCGCGGGCGAGCAGGTCCCGGAACTTGACGGTCTGATTGCACTTCACACACGGGATCGGCGTCTCGCCGGCCAGATAGGTGTCGGCGAAATCGTCCATAACTTCCTGGCGGAACTTATCCTCGTAATCCAGGACGTAATGGGGAAAGCCCAGCGTATCGGCGACTCGGCGCGCGTCATAGATATCCTGCCCGGCGCAGCACGCGCCCGGCCGGACCGCCGCCGCACCATAGTCATAAAGCTGCAGCGTGATGCCGACCACGTCATAGCCTTCCTCGTGCAGCAACGCCGCCGTGACGGAACTGTCCACGCCGCCGGACATGGCGACCACCACGCGGGTGTCCGCGGGGTCCTTATCGAAACCGAGTGAGTTCATGGGCCCCGTTATACCGCATTCAGGCCCATCTGCCAGAAGGCTATTTCCAGCCGGGTCGCCTGATCGAAGGTCTTGGCCAGGGCCGGATACCGTCCCTCCCCGCCGCGCGATTCCATCAGCTTATCCAATTGTGTGATTTCGGCGGCCGCCACGTCTTGGTACTCCGTGGAGGCATACATCTCGATCCACGGTGCGTAAGGGTTGTCCGATGTGGCTTTATCCGCCAGCGCGGCGCCGATCTCTGCGTAGCCGACGATGCACGGGGCGAGCGCGACGTGAAGGTCCAACAAATCCCCCGCCGCACCGCGCTCCAGTACAAAGCGGGTATAGGCCATGGTCTCCGCCGCCTCGGGCAACGCCACCATGGCATCCTCCGAGAGGCCCCAGTCGGCGCAGAACTTCACATGCAGGTCCATTTCCATCTCGACGATGGCCGACAGACCACCCGCCGCCTGACGGATATCGGCCAGACTGTCGGATTTGTAGGCCGCCAAGGCATAGGCGCGGGCGAAATGGATGAGAAACAGATAATCCTGGCCCAGATAGTGGCGGAAGCATTGATCGGGGAGCGTGCCCACCGCCAAGCCCCGGACAAAATCATGATCGGTGTAGGCGTTCCAGGCGCTGGCGGTATCGGCCTTCAGCCGCTCGAACAGGGTTACCACGTGTCCCTCCGGCCCCTCACAACATCATATTGCGGGTTTCAACAGGCAAGTTGACCACAAGGCCGTCCAGTTCCTCGGTCAGGAGGATTTGACAGCCGAGGCGTGAGGTCTTGGTCAGGCCAAAGGCCAGGTCCAGCATATCGTCTTCTTCCTCGCTGGCGGGCTTGAGCCTGTCATACCAATCGGGATCGACAATCAGATGGCAGGTAGAGCAGGCCATGACGCCTTCGCACGCGCCTTCGATATCGATATTGTTGGCGTGTGCGATGTCGAGCAACGACTTTCCGGCGGGCGCTTCGATTTCCCGGCGTTCCCCGCTGTTTTCGATAAACACTACTTTCGGCATGGAACTTAGACGCTGAAGGACTCGCCACAGCCGCACTGGCTGGTCACGTTCGGATTTTCAAAGATAAACCCGGACTGCATTTTGTCTTCCACGTAATCCATCTTGGAGCCGACGACGAACATCAGGGCCAGGGGATCGATGAAAATCCGTACACCGTCCTGTTCGACAACCTCTTCGAGCGGGCGTTCTTCCTCCGCATACTCGACGTTATACATATGCCCGGAGCAGCCTGTGTTCGTCACGCCAACGCGGAGACCCAATACGGACTTTTCCGTCCGCTCCATCAAGGCGCGCACTCGCTTCACGGCGCTCTCGGTCAACGTGATCGGGGCAGCATCTTTGGTAATTTGGCTCATGAGTTTAGCATACTCCTATATCTCGCCGCCTAGAACATACCGAGCGCAAGTTTTGCGTCTTCGGACATTTTGTCGGGATCCCAGGGCGGGTCCCACACAAGCGTCACTTCAACTTCGCCGACACCATCAACGGACGCGGCGGCGTCCGCGACCTGCTGGGGCAGAATACCGGCAACCGGGCAACCCGGCGCGGTCAGGGTCATCACCAGGCGGACATCACCGTTTATCTCGATATTGATTTCGTAAATCAGACCCAGTTCGTAAATATCCACCGGAATTTCCGGATCGTAGACGGTCTTTAACGCCGCAGCGATCGCTTCCTGATCCGCCACCTCCGTGCCGGCTTCCAACCCCTGGCCCGCATGCGCGACGACGCCGGCTTCCATGGGCTCCATATCGGACCCGAACTCATCCCACGGACTCGGCGCATAGACCGGACCAGATTCCTCCGCAGGTTCAGGTACAGTAGCGGATTCCGGCGGCGCTTGCGGCTCGGGCTGGGAATCCATTACCGGTTCAGCGGGCAGTGTCTCCGTCACATCCGTATCTTTCTTCTTGCCGAAAATATTTAAGGCGCCCCACATAATGCTCTCACTCTCTACTCTGTCGTTGCTTCCTGATCGCCTTGAACGGCGGCGTTAATTGTATGCCAAGCCAGGGTTGCGCATTTCACCCGCATGGGGAACTGCCGCACGCCGGACATGACCCGCAGTTTATCGATCTCGTCTTCGAATTCAGGATAGTCGATGTCTTCCACTTCGCCTGTACATAGTTTGTGGAACTGATCAAACAAGCGTCCAACCTGGGCAATGCTTTTCCCTTTGACGATATCGGTCATCATGGAGGCGGAGGCCACGGAAATGGCGCAGCCCCGCCCCTCAAAGGCAGCGTCCTGGATCGTATCGTCATCGCCCACCTTGGCGTAGACCGTCAGTCTGTCGCCGCATAGCGGGTTGTTGCCATGGGCCTCACAGGTTGAGTCTTCCGGATGACGGAAGTTCCTGGGATTCTTGCCATGGTCCAGGATGACTTCCTGGTACAATTCACGAATATGGTCTTCCATCAGCCGAATATTCCTTTTGCGTAAACCAACGCCTCGACCAGCACATCCACATCGTCGATGGTGTTGTACATGCCAAACGAGGCCCGGGCCGTGGCGGCGATATCAAACCGGTCCATCAGCGGTTGGGCGCAATGGTGCCCGGCGCGCACGGCCACGCCGCGGCTATCGATGATGGTGCCGATATCATGGGGGTGCACGTCCTCCAGGGTAAAGGAAATGATCCCCGCCTTATTTGCGGCCTTGCCGTAGATGGTTAGCCCATCGATCTCCGATAGGCGATCTGTCGCATAAGACAGTAGCGCTTGTTCGTGGGCGGCGATCTTCTCCACACCAACGGCATCGAAATAATCCACGGCGGCGGCCAGGCCGACCGCTTCAACAATGGCCGGGGTGCCCGCCTCAAATCGCGCCGGGGCTTCCCGGTAGGTGGTTTTCTCGAACGTCACCCGCTCGATCATGTCCCCGCCGCCTTCATAGGGAGGCATCGCGTTCAGCAAATCTTTTTTGCCATACAGCACGCCGATACCCGATGGGCCATAGAGCTTGTGTCCGGTAAAGGCATAGAAATCCGCCTCCAGGTCCTGCACATCGACCCGCGCGTGAACAACGCCCTGCGCCCCGTCGATCAGCACTTTTGCGCCCTGGGCATGAGCGAGGCGGATAACCTCCTTAATCGGGACGATAGTGCCCAGAACATTCGACACATGAGTGATCGCCACCAACTTGGTCTTGGGCGAGAGAAGCTTCTCGAACTCCTCCATCAGAAAATTGCCGTCATCGTCGATCGGCGCAACCTTCAGGACAATGCCGGTACGGTCCCGCAGCAACTGCCAGGGCACGATATTGGCATGGTGCTCCATATGAGAAATCACCACCTCGTCGCCGGCTTCCAGGAATGTGCCATAGGAATAAGCGACCAAGTTAATCGCCGAGGTGACGTTGCGGGTGAAGATGATCTCGTCAGCGGAAGCGGCGTTCAGATACTTGGTCACTGTCTTCCGGGCATTTTCATAGCCATCGGTGGCCATCTGGCTCAACGTATAGGCGCCCCGGTGCACATTGGCGTACGCCCCGCGATAGGCCGCATCCATGGCGTCGATCACGGCGGCCGGCTTTTGCGCGCTGGCGCCGCTGTCGAGGAACACCAGCCGATGGCCATTGACCTCTGTCTGCAGGATCGGAAAATCGCGGCGAACGGCCTCGACGTCGTAGCCGCTCCCGACATCAGATATATTGATGGGCGTATCCATGCCGTCCTTATCCTTGTTCATTCGTTGTCAGCCAATCCGAAACCCGGCCGATTAGCATGTCGTTTAAATCTTCCGCCCCGAAATCCCCAATCACCTCGGCCAGAAAACCCTCCACCAACATGGCGCGGGCGGTATTTTCCGGCACACCCCTGGACCGAAGATAGAAGAGGGCATCATCGTCCAATTCCCCGGCGGTTGTACCGTGGGCGCATTTAACATCGTCCGCGTAAATTTCAAGTTGGGGTTTGCTGTCGATCTCCGCCTCGTTGGACAGTAACAAAGTCTTGTTGCTCATCTGGCCGTCGGTCCCGTCGGCGCCCTGCTCCACCAGAATGTTCCCCTGAAACACGCCCCGGGAGTCGGCATCCAACGCGCCACGATACATTTCCTCACTGGCCGTGTGCGGTGCGCGGTGGGTGATCAGGGTCGTATTGTCGATCACCTGCTTGCGGCCGCCCAGATAGACGCCATGCAGCTTCGCCGCCGCTCCGGACGCGTCCAGGGACACTTGAATTTCGTCCCGTGCGACATCGCCGCCGCTGGCCAGGACAAAGCTCTGATAGGCGGCGTCCTTGGCTACATTGGCGCGGATCGTATTCACATGGACCGCACCCGCAGACTGAGTTTGCAGCCGGACATGCTCAATCCGCGAGCCAGCAGCCGCCGAAACCAGTGTCACACCGTTGAAAAACACCTGAGAGGCTTCGGCCAAACCGACATGGCTTTCAACCACCCGCACCCGAGCGTTATCACCGGCCACAATAATATTCCGGGGCTGACAGACCCGCGCCGCGTTCCCGGTGTCCACGTACAGCACTTCAATAGGTTTGTCGGCAACCACGCCAGCATCTAGCCCGACCACATAGCCGTCTTCCTGCAGCGCGCCGTTGAGGGCCAACATGGGCAAGCCGTCATCGGCCCCAACCATCAGATTTTCCAATGCCTCCGGCTGCGAGGCGAGCAGCCCGCCGAATGTTGTCACGGTGACGCCGGCAGCTTGTTCGATCTGAGATAAGGATACGTCGAAGCGCCCGTCGACGAAGACCAGCCGGGAGTCGGCGCTGATCGCCGCCGGTAATATATCCGCTTGAACCTGAGCGGGCTCAGGAGTTGCTGACAACTCCAATTTTTCCAGCGCACCGAGGCCGGTGTATTTCCATTCCTCATCCCGCTGGGTCGGCAGGCCTTTCTCCCGGAAGATCGCAGCCGATTTCTCCCGGAGCGCCGCCAGCCACGGCTGATCCGCACCTGGCAGCTCGGCTTTTATCGCCTCGAACCGGTCGAGCATTTTCTGGCTAGTGGGTGACAGTGACATTTTACGCGCGTCCCCTTAAGCCGCTTCCGCCGTGTATTCGGCGTAACCATTTTTCTCCAATTCCAGCGCCAAGTCCTTACCGCCCGACTTGACGATCTTACCGTGGGCGAGCACATGCACGTGGTCGGGTACGATGTGATCCAAGAGCCTCTGATAGTGAGTGATCACCAACATGGAGCGTTCAGGCGAGCGCAGTGCGGTCACCCCCTCACCAACGATTCGGAGAGCATCCACGTCCAGGCCGCTGTCCGTTTCATCCAGAATGGCGAGGGTCGGGTTCAGCACCGCCATCTGCAGCACCTCGTTGCGTTTTTTTTCCCCACCGGAGAAGCCCACATTGACCGCGCGCTTCAGCATATCGTCGGTAATATTCAGGACTTTGGTCTTTTCCCGGACGAATTTCAGAAAATCCATCGCGTCCAACTCGTTCTCGCCGCGATACTTGCGGACCGAATTCACCGAGGCCTTGAGGAAGTTCATGGTCGAGACGCCGGGGATCTCCACCGGGTATTGGAACGCCAGGAAGACGCCTTCACCGGCGCGCTCTTCCGGGTCCATATCCAATAGATCCTTGCCATTAAAGGTCGCGCTACCCTCGGTCACCTCGTAACCGTCGCGGCCCGAGAGCACATAAGACAAGGTACTCTTACCCGACCCGTTAGGACCCATGATGGCGTGCACTTCGCCCGGTCCCATGGACAAATTGATGCCCTTCAGGATTTCCGTCCCATCGACGCTTGCGTGTAGATTTTTGATTTCTAGCATTTTGACGTTACTCTTTTTCTCTTTTGATTATCCGACACTGCCTTCAAGGCTGATGCCAACCAGTTTCTGGGCTTCCACCGCGAATTCCATCGGCAGCTCCTGCAGAACCTCACGGCAGAACCCGTTGACGATCAAGGCGATGGCTTCCTCTTCATCCATGCCGCGCTGACGGCAATAAAACAGTTGATCATCTGCGATCTTCGACGTGGTGGCTTCATGTTCGACCTTCGCCGATTTATTTCGGCTTTCGATATACGGCACCGTGTGCGCGCCACATTCCTTGCCGATCAGCAGGGAGTCGCACTGGGTATAATTTCTTGCGCCATCGGCCTTGGGCATCATTTTCACAAGCCCGCGATAGGTGCTTTGGGATTTACCGGCGGAGATGCCCTTGGCGATGATCCGGGACGAGGTGTTCTTGCCCAGATGAATCATCTTGGTGCCCGTATCCGCCTGCTGATAATTGTTGGTGATGGCGACCGAATAGAACTCACCCACCGAATTATCACCCTGCAGGATGCAACTCGGATACTTCCAGGTCACCGCCGAGCCGGTTTCCACCTGGGTCCACGAAATCTTGGAGTTCTTGCCCCGGCAGGCGCCGCGCTTGGTGACAAAGTTATAGATGCCGCCGACGCCGTTTTCGTCGCCGGGATACCAGTTTTGCACGGTGGAATACTTGATTTCCGCGTCGTCCATCGCGACCAATTCCACCACGGCGGCGTGAAGCTGGTTTTCATCCCGCATCGGTGCGGTGCAGCCTTCCAAGTAGGAAACGTAAGACCCCTCTTCCGCGATGATCAGCGTACGTTCAAACTGGCCCGTGTTGGCGGCGTTGATGCGGAAATAGGTCGATAACTCCATCGGGCAACGCACACCCTTGGGAATGTAGACGAAGGACCCATCGGTGAAGACCGCGCAGTTTAGCGTGGCGAAGAAGTTGTCCGAATAGGGCACGACCGAGCCCATGTACTTCTGCACCAGTTCGGGATGATTCTGCACCGCTTCGGAAATCGGGCAGAAGATCACGCCGTGCTTGGCGAGCGTCTCCTTGAACGTGGTCGCGACGGAAACGCTGTCGAAGACCGCGTCCACGGCGACGTTTTTCACGCCGGCCAGGATTTCCTGTTCATACAGGGGAATGCCAAGTTTTTCATAGGTGGCCAGTAGCTCCGGGTCCACGTCATCCAGGGTTTCGGGCCCGTCTTCTTTCTTTTTGGGCGCGGAATAGTAATAGGCGTCCTGGTAATCGATCTCCGGATAGCCGACCTTGGCCCAGTCGGGCTCTTCCATGGTGAGCCAGTGGCGGAACGCCTTCAGCCGCCACTCCAGCAGCCATTCAGGCTCGTTCTTCTTGGCCGAAATAAAGCGGACGATGTCTTCGTTCAGGCCCTTGGGTGCGGTATCCGCCTCGATATCGGTTACAAAGCCGTACTTGTACTTTTCGACTTCCTTTACCTGATCGATCGTTTCCGTGACTGCTGTCATCTCTACTTTCCTACTCTTTCACTCTGTTCCGCTGCGGCAATATCATGCCGATCGGCGCGAACGTTTCTAATTTCCTCGATTAGGCGATTAACCGCATAAACGGCATCGGCCTCTTCATTAAAGCGACCCAGACCGATCCGCAGGCTGGCCTCCGCCAGTTCATTCGGCAGGCCGATCGATTTGAGCACATGGGAAGAATCCTCGGATGCCGACGTACAGGCCGAACCCGAGGACATGGCCAGGTCAGGCAGAGCCGCCATCAGGCTTTCCGCGTCCGCCCTTTCAATGCTGATGTTCAGATTACCCGGCACCCGGTGTTCCATCGTGCCGTTGATATGGATACCGTCCAGTTCATCTGTCAGACGATCAATCAACAGGTCCCGCATCCGACCTAAACGTTTTGCTTCCGCCGGCATTTCTTGCGCTGCGATCTCCAACGCCTTGCCGAACCCGACGCAAAGGGGCGGCGGCAACGTGCCGGAGCGCAATCCCTTTTCCTGACCGCCGCCACTGAACAACGGCTCTAACAGGACCCGCGGCTTCTTGGTAACGTAAAGCGCGCCGACGCCCATGGGCCCGTAGATCTTATGGGCCGTGATGCTCATTAGATCGATCTGCATCTCTTTGACATCCAGCGGTATCTTACCCACCGCCTGCGCCGCATCGGAATGCAGAAAGACGTTGTGTTCCTTGCAGATTGCGCCGATCTCCGCCATGGGCTGGATGGTGCCGATCTCGTTCTGCACGGTCATGATGGAGACCAGGAGCGTTTGATCCGTAATGGCGTCCCGCAGTTTGTCCAGGTCCAAAAGCCCATCAGGCTCCACCGGCAAATAGGTGACCTTGAAACCTTCACTTTCCAACTGAAAGCAGGAGTCCAACACACACATGTGTTCGGTGGCGCAGGTGATAATGTGGTTTTTCTTTTCAGCGTAAAACCGGGCGACGCCCTTGATCGCCAAATTGTTGGCCTCGGTCGCGCCGGAGGTAAAAATGATTTCGTCCGTGTCCGCGCCGATCATCGCGGCGATCTGTTCGCGGGCCATCTCCACCGCCTCGGCCGCTTCCCAGCCGAAGGCATGACTGCCGGAATGGGGATTACCGAATATCTCGTTGAAGTACGGCATCATGGCGTCCCGCACCCGCGGGTCCACCGGCGTGGTCGCGTGGTTATCCAGATACAGGGGCTGGCGGCGGCGCTCGGTCATGCGGCGGAGGCCTCCAATTCCTGCTTGCGGGTGCGCCGATAGAGTTCGCCCCAAGCGTTGAGGAACGCATCTACATCTTCCTTGACCGACGCCCAGCCGAGACTGATCCGGATCGCCGTATTCGCCTCGGCCTCTGAAAGACCCATGGCGGTGAGTACGTGAGATGTGGTTACTTTGCCGGACGAACAGGCGGAGCCGGCGCTCACCATCACGCCCGCCAAATCAAGCGACATCACCTGACTTTCGGCGCTGACGCCGGGCATGGTCAAGCACGACGTATTGGCGAGCCGGGGCCCGGCGGCGCCCAAGACACGGGTGTCCGGCGCAATTTTATTGATTTCGATTTCAAGCCGGTCACGTAAAGCCGCAATTCGATCCATCTGATCCAATTCGTTCAGCGCCAATTCAGCGGCAACGCCAAATCCGGCGATGCCAGCCACGTTTTCCGTGCCCGCCCGGCGGGAGCGTTCCTGCCCGCCGCCTTTGACGAGCGGTTCGAGATCCATGCCGTCGCGGATGATGAGCGCGCCGACGCCCTGCGGACCACCCAACTTGTGAGCCGATAACGTCATCAGATCGGCGTCCATTTGGTCGCGGGAAATATCGATTTTGCCGGCGGCCTGTACCGCGTCTACATGAAGCAGCGCATCATGGCTTTGTAGCAGCGCAGCGGCTTCCTGGATCGGCTGCATCACACCGGTCTCGTTATTGGCCGCCATAACCGAAATCAACGCGGTCCCATCATCAGACAGAAAGCTCTCGAGCTCCGTAAGGTTCACTCGGCCGTCAGCGTCCACACCAAGTCGGATCCCATTTGGTGCGACCCGCAACACGGAATCATGTTCCACCGCCGAGACGGCTACGCGACCAGCCGACGCGCCGCTGAGGGCCAGATTATTCGCCTCGGTGCCGCTGCCGGTGAAAATCACCTCCGCCGGGCTTGCGCCCACCAGGGCCGCGACCTTTTCCCGAGCTTCCTCGACAACGCGCCGCGCCTCCCGCCCCCGCGAATGGACGGATGATGCATTGCCCCCGAGCGCGAGCGCTTTGCTCACCGCTTCGGCGACTTCGGCGCGGACCGGCGCCGTCGCGTTATAATCAAGGTAGGCCGTCATGATTACTCCGCCGGAACCGCAGCTTCCCGATTCTCAACGGCTGGACGATTGCCCAGCTCCGGTCCGAGGACGGTGCGAGGAGTCGCCAAGCGGCTGCCCAGACCCAAGACCCGGCTTTCGACCACGTCTTCAAGGGAGACCGAGCTCAGAAACAGATTAATCTGGGTGTCCAGTTCCTCCCACAAATCATGGGTCAGACACCGGCTACGGTCAGACTGGCAGCCTTGCGGCGAGCCCGGCGTGCATCGGGTGGCTTTGATCGGCTCATCCACCGCCATGATGATGTCGGAAATCCGCATTTGGGCGGGATCGCGGGCGAGAAGATATCCGCCGCCGGGGCCACGAACACTTTTCACCTGATGCCCTTTGCGCAGTTTTCCGAACAACTGTTCCAAATACGAGAGGGAAATATCCTGGCGTTCCGCAATATCGGCGAGCGCCACGGGACCGCCACGGCTTTGACGGGCCAGATCCGCCATTGCCATTACTGCATACCGGCCTTTTGTGCTGAGTTTCACGGGTCTACTCCTTCAGCTATCAAACTTCACGTCTAAATCTTTAAGAACCGCAGGATGATGCCGGCTGATCCGGTTCATCATCCTGGTCCGATTGGTGTTGCGCTTTCTCCGCTTCCAACTCCTCGACCCGGTTGGTCAGTTCAATCAACTGCGCCCGCAAGCTTTCGAAGCTGCGCGCCACCGGATCAGGCAGGTCTTCGGTGGGTGTACCGTAAGCGGTAAAGGCTTCTTCCTTTTTCTTGCCCCGGCCCATGACGATCTTTGCCGGAATACCGACCATCGTCGCGCCCTTTGGCACCTCGGTCAGGACCACGGCGTTGGCGCCGATTCGCGCCCGTTCGCCGACCACCAGAGGCCCAAGCACCTGTGCGCCGGAACCCACGATGACAAAATCCTCCAGGGTCGGGTGGCGCTTACCCTTCTCCAAAGACGTGCCGCCCAGGGTTACCCCCTGATAGAGCGTCACATCGTTCCCGATCTCCGAGGTTTCGCCGACAACCACGCCATTGCCGTGGTCAATAAACAGCCGTCGGCCAATGGTCGCGCCGGGATGAATTTCGATCCCGGTTAAAATCTTGCCGATATTGGAAATGAACCGGGCCAAAAGAAAAAATCGCCGCCGCCAAAGGGCATTGGCAATCCGATAAAACAGGATGGCGTGATAGCCCGGATAGCAGAGAATTACCTCCAACCGGGACCGGGCCGCCGGATCGCGTTCAATGTAAGAATCTATGTCTTCGCCGAGTCTTTGAAAAAAACTCTGTTCCATCCGGTGTTATTCCTTATTCAGTAGGCGTCGGATTCTCCGCGCCAGCTCAGCTTTCTGCTTGGGTTCTGTCGCCGGAACCCGTATATATGCGACAGCGATGTACCTATTCCGACTAATTTAGTCAACTAATATTTGGACGCAAGGTTATTGCATTAACCAAATATCGGATTAAATCTGTCGGGTAATTGTAACCCTGACACCAGACGAACCCCGGAAAATCATGCCTGAAGTCATTTTCAATGGTCCTGATGGACGCCTTGAAGGCCGATATCATCAGAGCAAAAAGGCCGATGCCCCTATCGCCATCGTCCTGCATCCCAACCCGCTGCACGGCGGTAATATGAACAATCGCATCGTCTATACGATGTACAATAGCTTTGCGGACCACGGTTTTTCCGTGCTGCGCTTCAATTTCAGAGGCGTCGGCCGATCCCAAGGCGTGTTCGACAGCGGTATCGGCGAGCTTAGCGATGCGGCCTACGCGTTCGACTGGATCCAACAGATCAATCCGAACAGTCCGTTCTCCTGGATCGGCGGCTATTCCTTCGGCGCGCTGATCTCCATGCAGTTGATGATGCGCCGGCCGGAAATCGAGGGTTTTATCTCCGTTTCTCCACCCGCCCATTCAGAGGATTTTTCCTTTCTGGCCCCGTGCCCGTCCTCTGGGTTGATCGTGCACGGTGATGCGGACGAACACGTCCCCTCGGATGCGGTGCAGAAGCTGGCCAACAAGCTTGATGGGCAAAAGAACATTTCCGTCGCCATGGATTTGATCAAGGGCGCCAATCACTTCTATCAGGATAAGTTTGAAGACCTGTCCAAATCGATGGGTAACTATCTCGACGCCGCGCTCAATCCGCCGGAAGAAAAACCAAAAGCGAAAAAGAAAAAGAAAGCCTAGCCGGCTTTAAGGGTCGTGCCGGACCCCGCCGGTCGCCGGGGCCGGAACTTTTGTCGTGCCCGGATAGCTGAGCGGCAGGCCTAGATGCGACCTCACCGCAAGGAAAGCAAACGCCTCGGCCTCGACCGCGTCACCGTTCCAGCCCACCTCCTCGGCCGAGTCAACGTCCACGCCAAGGGCTCTGCTCAATTCTTCGATCAGCCAACTGTTCTTGCGTCCGCCGCCGCAGACAATCCAACGCAGCGCCGGCGCCGGAAAGAATGCTGTGGCGCGGGCAATGGTCTCCACCGTGAACGCGCCAAGGGTCGCCGCGCCGTCTTCCAGCGACAAACCATTCACCGGCGACGGATCGAAATCGTTCCGGTCCAATGACTTGGGCGGGGGTAATTGGAAATAAGGATGAGCCAAAAGCGCCGCCAGGGCGGTCCGGTCAACAGTCCCCATGGCTGCCAAATTTCCATCATCATCGTAGGGCTCTCCGGTCGCGGCCAGGACCCAGTCATCAATCAAGGCATTCCCCGGCCCCGTATCAAAGGCCAGCAGCGCCCCCTCCCCGTCGCCGCCGATCCACGTCACGTTACCGACCCCGCCCAGATTCAACACCACCGTCGGCCGGGGCATTCCCACTGTCAAAATTCGATGATAGGCGGGGGCGAAGGGTGCACCTTCTCCTCCTTGGGCCACATCATTAGTCCGGAAATCATTGATTACAGGGACCCCGATGCGGCTTGCCAGATATTGCCCATCGCCAATCTGCACCGTACGGCCTTCCGCCGGCGCATGATCAATGGTGTGGCCGTGAAATCCAATAAGATCCAGATCATTTGCCAACAAAGCGCCCGCCTTGAGACAGAACGTCACCGCCTCGGCGTGGCGCTCGGTGAGGTCTCGCTCAACCTCATCTCGCCCTTCACCCGTGTCTATCAATCGCCTCAGCCGCTCGCGGAAGTCTTCAGGATAGGCAAAAGATTGGAACGCAATTGGCTCAACCGTCTCGCCCCCATCCGTCCGGACGATGGCCGCGTCGATCCCGTCCATGGATGTGCCGCTCATCAACCCCAACGCGGTGAACATCTTTTCCGACATGAATAATTCCGGTCCCGCCTCACAATTGTACCCAATGTTCGATTGTGCTAAACGACCGGCCTTCCGGCAAGGATCGGAATACGTACGTTTCAGGAGACGATGAGCCTTGGCCAAATACAAGTCAGACTTTGTACATACCGTGACCGAACGGGGGTTTCTGCATCAGTGCACCGACATCGAGGCGCTGGACAAGAAAGCCGCCACGGAAACCATCACGGCCTATATCGGTTTCGACTGCACGGCGCCGAGCCTGCACGTGGGCAGCCTGCTGCCGGTAATGCTTTTGCGCTGGCTGCAGCAAACCGGGCACCAGCCTATTGTGCTGATGGGCGGCGGCACGACCAAGGTCGGTGATCCCTCCGGTAAGGACGAAAGCCGGCAGCTTCTGACCGTCGAAAAAATCAACGAGAATATGGAGGGGATTAAAACGATCTTCTCCAAATACCTAACCTTCGGAAACGGTGTTTCGGACGCGGTTATGGCGAATAACGCCGACTGGCTGGACGAATTGGCCTACATTGATTTTCTCCGGGATTACGGTCCGCACTTTACCATCAACCGCATGTTGACCTTCGACAGCGTGAAGCTGCGCCTGGATCGTGAACAGCCACTGACCTTCCTGGAGTTCAACTATATGATCCTCCAGGCCTATGACTTCCTGGAACTCTCGCGGCGGTACAACTGCACCATGCAGATGGGCGGCTCGGATCAGTGGGGAAATATTGTAAACGGGGTCGAACTCGGGCGCC
Organism: uncultured Rhodospirillaceae bacterium; assembly: GCA_964611435.1. GTDB lineage: Bacteria > Pseudomonadota > Alphaproteobacteria > Rhodospirillales > UBA2165 > JAYPHU01. The sequence continues at coordinate 105,307 of CAZSXT010000005.1, read as the reverse complement.
GGGTCGATGCTAAGCAATTGTTCGGTTTGACCAGCCCGTTATTGACCACCTCGTCGGGCGCCAAGATGGGGAAGACCGCCGCCGGCGCGGTTTGGCTTGATGAGCAGCAGCTCTCTGCCTACGAGTTCTGGCAGTATTGGCGGAACACCGAGGATGCCGACGTTGGCCGGTTCCTCCGGCTGTTCACGGAGTTACCCTTGAACGAGATCGCCAGGCTGGAAGCCCTGGACGGCGCCGAGATCAACGAGGCCAAAATCATCCTGGCCAACGAAGTGACCGGCATGTGCCATGGCGATGAAGCCGCAGCGGCGGCGGCGGAGACGGCGCGTCAGACCTTTGCTGACGGAGGCGCCGGCGAGGATCTGCCAACGATAGAGGTAGCAGCCGCTTCACTGAATGACGGCATTGCCGCTTTTGAGCTTTTCCACCAGGCCGGCCTGGCTGAGTCCAAGGGAAAGGCGCGAAAGCTCATTCAGGGAAATGGCGCACGGGTAAATGACGTGTCCGTCAGCAACGAAATGCAGGCTATTTCCAGCGCCGACATCAATGGTGATGGCGTCATCAAACTCTCGGCCGGCAAGAAGCGGCACGTGCTGGTAAAGTCGGTTTAAACGGCGGAAAAGCTATTTGGCCAGATCGGATTCAGGTATTTCAGGCTGAGGTCCCTCTCCGGGCCCTGGCTCCTTAACATCAAACACATCAAAAATACGCCTGAAAATACCGGGTGTCAGTGCGGTCAGCGGATTCGCGGTAATTTCCGGGTCTTTTACGTCGCCCTTCATCGTGTATTCAGCTGCGAACACGCCGCCGCCCTTTTCACCGGCGGAGAAGAAAACGCCCAACAAGGGGATATTGCCCAATAGGCTGTTGAGTTTGTCCAAGGGCGCAATCGATCCTTTGATATCAATCAGGTCGGCCTTGGTATCGACAGTGCCGCTCGCGGTTATGCCCAGATTGAACCCGCCGGCCTTGCCGTCTTTGATTTCGATGACATGGTTTTCGAGCGTAAAGGGGAGGTTCATCTGCTGGAAGGAGAGGCCTGTGCCGGTCAACCCGTCGGGAATACCAACAATAGAAGCCACACCCAGCAGGCGCGCCATGACCGGTGCGTCAATCAAACGGAAACTCTCAATCGCCACGCTGCCGGAGACTTTTGACCGAGGTGTATCATCTTCGAACTCCGCCTTCAGGCCGAGTTGTCCGCCGACAATATTATCGTAAATATCGAAGACCTGGAGCATCTCGCCTGCGTCCTTGGCGGCCACCTGCAGGATGCGCTTACCGTTCTGCGGCAGCATTTTAACCACCAGCGACCGGCGGTTCGGCAACTGCGCTTCCAGCGACATACTGCGCCAAATCCGTCCACTGTGAAACAAGTCTCCCTTGACACTTGAAAGAGACTTTCCGGGATATAGCCGCACCTGATCTACATCCAAATTGATCCTGACGGGGGGCGTGTCCCGGCCGTCCTCGTCGTCGGCTTGGTCTTCCAACAAGGCAACGAGGTCCAACCGATCTCCGGCAACGGAAACGCGCCAACCGCCGTCCGCCGGCCGGAGACTGCCGCGAAGATCATTGCCGCCGAAGCGGACTTTCCCAAACGTGACTTCCGTCAACCCGCCGGACGAATCCATATCCGCCGACGCCTCAATTTCGAGCCCCCCGCCGTTCACCTTGATTTCTGAAATCCTACTGAGTCTATTGCCGGTCAAGTTGGCTTTCACTTCCGCGAGCGCCTGAACCCTCGGCGACTTACGCCAAGCAAATTCCGGAATGGCCAAATTTGTTTGCGCGAGATTGAGGCGTGCTGAGACAACCCCCCGCTCCTGTTGATCGAAATCCACATCCACATCGGCTTGAATCGGACCGGAGATATAGTCGCCTACCGAGGGAACATTTTCCAAGAATAGCAGACGGCGCCAGTCGCTCTCGGACAATCTGGCGCGGGCCATGTAGCTCCGTTTCGTGGACGCGTCCGCAGCAAAAATTTCCCGCCAAGACAGCGTGGCATCGACGTTAGCCAACTTAGCCCTGCCCACAACATCAAGCTTCTGATTGTCCGCGGTAAGGGTGAACTCGCCATCGTCGATATCCAACCCGGCGACAAAGCCATCCATGGCGACATTTTTAAGCTTGGAACTTGCGCGGACCTTAACAGAGTCCTGGGTCATCGTCCGCTCCAGCAGGAAGTTCAGACTAATACGGCCTGTCGCCTCACCCTTCGCATTTGCGGTTTCGAAACCAACAGCTTCGGCGAACTTAAGCGGCTCATGATCAATAAGTTTTAAAGCGTTCTGCACCGCGCCTCGGAAATAGAGTTCTATGTCCGCGAACTGATCGTATTTATCCAAATCCGTGAATAGTATACGCCCGCCGGTAACAGCCAGTCCTGCGACTTCACCTTCATCCACATTGATTTCGAAACTCTTTTGATCAAACTTTGCCCGGCCATGTGCGTGAACGGCTTCTGGCATCGGTGAGAGATAATCAACCGTCATATCGCTGAGGAACATGTCCCCGATCAGCGAATCCACTTGGAATCCGAGGCCCTTGACCCACCGGCCATTTAGTTTCGCCCGCGCCAATGGCATCTCGCCGTCAGTAATGTTTTTCTTGATCCAAGTTCGGGTAAGATTACCCCAGGTCTCCGGCCATAACTGATCGAAGGTCGCAACTTTTACATCTTCGATTTCCCCACTGGCGACAAGCGAGTAATGACCCGCGATTTCGTGAACGATGGCGTCGATTCGCGCGGTCGCAATGCCAAGATCGGCCGTCATCCGGCGTAACTCGAAGCGGGAAGTCGGAATGGTAAAACTTCCCGCAGCCTTGATCCGTTGAACCGGAAATGCGTGGTTGGCGGGCGCCGGCAACCGGAGCTCTCCCCTCTCACCGAAATCCAGGGTTAGATCACTCATCTCCACGTGCTCACGGGTCGAATCATAGGAGCCTTCGAAAATCGCCGACTGAAGATTCAGAACGATCGGGTTCGGCAGCGGTAACTCAACCGTGCCGGCGCCGCCCCGAACCTTGAACTTGCTCTCGACCACCGAACCATCCCGCCGGACCACCAGATTAGCCTGGCCGCGCAAGGGCAGATTTAGATTCCTGAACACATCAAATTGCGGTGAGATAGCCGCCAGGGCCGCCGGCGCCACATTGCTGTATGTCACGGAGAGCGGGATATTCGGATCACTGGCCGAGAACGACCCGGCCGCGGTCAGCTTGGCCGTCTTCCCGCCGAGACGGACATCTAGATCCGCCCAGCCGTTCAATCCGTCATGGTCCCTGGAGAGAGACATATTCGCCCGGGGAGCGCGCCAGACAACACCCAGCCTACGGTCATCTATCAACAGAGAGCCGTTCACAATTTCCACGCGGGTCAAAAATCCGAACTGCCGCTCCCGGTCCGGCTTGAGAAACAATTCCTGGAAAAATCTTTGCGAAAATTCGTTGCCGGATTGATCGCTTTCACCCATGCCCACATCCAGCGATCCGTCAAACCGTCGAACCACGCGGAGGGATGGATTGAGAACCGACAGGCTTTGCGGAACAATGTTACCGCGCAGTAAACTCTTGGCACTCAACGCAACCGACAGATCAGGGATTTGCGCCACGAGGTTTCCGTCGGCGTTTAAAATTCGGGAGCCGACGAGGCGTATATCCATTGTCCGATCACCGCCGATCCACGTCAAAATCGTATCGTCAACATCAATTTGGAACGACTTATTGCTGTCACTCAGCGCACGTTCGAAGTAAGGCGTAAGAAAGCCAATCGACAGAGGGCCGGATGTCAGGCGCCAGGCCACGACGCCGGTGAGGATCGCGACGCCCACGACGAGGACCCCCGTTAATTGAAGCGTCCAACGGAGGGTTCGCCCAAGAAAGCGGCTCTTGGACTGTTGTTGTGTGTTATCTTCTTCCATCTCGACCTAGGTTATGACAGGGCTAGAAAACATATTATCATCGACCGCAGGTTTTCTTGACCACAATGAAAGGTTCAAGCAGTCTGTTCGCAAAAGAACGGTCTGCCATGCCACCACCAGATACTATCGTTAATCACCCCCGGCTTCCAGTTGCCGCTGACCCTGATCACGCCCAGATCGGGTTGGAACGGCTTAGCCAGGCCGTAGGTCAATGCGAAGATGAAACGCTGGGCTCCCGCTTTGAAGCGGTTCTGGCGGATGGGGAAAAAAGAAACTTTATCGAAGCCGTGTTCGGCGCATCCCCCTTCCTGACCCAAAGCGCCATTACTTGTCCGGTTGAGTTCGTCTCCATGATCGAGAACGGACCGGATAACGTTCTGGCGGATTGTTTCGCTGCGCTGACCTCCGAAGATTTGTTGTTGTCCGAAGAATCTTATGCCTCGAAACGTTTACGAAACCTAAAAAAATTGGCCTCTACCGCCATTGCGCTGGGTGACCTTTCGGGAACTTTGGAACCGGCGGATGTCACCGCACACATCAGCCGCGTCGCCGGCGACGCGGTCCGGGCCGCAACGTCGGTGCTATTGCGCAAATACGCCAAGTTGGGGGCCTTCTCGCTGACCGATGAAACCGATCCGGAGAACGGCTCCGGCTTTATCGTTCTGGGCATGGGAAAGCTTGGCGCTTATGAACTCAATTACTCCAGCGATATTGATCTGATGGTGTTCTATGATCGTGACGTCATCGACACCGATAATCCCGACAATCTGAACCGGCAGTTCGTGCGCCTGACCCGAGACCTGGTCACCATGCTGTCGGAGCGAACGGCCGATGGATACGTGTTCCGCACTGATCTGCGACTGCGCCCCGATCCGAGCTCTACCCCGCTGGCCATTTCGGTGGATGCGGCGGAAACTTACTATGAAAGCATGGGGCAGAACTGGGAACGGGCCGTCATGATCAAGGCGCGGCAAATTGCCGGCGACACGGCTGCCGGCGAATTGTTCCTGCAGCGTCTGCAGCCCTTTGTTTGGCGGAAGAATTTGGACTTTGCCGCCATTGAGGACATTCATTCCATCAAACGGCAAATCAACTCCCACCGGGGTGGCAGCGCTATCGCCGTTGAAGGGCATAATGTCAAACTGGGCCGGGGTGGCATTCGCGAGATCGAGTTCTATGCCCAAACCCAACAACTTATCTGGGGCGGTCGTGATCCGAGTTTGCGGGAACAGACGACGTGCGGCGCTTTGATCCGACTGGTGGAGGCTGGCCAGGTTGAGCCCGGAACGGCCGCCGACCTCACCGAGACTTATTGGTATCTTCGCACGGTGGAACACCGGTTGCAGATGATGGAAGACCAGCAAACCCACACCCTGCCGGAAGGCCAAGACGAACTCATGAAATTTGCCGCCTTCATGGGCCATGCGCAGGTTGAGACGTTCCGCGAGGAGATATTGTTTCACCTGCGCCGGGTAGAAACTCACTATGCACGCCTGTTCGAGGAAGCGGCGGAGTTGAGCCACGCCGATGAAGTTGGCGGCAATCTGAGTTTCACCGGCAGCGATGATGATCCCGATACAGTACAAACCTTGTCGCGGCTTGGATTCGAAAATCCGCCCTTGGTAATTGAAACCGTCCGGGGCTGGCACCGGGGCCGCTACCGCGCCACCGCGACAGAACGAGCGCGGCAGATCATGACCGAGCTCGCGCCGGAACTGATCGCCGTATTCGGTTCAACCCCTGATCCAGATGGCGCCTTTCGGCGGTTTGACGCTTTTCTCTCGGGCTTGCCGTCCGGCATCCAGCTCTTTTCCCTGTTCCGGGCTCATCCGCCGCTACTCAGTCTGCTGGCCGAGATCATGGGCAGCGCGCCGAAACTGGCAGAACACTTAGGGCGGCATCCCAGTTGCCTGGATAGCGTTCTTGAACCAGATTTCTACGAACAACTGCCGCCATTGGAAGGATTGAAGGAAGAGCTTGGTGGACGGCTGTCGCGCTGCGACTATTTCGAGGAGATACTCGATGCCGTCCGCGTATGGAGCAATGACCGGCGGCTCCAACTGGGTGTGCAGGCGCTGAAAAATCTATCGGACTGGCAGACCATTTGCCGGGGCTATAGCGATATCGCGGAGGCTTCCCTGACCAGCCTCCAGGCGAAAGTGGAAGAAGAATTCCAAGCCCAGCACGGAATAGTTCCGGGCGGCAACTGGCTTATTCTGGCCATGGGCAAGCTGGGCGGCCGGGAAATGACCCCCGCATCTGATCTCGATCTCATCATTGTCTATGATCATGACGAGAACGCTTCACAATCGGATGGTGAAAAGCCGCTCTCTATCGGCCAATATTATGCCCGCCTGACCCAACGCCTGATCAACGCGGTCACCGCACCGACGGCCAACGGCAAACTCTATGAAATCGATATGCGATTGCGGCCATCGGGCAATGCCGGTCCGATTGCCTCTCATATTTCTGGGTTTTCGAAATATCAGGAGGAAGCCGCATGGACGTGGGAGCAAATGGCGCTTTCCCGGTCCCGCGTTCTGGGCGCGTCCTCGTCCCTGGCAGAAAAAACCGACGCCATCATCCGGGAGAACCTAACTCGCAAGCGCGATCCCAAGACTTTGAGAACCGATATCGCCGAGATGCGCCAAAGGATCGATGGAGAACGCCACACCGAATCCGTTTGGGATATCAAGTATGTGAGAGGCGGCTTATTGGATGTGGAGTTCGTTGCTCAATACCTGCAGCTTCTCCATGCCCATGAAAATCCCGGCATCCTGTCGCAAAACACCCGAACAGCACTCGATAATCTGTCAAAGGCGGATCTTGTCGAGGCCAGCGAAGCCACCTCTCTAATTGAGGCGCTCGATCTGTACCAAGCGGTTCAGGGCCTGCTGCGCCTCACCATTGCCGGCGATTTCCGGCCGACCAATGCCGACGAGGTGCCTCGCGCGCTTCAGATCATCATGTCGCAAGTGGGACAATGCGACGGAATTGACGACTTGGTCGACTCTTTGAATGCCAGCGCGTCTGCCGTTAGCGACATTTACCAACGCCATCTCCCCGATCCAGCGTGACCGATTGGAGCACATTGCGGGAAGAGGCCTGCCGCGTCCTACAATGCCCTGATCCGGCGGAGAAAGCCCGGCTCTCGGTCGAGATCGCGCAAGCCTGGCGCGGCGGCGAATTTGCAGAAACAGGGGACGCCCACCCGCCCGAACGTCCAGCCCGACCGGACCACCCTGAACTCCGCCCGCCCAGGGACATGCCGCGCCGCCGGGTGAATAGTCCCACAGGCCGGATCGCTTTCATACACGCCATTGCCCATATCGAATTAAACGCCATCGACCTTGCCTGGGACCTGATCGCGCGTTTTGGCGCACCTGACATGCCCAAAAAATTCTTCGACGATTGGGTGGATGTGGCGCGGGATGAAGCCCGGCACTTTTCCCTGCTGGCCGGATACCTAGAGGCCCATGGCGCAGCCTATGGCGACCTGCCTGCCCATGACGGTCTATGGGAAGCCGCTGCTGCAACCACCGACGATATTTTGGCAAGACTGGCGTTGGTGCCGTTGGTTCTCGAAGCGCGAGGGTTGGACACTACGCCCATGGCGATGGAGAAATTGACCGCCGCCGGCGACGAAAAGGCCGTCGGCATTCTCTCTGTCATTGCGCGGGAGGAAGTCGCCCATGTCGCGGCCGGTGTCCGTTGGTTCGAAGAGATTTGCCGGTATCGGAAACTCGACCCCGTGGAGACGTTTCAGTCGCTGGTTCGCTCTCGCTTCAAGGGCGAGCTGAAACCGCCGTTTGCAAAAGCAGCCCGGGACGCCGCCGGATTTACGCCTGAATATTACGAGCCCCTTTCCGCCGGGTCCGGCTAACCTTCCTCGGTGACGGAACCCTCGATCCGGGACGCCAGGGCGGCGGCCATGAAGTCATCCAGATCGCCGTCCAACACCCCTTGGGTGTTCGATGTTTCCACGTTGGTGCGCAGGTCCTTCACCATTTGATAAGGCTGCAGCACATAGGACCGGATTTGGTGCCCCCAGCCGATATCGGTTTTGGCGTCGTGCTCGGCCTGAGCTTCTTCCTCCCGCTTTTGCAGTTCGGCCTCGTAGAGACGGGCGCGTAACATGGAATAGGCCGCCGCCCGATTGCGGTGTTGTGACCGGTCATTCTGGCATTGGACAACAATCCCGGTTGGAATATGCGTAATCCGGACGGCCGAATCCGTCTTGTTCACATGCTGGCCACCGGCGCCCGAGGCCCGGTAAGTATCAACCCGGATATCCTTTTCCTCAATCTCCACTTCGATATTGTCATCGATTACCGGATAGACCCAGACCGAGGCAAAGCTTGTGTGCCGGCGGGCGCTAGCGTCATAGGGCGAAATCCGCACTAGCCGGTGTACACCACTTTCGGTTTTCAGCCAGCCGTAGGACTCGTCACCCTTGATGAGGACCACGCTGGATTTGATCCCGGCTTCTTCGCCCAGGCTTTCTTCCAGCCACTCCAGCTTATAGCCCCGTTTCTCGGCCCACCTTGTGTACATACGCTGGAGCATTTGCGCCCAATCCTGGGCCTCCGTGCCACCGGCGCCGGCATGGATTTCGAGATAACAGTCATTACCGTCAGCCTCGCCGGACAGCAGCGCCCGGATGCGGGCTTTATCGACTTTGCCCGCCAAATTACCGAGCGCGGTTTCCGCCTCGGTGACGACGTCGCCATCGCCCTCAGCCTCGCCAAGCTCAATCAGCTCCACATTGTCTTCAAGGTCGCGCGCGATCTCATCGACCGATTGAATGCCGGATTCCAGCCGGGTGCGTTCGCGCATCACTTTCTGCGCGCGATCCGGATCATCCCAAAGTTTGGGATCTTCGGCGAGCGAGTTTAGCTCGTCCAGCTTCCTGACAGCAGCGTCATAGTCAAAGGCGCCTCCTCAGCAGTTCAAGCGACTGCTTGATCTCGGCGACTTGAGATTCGATTTCGGCGCGCATGCTGGGACAACTCCCGAAGAAGGTGAGAAAACTCGTAATGAAAACGTTGTTCGGGTTCTAAGCGGTTCGCCGGTCGTGAGCAAGAGGGCTTAAGGTTCGGCCCCTAGTACAGCCCGCCGGTGCCTTGTGTCGGCGCCGGGGCCGAAGCTTCGGAAACGCCAATACCGCTGAGCACTTCCTGTTTGCCCACCGGCACAGTGCCGGGCTTAAACGCCTCCAGGATCACCCCCCGATCACCAGGCTGTGCCGGACGGCCGTTTTCACTGTTCACTCTGACAAGGCGGATTTTCGGCGGAATCCGGAACGGAATAGCCGGCTTATCCGACAATGCCTTTTCCATGAACTCCTTAAAAATCGGCGCGGCGGCGCTGGCGCCTTGTTCTAATTTACCGAGCGACCGCGGCTGGTCAAAGCCGACGAACACTCCCGCGGCAATGTCAGGTGAAAAGCCCATGAACCAGGTATCGACCGCGTCATTCGTCGTGCCCGTCTTACCGGCCAACGGCTTGCCGATGGCCTTGATGCGGCGTCCCGTGCCCCGTTCCACGACCCCTTCCAGCATGGACACCATCTGAAAGGCGCTCGAAGCAGTTGTCACCGTTTCACGGGTTTCCGGAATCTGGGGCACAATCTGGTTGACCCAATGATCGGCCTGGCATTTCGGGCAGATACGGTTGTCATGTTTGAAAATGGTTTTGCCGTGACGGTCCTGAATCCGGTCCACCAATGTCGGCTTAATCCGCCGCCCGCCATTCACCAGCATAGCGTAGGCAGCGGTCAAACGTAGCAGCGTCGTTTCGCCGGCGCCCAGGGACATGGCCAGTTGCTTGGGCATTTCGTCGACGATACCGAACCGTTTGGCATAGGCCGAAATGGCGTCCATGCCGATGGTCTGAGCCAGCCGGACGGTCATCAGGTTTCTGGATTTTTCGATCCCAAGCCGCATGGTGCTGGGCCCGTAAAACTTTTTCGTATAGTTGGCCGGTCGCCATTTCGGCAGGCCCGGCCCCTGATCAATCACAAACGGCGCATCCAAGATCAGCGTGGACGGGGTAAATCCCTTGTCGAGGGCCGCCAGATAAACAAATGGCTTAAAAGCGGAGCCCGGTTGCCGGCGCGCCTGGACAGCCCGATTGAACTGGCTTTTTTCGTGGGAGTATCCGCCGATCATAGCGAGAACCCGCCCCGTATGGGGGTCCATGGCGACGAACGCGCCTTCGATCTCTGGAATTTGCCTGAGTGCATAGCTGTTGGCGGGATAAGCCGCACCTTTGGCGTCCTTCTCTATTTTCTCTACGGCGATGACGTCACCGACTTTCAACACATCGGCCGGGCTCTTCACGCTTGGGCCCAAATGTTCACCCTTGAGCCATTTGCGCGCCCAGCGCATCTCGGCAAGCGGGATCGTACCCACGCCGCCATCTTCGATGCCAATGTCGGCACGCCCCGGCCCCAACGCACGGACCACAGCGAGTTTCCATCCGTGCAAGCCCTTGGGCGGTTCAACGCCGCGCAACTGGTGGATCCAACCCAGTTTGACGTCCACATTGGCGATCGGCCCGCGCCAGCCGTGTCGGCGATCATAGGCGCGAATCCCGTTCCTTAGGGCCTCGACCGCGTAAGACTGAAAGTCCGTGTTCAAAGTGGTCCGGACCGATAGGCCGCCTTTGTATAACGGGCCTTCGCCATATCGGTCCACGAGCTCGCGGCGCACTTCCTCGGCAAAAAACTGCGCTTGGACAAATTCTGTTTCTTCCCGTTTCCGGGTCAGCAATGGCTGGGATCTCGCGTGATCCGCATCTTCTTTGGAAATCACGCCGTCTTCCAGCATCCGACCGATCACCCAATCCCGTCGTCCACGCGCGGCTTTAGGCTTTTTAAACGGATTATAGTTGTTGGGCGCCTTGGGCAGCGCCGCGAGATATGCCGCCTCTGCGACGGTCAGTTGATCGAGCGACTTGTTAAAATAGTTCAAGGCCGCCGCCGCAACACCGTAGGAGCCAAACCCGAGATAAATCTCGTTCAGATACAATTCCAGAATACGATCCTTGGGCAAGGCCCGTTCGATCCGGAAAGCCAGGATCGCTTCCTTAATCTTACGCTCGAACGTGACATCAGCCGTCAAAAGGAAGTTTTTCGCCACCTGCTGAGTGATGGTCGACGCACCCACCAGCCTCCGCCCCTGCGCCACGTTCTTGATATTGGTCAGCACCGCGCGGGCGATGCCCATGGGATCGATGCCCGGATGGTAATAAAAATTCTTATCTTCCGCCGATAAGAAAGCCTGCTTCACCATCCGCGGCATGGCCGCACCCGGCACGAACACCCGCTTTTGGGTCGCGTATTCCACCAGCAAGTTGCCGTCACCGGTGTGCACTCTGGTCATCACCGGCGGCTCGTAATCCGCGAGCTGTGAATAGTCTGGCAGGCCCCGGCCATATTGATAAAAGATATAGAGTCCCCCGCCCGCTGCGCCGACCAGCGCCAGGAATAAGAGGCTTATCAAAATGACAAATGTGCGCAGCATGCCGCCAATCGCCGGTTTGAGTTGTACCGGTCTCCTCGGTCATCAAGTAAATGTGGAATGTGGCGCGTTTATGACAACCAAGCCCACCAGCCGGGATGTTAAATCATCCCCGGAAGATGGAATCAATATCGGTTGGCTTGTTCGACCCGCTCGAAATACGTGTCGATGGCTTTTCCCAAAGCCGCAGCCAAGCGCGCTTGGTGCCGAGGGCTCCTCAGCGCCTTTTCGTCCTTTGGGTTGGACAGGAAGCCCAACTCGACAAGAACAGACGGCACATCCGGCGCCTTGAGCACCGCAAAGCCGGCAAACCGGTGGGTCCGGCGTAAAAGCTTGGTGACCTTGCGTAGCTCGTTCACCAGATCACCGGCAAACTTGGAAGATTCGTTCATACTTTCCCGTTGCGCCAAATCAATCAGAATGTTGGCCACCTCGGGCGGGTTATCATTGAGGTCCATGCCGGCGATCAGATCGGCTTTGTTCTCCTTCTCCGCCAGGGCTTCGGCTTCCTTATCGGAAGCCCGCTCCGACAGCGTATAGACCGACATGCCACTGACTTTTCGGCTCTCTATCGCGTCGGCATGCAGCGAAATGAACAGATCAGCGCCCTTGGCGCGGGCGATGGCAATGCGGTCGCGAAGCCGGATAAACTTGTCGCTGGAGCGAGTCAGATACACCGTATACCGGTTAAGGCTATCCAAGTGCTGCTTCATTTTCTTCGCGATGGCCAAGGTGATCTTTTTTTCGAAGATGCCGCTCCTGCTGGTAGCGCCGGGATCGACGCCGCCGTGCCCCGGATCAATCACCACAACTTTGCGGGCCTGACGGTCCTTTTTGGGTTTCCGGCCTGGTGGGTCTACCTGAAAGCCATTGCCGGCGCTGGCCTCCTGTTGTGCTGCCGGTTCTGCGGATTGCGCCGCCGATGCGCCCGCCAGCATGCCCGCCCTGTCAGTCCCGACCAAATCGATCACAAGACGATAACGCTTGCCCTCGGCCGGCGGAAGAAGAAACGCTTTTGAGACTTTCGCCGGCTTCGCCGTATCCAGCACGACTCGCGAACGGCCCGGACGAAAATTACCGTAGCGGAGGCCCGAAATTAACCCGGTCTTGCGCCGGCTGCTCTTTTTGGACACCCGCCATCTGATATCCGGCAGGTCAATAACCACCCGATAGGGATCCACCAACGTAAAAATATTGAAATCAACCTTGTCGGAGAGATCGAGCACAAACCGGGTCTTGGTCCGATGATCGCCGAGGCGGATTTCAGTTGCCGCAATATCAGCGGCCTGCGCCGCGCCAAGCGACAATGGGTTCCAAACGCACAGGCCCAATAGCAGAAATAGGGCCCCGGCGCCGGCTCGGCGGACCTTCTCCCAATTCCGTTTAGATGAGCCCAATTTCACCAAGATCAACAAGATATAGCGTCAGTCCTCCCCTGCGATCAACTAGATAAACGCAGGCGCGGCTGACGCCTCCAACCACTTAATTCCGCATACAGACTAATTGTGATTGTCGAATGAAAAACCTACCGTTATGTTAATCGCGGACCGTGAAACCGCACAGGTGCTCAAACTGTGGCATCACGCGAGGATAATTCCTCATAATTGTGATCGTTGGTTGAGTATTTGATCCGGGGTCCACAATTAATGATAAGTTTATTTCGTATCAAATTGAACAACAGCCGATGACTGCAGCCCGAACAGAAGCACGCCTGAATTCACTCGAAGCTTTCGAGGGGATTTTTGCCGGCGCGCCCTCTGGGTTCGATGGCGCCATCGGTTTTACCGCCACAATGACCCGCCGTTCCATGCTCAATAAAGCGGGAGCGAGCGCGTCCAGGAGTTTAAAATTCAATGGCAAACAAGAAAATGTTAATCGATGCGGCCCACCCGGAGGAAACCCGGGTCGCCGTCATGGATGGAAATCAACTCGAAGAGTTTGACGTCGAATCATCTGCCCGCCGGCAGCTAAAAGGCAATATTTATCTCGCTAAGGTCACGCGTGTGGAACCGTCGCTGCAAGCGGCGTTCGTGGACTATGGCGGTAATCGCCACGGATTCCTGGCCTTTAGCGAAATTCATCCGGACTATTATCAAATCCCGGTCGCTGATCGGGAACAGCTGATCGCCGAGGACGAAGAGGCGCAAAAGGCCGAAGCCGAAGAGGAAGAGGCCGAAGTCGATGGGGACGAAGAGGCCCCGGAAGGCGAAGACGGCAACCAAAAGGCCGTGGAAACAGTCGGCGGTGACGACATCGACGAAGTGGAAACCCACCGCCGTAAAAAACCGGTCCGCCGGTACAAAATCCAGGAAGTCATCAAACGCCGCCAAATTTTGCTGGTGCAGGTGGTCAAGGAAGAACGCGGCAACAAGGGCGCGGCTCTGACCACCTATTTGTCGCTGGCCGGCCGGTATTGCGTGCTCATGCCGAACACCGGCAAGGGCGGCGGCATTTCCCGTAAAATCGGTAGCGGCGCCGACCGGAAACGCCTGAAGTCGGTCGTCTCTGATCTGACCATCCCGGACGGCATGGCGGTCATTGTCCGCACCGCCGGCGCTGATCGCGGCAAAGCTGAAATCAAACGGGACTTCGAGTATTTGATCCGGCTCTGGACGGATATTCGAAATCTGACGCTGGAATCCACGGCGCCCGCCCTCATCCATGAGGAAGCCAACATCATAAAGCGGGCGCTCCGGGACACCTACAGCAAGGATGTCAGTGAAATCTTTGTCGAAGGTGATGAAGGTTACCGCATGGCCAAGGACCTGATGAAGGTTCTGGTGCCCAGTCATGCCAAGAAGGTACAGCCGTATAAGGACGACACGGTCCCCTTGTTTACCCGGTACCGGATTGAAACCCAGCTTGAATCCATGAACGGCCAGGAAGTGCAGCTCAAATCGGGCGGCTATATCGTGATCAATCCGACCGAAGCTTTGGTGGCCGTCGATGTTAACTCCGGGCGCGCGACCCGTGGCCGAAACATCGAAGAGACCGCCCTTAAGACCAATCTGGAAGCGGCGACCGAGATCGCCCGTCAGGTGCGATTGCGGGATTTGGCCGGCCTGGTCGTGATCGACTTCATTGATATGGATGTTCATCGTAACCAGACCGCCGTTGAACGGCGCCTGAAAGAGGCCATGCGTCGCGACCGCGCCCGAATTCAGATAGGCCGGATCAGCCCTTTCGGTTTGCTGGAGCTTTCCCGCCAGCGGCTACGGCCCAGCATTACGGAAACGACCTCTGATGTCTGTCTTCATTGTGGCGGCAGCGGTATCCGGCGCTCCACTGAATCAACGGCCCTGCACATTTTGCGTGGCATTGAGGAAGAAGGCGTACGCGGCCGGGCCAACGAGATCGATGTCGCGGTTCCGTCGGAAGCGGCTTTGTATATCCTCAATCACAAAAGGGCGGCGCTGTCCGAGATTGAACAGAAATTTGAGCTCAAAATTGTTATCTCCGAGGACGCCACGCTTATCCCGCCCGCCTACAATATCGAGCGAGTTGAGACCAAGCCGGGAGCACCAGGCGACGAGGAGGCCGACGAAAACACGAAGAACGCCGGTGGCGACGGTGATGAAGAAGGTGGCCGGAAACGGCGGCGTCGGCGCGGCCGGAAACGGCGCGACGCGGACAATGCCGACTCCAACACCGAGGAAACCGTAGAAGCGCAATCCGATGACGGCGATGAAACGGCCGCAAAGGACGACAGCGATGGTGACGGCGACGAGAAGCCTTCACGCCGGCGGGGACGCCGGGGCGGCAGACGCCGCAATCGGAACACCGATGCGGCCTCCACCGACGACAACTCCGATGAATCCGACGACAACTCCGATAAATCCAACGACAACTCCAATGAACAGGCCGCCGCCACGGATATCCCGGATGATCAAACCGGCGACCAGAAAGCGGACGACACCGATAACGCCGGTGATACCGAAGAAAAGCCCAAGCGGCGGCGACGGGTTCGGCGCAAGAAAGCGGAGGCTGCCGACGATAGCCCGGGCGCCGACGCAGAAAAAAGCAACGGCTCGGGCGGCGAATCTGACGCCTTACCGGCGGCGGATGAAGCAATTGCCGAGACTGAAACCAAGACTGAGCCCGAGGCGACATCAAAGCCAGCGGAGCCCGAGAAAGAGCCGGAACCTGAACCTCCTGTCGCTAAGGCGGACGACACACCCACCAATGTTACGGTCGTGGAGTCAGGGTCTACAGACAGTTCCAAACGGGGCTGGTGGCAAAAGCCGGCTGAATAAAGTTACGTGAGATAGGTTGTTAAACGGGCGGCGGCCTCAGCCATGTCGTCCGTTGCGCCTGCAAACGAGAATCGAACATAGCCCGCCCCCCGTTCCCTGTCGAAATCGATCCCCGGGGTGATCGCAACGCCGGTTTCCGCCAAGACTTTTCGGCAAAACTCCTGGCTGTCATTTGTCAGGTGGCTGACGTCTGCGTAAATGTAAAAAGCGCCGTCGGCGGGCGCAAACTCGGCCAAACCCACCTTGGGGAGTTCCGCGAGCAAGAGCTCTCTGTTCTGGGCATATCGTCTGACATTCGCATCCAATTCGTCGCGGCAATCAAACACGGCCAGCGCTGCGACCTGTGATAATGTTGGCGGAGAAATAAAGAAATTCTGGGTCAGGCACTCGATGGAACGCAGCATCTCCGGCGGCGCTATCATCCAGCCGAGTCGCCAGCCCGTCATGGAAAAATATTTCGAGAAGCTGTTGATCACTATGGCGCTCTCGCTATAAGCCAGCGCCGACGCTGTCGCTTGCCCGTAGACGATCCCGTGATAAATCTCGTCGGAGATCAGGCGAACCCCGTTGGTGTCGCACCAGGCGGCAAGGTCTTTCATGGCCGGTGGCAGGATCATGCTGCCGGTCGGATTTGACGGGCTGGCAACGATCAGCCCGTCCAAAGAAACGTTCAAGCTTTCCAAAACGTCCGGGGTAGGCTGAAAATGACTGTCCGGCCCCACGGGAAACTCGATGACGTCCAAGCCCAATGCTTCGAGAATATTTTTGTAGGCAGGATAGCCTGGCGCGGCGAGCCCGACTTTATCTCCCTCGTCAAAGGCGCTTAGGAAAGAAAGCAGAAACGCGCCGGAAGACCCCGTCGTGACGATGATCTGTTCAACCGGCACAGTTAACCCATAGGCATCGCGATAATGGCGGGCAATGGCGTCGCGGAGCGGCGGAATCCCCAAGGCGTCGGTGTAGCCGAGAACCTCCGTTCCGACGGCCTCCCGCGCAGCTTCGATGACGCCGGCAGGCGCAGGCGTGCTCGGTTGCCCTACCTCTAGATGGAGAACATCGCCGCCAGTTGCCGCCCGTTCGTTGGCCGCGCGCATGACATCCATCACAATAAACGGAGAAATCCGGCCCCGTTGAGAGACTTTCAGCATGAGATCAATTCGACACTTCCACGCCCGTTGCACCGGCGCTCAGCCCGGCGCCGCGAGGATCGTGCCGGATGACACACGTTTCCGGATCACGGGGCACCCCCCCCGGGCAGGAGACGATATTTACCAGTCCCAGACCACCCGTGGCCGTCATCTTGTGCCCCATCCCGTTCAGGCGAGAAACGGCCTCAGCACCCAGAGTCTGTTCATGATAGGTTATGTCCGGCGCACCGGAATGATGAATGCGCGGCGCATTCAAGGCTTTGGCCAGATCCTCCCCGGCAAATAGGACGCGGGCCAAGACATTGGCGGCAGCCGTCGGTCCAACGACCCCGCCGGACGCGGAAACGGCAGCAAATATCTGATGGGAACTTTGATTGATAACCATCATCGGTGCGAGCGAAACCGGGGACCGGCCCGGTGACTGAGGCACCGGCGCCAGCACAATACCGGTGCCCGGCGCAATGCGCCCGGTGCCGAAACTGTTATTAAGGGACAGTGAACAGGCAACGCCCATCCCCGTATTATCAATAACGACAAACCCCGTGGCCGCCGGATTTTCGGGCATCTGCTTCACCGCCGAATTAATGGTCCGGGGGTCTCTGTGCTTGTTCGACTGGTAGCCGGCCAGCAAACGGGAGATCTGGCCCGATTGCAATAATTGATCGGGGGGCACATGGCTGGTCAGGTTCGGCGCCAGCCATCGCTGACGGTCGGCATAAGCCGCCGCAGACGCTTCGGCGATCATATGTGCCTTTTCCACTTCGCCCGCGCCGGAAAAACCGCCGGCCTCAATAATTTGGCCCAGAATTTGGCCGGTCGTAATGCCGCCTGCGGTCGGCGGCGGCAGGACATGCAACGCGTCCTTTCGAAGAAGCGTGCCGACGGGTAGCGCCACTGTCTTGGTCCAAATAGGCTTGAATGCCTTTAAGTCTTCGAGGGAAAGCGAGCCGCCGGCGTTAGCAACCGCATCAACCAAGAATTTGGCGTACTTGCCCTGATAGAAATCCACAGGTCCGTTGGCCCGAATATTGGACAGCGCATTCGCCAGATCAGGCTGGCGCATGAAATCGCCCTCCTTCAGGATCTGCCCGCCCGGAGTCATAAACACTCGCCGCGCTTCCGGGTCCTGGAGGAGCGCCCCTGCCACGGGCTGTAAGTCCCTGACCATGGCGCGTGAGGCCTGTGTTCCGAACCTGGCCAGTTTCTCGCCGATGACGACCAGCCGAGCCCAGTTGAATTTTCCGTAGCGACTGTGAAGCGCAAAAAATCCCAGAGCATTTCCCGGCACCGCACTGGGCCGGGTCGCCGACGCCGGAATGTTGGACGGTGTCCGGTTCAGAAAGCTGAGCGCCTCCATCGTTTTGCTTTTGGCGTTGTAGACCATGCAAACGCCTCCGCCGCCTAAACTGGCGGAAGCCGGCATGGTCACAGCCAGGGTGAAGTACATGGCTGTTGCGGCGTCGGCCGCGGTTCCTCCCGAAGAGAGAATCTTCCGTGCTTCAAGGACCGCCCTTGGCTCATCTCCGGAGACGCCGCCCAGGAATCCATCGACAAACCCCTCATTGCCCTCCTCGACATCATTCCCGGTACAACCGGTCAGCAGCGCCGCCAGAAATAACACCGCCAATTGACCGGGACGGCTGACGTGCCTACCTTGACGGAGACTATTCCAGAGCCTGTTGGTGAATAAATTGAAGCGCATCATCGTTTTTGTCTATTTCTGTGTTCTGGCAGCCCTGGTTTACAGCGAGGGTTGGGCAAAATCCAGGACCTACATCAGAGATACAGAAATCGAATCTACCATTCGCGGATACGCAACGCCACTCATGCGCGCCGCAAACCTGGACCCTGCCTCCTTACGCATTTTTTTGATTGAGGACCCAGAGCTTAACGCCTTCGTCGCAGGCGGGCCCAATATCTTCATCCACACCGGTCTTTTGATGCAGAGTAAAAATGCCCTGCAGGTAATCGGCGTACTCTCTCACGAAATTGGCCACATTGCCGGCGGGCACCTGATTAAGATCATCGGCGAATCCAAGGACGCCGGCGTCACCTCAATCCTGGGCGCCATTGCCGGAGGCGCCGTTGCCGTTCTAGGCGGTCGTCCCGATGTAGGAAGCGCCATCGCCTTAGGCGGACAACATTTAGCAACGCGAGAACTGCTTTCATTTTCCCGCCAGCAGGAAACCATCGCCGACCGGCTGGGACTGCAATACTTGGAGCGGACTGGACAGTCGGCAAAAGGCATTTTGGAATTTCTCGAAATCCTGGGTGATCAGGATTTACTGAGCCACGCCCAGCAAGACCCTTATGTCAGGACACACCCGCTTGGACGGGAGCGGCTCGATACGGTTCGCCACCAGCTTGAAAGATCACGCTTTGCCGATGCGCCGGTCAGCAGGGAATTCGAGATACAGCATACCCGCATGCGGGCCAAGCTGATCGGCTTTCTCCAACGGCCGGCCCTGACCCTGCGCCGGTTCCCGGCCAGCGACAGGTCTTTCTCGGCAAGATACGCGCGGGCCATCGCCTATCATAAAATGCCAAATCCTGAGAGAGCCCTAACCACTGTTGACGAGTTGATTCGGGAAAATCCAAAAGACGTCTACCTGTACGATTTAAAGGGCCAGGTTTTGTTTGAAAGCGGGCGGGTGGCGGAAGCCATGGTATCGTACGGCCAAGCGGTCAATCTGAAACCCGACGCACCGCTGTTGCGCGTCGATCTGGCCCGGTCACTGATTGAACAACAAAACGATAATTTGACCCGCCAGGCGATTCCGCACCTACAGGCGGCGCTGGACGAGGAACCCCGAAACAGTTTCGCGTGGCGTCAACTCGGGATCGCTTATGGACGATTAAACCAGCTTGGGGAAAGCTCGCTTGCTTTGGCGGAAGAAGCCGTTATCCGGGGCCGCAACCAGGATGCGATCCGCCTCGCCGAAAGAGCCCAAAAAATGCTAAAGTCCGGGTCTCCTGACTGGATTCGTGCGGAAGACATCGTGAATCAGGCCAAGAATCTTCAGGACAAGCGCTAACACAGTCTGTTAACGGCCCGCGCACGCAGCGCGGTCAAGCGAGTGGTGATGGCGGATTTTATGTTCAGAATATCTGCACGTATCAGGTTTGGCGCGATGGCGGTGCTGATACTCGCCCCGATGGTCACTGCTTTGTCCGGATGTGTCCTGCAGCGTGCGGACATATCACCTGAAGGTCAGTTGGAAGTTTTCGGCCCCACCAGCGGTTTTAGTCTCCGCGACCTTCCCGGCGACTGGATCGGTGTGGGGCTCAATGAGAACAAATTGGAAGACCATCTTGAAGTCGTTTCCGTCGATGCATCGCCGGCAATCAAGGTCACGCCAGGGCCGGTGGACTTCTTCTTTATCAGGCGCGTCAATGCTGAACTTTTGGCGTCACCGTTTCTGAGCTGGTCTTGGACCAGGTCACCTGGCGCCAAAAAGCGGTCAAAGGTCAGTTTGCTCATCGGGTTTTACGGGGGAGACCCGACAAGCCGAAGTTGGGGCGGCGAGTTTTTTGCCTTCCTGGGGCAGAAAATTCCACCTCACGACCGCCTCATCGCCCTTAGTTGGGGCGGTGAAACGGAACAAGCCGGCGCAGTGGACAAAGAACCGCGCTCTGCCCGAATGATCGTCCGCTCCATCCGAAATTCGAGCGATGAATGGTATGAGGAAAACGTTGATATCGGCCGCCTGTACCGCGACGCCTGGCCCCGTGATGACCACGCGGACACCAAAATTATGTTCGTCGGCTTTGTGGCCACAGCTGACGGCGGTAGTGCGCCCTCGTCTCTTCAATTTTCGGATATTGTTCTGTATCGATGACCGGTCATATATTCGTGAGCCACCTCCTATTTGCAGGAAACTGATCGCGGCTTAGCGCCCCCGGTGCTACCTTCTCCTACAGACAAGAATATTCCTTCGAGGCATCACATGCGCCACGCAATTTTAACCGCCGTCATCTTCTCCATGGCCCTCGCCGTGACGCTGTTTGACGCCCGCGCCCAAAAATCATCCTCCTCTCTCACTCCGGTTCAAAAAGAAGAAGTGGAAAAGCTGATTGGCGACTATATCCGTCAAAATCCACGGATCATTCTCGAAGCGATCGAAATACTGAAACAACAGGAACGCCAGGATGAGGAAGAGCGGGTCTCGGCGGCGATCTCTCGTTTGCAAAACCAGCTGACCAAACAACCGACATCACCCGTCGGCGGCAATCCGGATGGGGACGTGACCATCGTGGAATTTTTCGACTACCGCTGCGGCTACTGCAAGAAAGTGCTGCCGGAAGTCATCGCGCTTTTGGAGCAGGATAAAAACCTTCGGTACGTTTTCAAGGAGCTGCCCATTCTCTCCCCCGAATCCGAAATGGCGGCCCGGGCCGCACTGGCGGCTTGGCGGCAGGATAAAGGCAAGTATGTCGCCTATCACACGGCTCTGATGCAGGCCCAAGGCAACTTGTCTGAACGGCGCATACTCCGTTTAGCCAGGAATGCCGGGTTGGACCCGGCAAAAATTGCCAAAGACATGCAGCACCCAAAAGTCGAAGAGGAACTTAAACGCAATGTCCGTTTGGCCGAGCAGATCGGTATCCGGGGCACACCGGCCTTTGTCATCGGCAACACGCTGATTCCCGGCGCCGTTGATTTATCAAGGCTTCAAAATACGGTCGCGGATGTTCGAGACAAACAGTAGAGGCCTCGCTTAGCCTTTTTTCAGCGGCATCAACGTGTAGCGATAGCCGCCTGCACCCTCCACCAGCAGCAGAATAGAGTCTCTGCCGGCTTTCTTTACTTCTTGAATCTGGCGTGTCAGATGCCGGGGATGCCAGAGGTCTTTCAGATTTGCCTGAATAATCACTTCGCCCGGACGGAGCCCGTTGCTCTTTCCGACGATCCCATTTTCGGAAACAATCGTAACGGCCAACCCGATTGATCCCCAACGTATGGAAAAGCGTTTGCGAACTTTCTCGGTCAACGCCGCCACAGTGAATCCAAGAGCCGGAAAATTATGGAATGCGTCGCGTTTGACTTTCCACTGGCTTGGGCGCGGCGTGAGTTCCATTTCCACCTTAACGGTTTTGCCCTGACGCTGAACTTCGACATCGACACCCTCTCGGGGGTCTGTCTTGGAGACGGCAGTCAACAAATCCTTGAACTGGCGAATGGTTTTACCGTTAAACCGGGTGATCACATCTCCCCGGCGCAAGCCCGCAATCGCGCCTGGTTCTCCGACAGCCACATCCTTGATCAACACCCCGCTCGGTGACCGCAGTCCCAATGCCTTAGCGACCTTGGCGTCCATGCCCTGAACCTGAAGTCCGACAAACCCCGGTTCCGCACGAACCGGTTCCGCCCACAGAGCAAAGAGCCCGGCCAGAACAAGTACATTTGCGATCAACCTAATTTTCCCAGGCATCCCGGAGCCAGCTTCCAGCGATGGAATTTGATGGATGATATTGAGTAGAGTACCCCGTCACTGGATTTGGAACAATATCGGTTAATCTTTACTTAAAGCGGCATGTGTCACACAGGAAACTGCCCGACACTTGCCGATCAGTCCCCGGACCTATATTCAATCATCTACACTGGTTCGGTGATGAAGAGCCCGAGGAATTCCGCTTTTAAATGAAAGCTTTATCCGTATTCGGCACACGGCCGGAGGCCATAAAAATGGCGCCGGTGGTAAAAGCCCTGGAGAAGGCGCATGGCGTGCAGTCGCTGGTCTGTGTGACCGCGCAACACCGTGAGATGCTGGACCAGGTTTTGAAACTTTTCGAGATCGCGCCGCAATTTGACCTGGACATCATGAAGAACAACCAGGGCCTGACCCATATCACCACCGAAGTTTTAACGGGTATGGAAAAAGTCCTCGCCGAGACAAAGCCGGATTGGGTGCTGGTTCATGGCGATACCGCCACTACCTTTGCGGCCGCGTTGGCCGCATATTATCAGAAAATTCCGGTGGCCCATGTCGAGGCCGGCCTTCGAACAGGAAACATTTATGCCCCCTGGCCGGAGGAAATGAACCGGCGGTTGGCTGATAATCTCAGTACACTTTTGTTCGCGCCCACCGAAGGTGCGCGGGACAATTTGTTGAATGCCGGTGCGGACGCGGACAGTGTCCACGTTACTGGCAACACGGTGGTGGATGCGCTCCTGCATATTTCGGAGCGCTTGGATTCGGATGCCGAACTTGCTCGCTTGGCAGCTGACGCCACCCCGCGGTTGGATGAGACTAAACGCTTGATCCTGGTGACCGGACACCGGCGGGAGAACTTTGGGGCGGGGTTCGACAATATTTGCCGGGCCCTCGCCCGGATCGCCGATCGCGATGATGTACAAATTTTATATCCCGTTCACCTCAATCCCAATGTTCAACCGGTGGTCCAGAGCCAGTTGGGCGGCCTAGAGAATATTTTGCTGAGTCCTCCCTTGGACTATCTGCCCTTTGTCAGTTTGCTGAAGAAGGCCCACCTCATCGTCACCGATTCCGGCGGAATCCAGGAAGAAGCCCCATCGCTCGGCAGACCGGTGCTGGTTATGCGGGACGTCACCGAACGCCCCGAAGCGGTCGAGGCCGGCACGGTTCGGCTGGTCGGCACCAATCCTGAGAAAATCGTGGCGGAAACCAATCGACTGTTGGACGATGATCAGGCATATGAACACATGAGCCGCGCCCATAATCCTTATGGCGATGGCAAGGCCGCCGCCAGAATTACGGAGATATTGACGAGTGCCTGAGGCGATAAAAACCGTCAGCGTCATTGGACTAGGATATGTGGGCCTGCCGGCAGCCGCCGTGATCGCCAATCGCGGCATTGATGTCATCGGCGTGGATACCAGCGATACCACGGTCGCGGCGATCAGCAATGGCGACACGCCGATCGAAGAGCCGGATCTGGACATTCTGGTAAGGAGCGCCGTCTCTTCCGGACGGCTGACGGCAACCCACGAACCCCGTCCCGCAGATGTTTTTGTGATTGCCGTGCCGACGCCATTCAATGACAAGAAATCACCTGATCTGTCCTACTTGCAGGCCGCAACGGAGAGTATTGCGCCAGTTTTGGAGAAAGGAAATCTCGTAATCCTGGAATCCACCTCACCGGTCGGCACAACTGAAAAAATTTCTTCCTGGCTGGCGGCGTTGAGAGGAGACCTGCACTTTCCGAACGGCCCTGACGGCAAACCGGATATCTACATCGCCCATAGTCCGGAGCGGGTCCTGCCGGGCCGGGTCTTGATAGAACTTGTTGACAATGACCGGGTAATCGGTGGCATCACACCGTCCTGCAGCGAACGCGCGGCCGAGTTCTACCGGCTGTTTGTTAAAGGCCGGATACACGTGACCGATGCCCGAACAGCCGAACTGGTCAAATTGACGGAAAATGCCTACCGTGACACGAATATCGCCTTCGCCAACGAGATGTCGCTGGTTTGCGAGCATTTAGGGATCAATGTTTGGGATGTCATTCAACTGGCTAACCGGCATCCCCGGGTGGAAATATTGAAACCCGGACCGGGTGTGGGCGGCCATTGTATTGCCGTTGATCCCTGGTTCATTGTGGATTCCGCGCCAGATCATACCCCGCTGCTACAAACCGCCCGGAATGTGAATGATCGCAAACCGTACACGATTGTCAGCAAAACGCTACAGCTGGCCGCAGATGCAAATGCCAAAACGATCGCCTGTCTCGGACTTGCCTACAAAGCCGACATCGACGATTTGAGAGAAAGCCCGTCGGTTGAGATCGTTAAGACGTTGGCTGGCAAGTTTCAGGGAACGCTTCGCGTGGTTGAGCCGCATATCGATCAACTCCCCGGCGACCTTGACGTATGTGGCAATGTCGAACTGGTATCTCTGGATGCGGGTTTGGATCAAGCCGGAGTGGTTATCCTGTTGACCGATCATCGGGAGTTTGCGGCTGTTCCAGATCAGATACCGGCGGATACGCCAACACTCGATACGCGCGGCGCGTGGTCAAAAAGCCGAACGGTGGAGCGATGAGTAAAAAAATTGCCCTTATTACCGGCGTGACCGGTCAAGATGGCGCCTATTTGGCGGAATTCCTGCTCGGCAAAGGCTATGAAGTGCATGGCGTAAAGCGCCGGTCATCGTCGTTTAATACAGAACGGGTGGACCACCTCTATCAGGACCCCCATCAGGATGATCTCCGCTTCTTTATGCATTTCGGCGATATGACGGATGCGACTAACCTTATTCGGCTGGTGCAAATGGTCCAGCCAACGGAAATTTATAACCTCGCCGCGCAGAGCCATGTTCAGGTCAGCTTTGAAACGGCGGAATACACGGCGAACGCCGATGCACTGGGCGCCCTCCGTCTTTTGGAGGCCATGCGCATTCTCGGCCTGGAGAAAAAGACGCGATTTTACCAGGCCTCCACGTCCGAACTCTATGGGGATACTGCAACTCTCCCCCAGAATGAAGCTACCCCTTTTCAACCACGCAGCCCCTATGCCGCGGCCAAACTGTACGCCTATTGGATCACGGTAAATTACCGGGAGGCCTATGGCCTGTACGCGGCCAATGGCATTCTTTTCAACCACGAAAGCCCGATCCGCGGTGAGACATTTGTCACCCGAAAGATTACCCGGGCCGTGGCGGCGATTAGCTTAGGACTCGAGGACAAGTTATATCTCGGAAACCTTGACGCCAAACGAGACTGGGGCGACGCGCGAGACTATGTGGAAGGTATGTGGTTGATGCTGCAGCACCCCACACCCGACGACTATGTCTTGGCCACAGGGGAACAGCATTCGGTACGGGAATTTGCCGAGTTCGCCTTTGCCGAGATTGGAAAGAAGATCGAATGGCGCGGAAACGGTAGGGATGAAGTCGGCGTAGATGCAGAAACCGGCGACATCCTGATAGAAATCGATGAGCGGTATTTCCGGCCCGCGGAAGTAAACTCGCTTCTCGGCGACGCAAGTAAGGCAAAGGCTACGTTAGGCTGGGAACCCAAGAACAGTTTCGAGGACTTGGTGAAGGAAATGGTTCGGAACGACATCGACCTTGCTAAAGGGGCGCAGCGTGCAAATTAAACTGGCCCACCCCTTTTCTCTGGCCGGTAAAAAAGTCTGGGTTGCCGGTCATACTGGTATGGTCGGATCGGCAACAGTCCGCCGGTTGGCACGTGAAAATTGCGACGTCCTGACCGCCGACCATTCCGCTCTTGAGCTTCGGGACCAAAGCGCTGTCTCCGCTTGGATCAACCAGAATAAACCTGACGTTGTGGTATTGGCGGCCGCGACCGTTGGCGGCATCCTGGCCAACTCAACCCGACCGGCCGAATTCATCTATGACAATCTCGCCATAGAGACAAATATCATCAACGCGTCCTATCAGAACGATGTAGAAAAGCTACTTTTCCTAGGTTCCGCGTGCATTTATCCGAGAGAAGCCGCCCAACCGATGAACGAAGAGGCGCTTCTGACCGGGCCACTGGAGCCGACCAATGAATGGTATGCGATCGCCAAGATCGCCGGCATCAAACTATGCGAGGCGTACCGCAAGCAGTATGGCTGCGACTATATATCCGCCCAGCCGAACAATCTTTACGGACCCGGCGATAACTTTGATCTGCAGTCAAGCCATGTTATTCCGGCGTTGATGGTCAAGGCTCACATTGCCAAACTGGCCGGCGCGAAATCCATGGAGATATGGGGAACCGGATCGGCGATGCGGGAGTTTCTACACGTTGATGACTTGGCCGACGCCCTTGTCCACCTGTTGCACCACTATTCGGGCGACATTCACATCAACATCGGCACTGGAGAAGAAATTTCCGTCCGTGACCTGGCCACCACCATCGCTGGGGTTGTCGGCTTCGAAGGAGACCTTGCGTTCGACACGTCAAAACCGGATGGCGCGCCCCGGAAGCTGCTGGATGCAGCCCGCATGCAGGCCCTCGACTGGACGTCTGCCATTACGTTGTCGGACGGGCTGGCTTCGACCTATGACTGGTATCTGAAAAATATCGCTGGGGCGCAAACGGCTTAAGCGATTATGCCGCCGCGGTTAGACGGGCATAAAACGCCACCGCGCGATCCACATAATCATCCCAGGAGTTTCCCTCGGCCACAGTCCGCCGGGCCGCTTCTCCCATGGCGTGGCGGCGCTCCGGATCCCCCGCCAGAGTCGCCATCGCCTCGGCCAAAGCTGTCTCATCCATTGAGGGGACCAGGACTCCATTTTCACCGGATTTTACCAAGCCCCCGCAGGCTTCATCTGTCGTGATACACGGCAATCCGGCAGCCATCGCCTGGAGAAGCGACAGGGGGAACCCCTCTTCCAGGGACGGCAGACAAAAAACGTCCGCCGCACCGAAGACGCCGGGCATCTCTTGGGACGGAACCGGGCCCTTTAAAACAATATTGGGCGGCGCGTTCCTGACGAGCCAAGATTTCAGCGCATCTTCGATCGGTCCGGCCATGACGATTTCCGCCCGGCCCGCCAGCGAGTGGGCGGCCCTAACAAGCCAGGGCGCCCCTTTTCGCACGCCGACACCGCCAACGAAAAGTATCCGGCACGGTCCGGAACTTTCTTTTTGCGCTTCAGGTTGGAACCTGTCGAGGTCAACACCGTAAGGATTGACGAACAGCTTCTCGGGGGGCACGCCGTTCCGCCGGAAGGTCTCTGCCGCAAATTCTGTCGGCACCGCGATGGCGGACGCCAACTCATATTCTCGCTGTTCTCGCGGCACGATCCCCGGATCAATGGCTTGATAGGGCAGACCCACCCTCTCATAGCCGGCCGCCAACACGGTGTCTTGATGGCTAATGTGGGTCGAGCCACGTTCTAAGATGACCGGTATATTTTTTGGCTGGAGCGACTTAATGACTTCCAGTGCCGCCGAGCTCCAGCCCACATACAAATCCAGTTCGTCGGGCAAGTGGCGCGCGGCAAATCGGCCAAACGATTTGGCGATATCTAGATCTGGTTTAGGTCCCCATCTGAAGCGATCATAAAATCGCCGCTTTAATTCCAGTAAGGGAGCGGCCGCGACGTCGATATCCGCCGGCAGAAAACGTCTGGCGATAAAAGCGGGGTATGTCGTCAGCAGTCTTGAAAGATGTCCGCGGCGATGAAGTCCAGCAGCCAGATCAAAAGCGTGCCACCGGCCGTGAACACCAATCGCGATCTTCATAACGTCCCCTGGGCGACTTTTTCAAAGGATTCCACCAGCCGGTCCACATGACCGTCCCAATCAAACTTGGATGTAGCGCGTTCTCTGCCCAACGTAGATAACTCTGCCGCGCGTTTTTGATCGGCATCCAATTCCAGGACCCGTTCCACCAGCTCCGAATAGGAAAACGGGGTAAAATAGAGGGCGGCGTCTCCGCAGATTTCGCGATTCACCGGCGTCTCGGAGACAATCACCGGTATACCGGTGCTCATGGCTTCGGCCATTGGGTGCCCAAATGTCTCTGAAACCGACGGGAATACGAAGACATCATGGTCCCGATATAGAGACGGCAAATTTTTGTAGTCGTGATGCCCCAAGGTGACAATGCCCCGGTCCAAGGCGTCCTTCACCACAAAATAGTCCAGGTCACTCCCTTTCATTTCTTCAAATTCTTCCAGAGAGATCGTGATGGTGGCGTGAGATTTAATGCCCATGTCGTTCAATTTATCCACCGCCTGACACAAAAGACGGGGAACCTTGTGCGGATAATAGACAGAGACATAGAGCAATCGTAAGACGCCATCTCCCCGCCACGCCCGCTTCTGAAGCCCCGGCTTGAAGGAATCGTTGATCGTCCCATAAGGATTCACGCCGCATTTGGCCATGATCTCCGGACGCCAGCTCGCCACCATGTCCCGCATCGCCATTGTCGGCGTGATGACGTAATCAGCCGCGCTCGCCGACATCAGCATGAGCTGGCGGCGAAAATAACGGCTGACGGCATTCTCCAGTCCTTGAGGCGCAGTCATGTTGGCCAGATAAAAGGGGTCAAACAGACCCCCTTCCCGCAACAGAAGAACTTGCTTCACAGGAGAATTGAGCAAGCCGAAATTCGCGGAAGAGAACAGAATGTCCGGTGCTTTTCGCTTCACGTAGCCACGCCACACCATTTGTTCCCAAAGGAAGCGGCGGAAAGGTGAGTAACTGGTGATGTTCATTCTCTCCACCGACGGGTCGTCCCGACGGGATATTTCATTTGGAGCAACGATAGTGACGTCTATGCCGCGGCGCTTAAGTCCGTCGAGCAGGTTTTGCGTATAGGTAACAATGCCACCTTTTCGCGCGGAGAGTGCGTTGACCAGGACCTTCATGGGCGGGGAGCCATTTCGGTATTAGCGGAATAAAGTTCCTCCAGTATATACGCAATTCTGTCGTCATGCCGATATCCACCGCCCATAATCCTGTCATGCCCGCGACTGGCAATTGCTTCGCGCGCGTCGCCGTTCGCCAGCCAATAGCGGCAGGCTTCAATCAGTTCCTCGTCATTTTCGAAATATGCCGCCTCCGTCCCCTCAGCCAGCAGGCCGGTAATTTCGTCATTCCGCTCATGCAGCATGAAGCCGCCGATCGCCGGGATTTCAATTGAACGGCAGGTTTGGAGATCGCGGTTGTCTTTGCGCAGAAAACATAGATTGATTTTGGTGGCCGAGACTGCTTTGGCGTATTCAAGGTCATACACCGGCCGGCCCTCGATCCGCAGATTGCCGGGTCTCGACGGCATTCTGTCCCAGTCATTACCCCAAACCCGGACCGCCAATCCTGCGAGGCAGAGTTTCCGGATGCTCTCGGCCCTCTCCTTTTCATATGTGCCGACGAATCCAATGTCTGCGCCAAATTCGGCCCGCAGCGCATCATCGGCTGGTTGAGGCCGATGAATTTCGGGATCAAAGGAATTGTTGACGAAGAGAGCGCGCCGTACGCCTCGCGCCGGCATTTCCCCAGGCATTGCATTGAACGACTTGGTGGTTACCCATAGGTCAAAGAGGGGCAAAGACCGCTCCACGTACCGCGACAGGTGCGCCGGGTTCATCATGTCGTCCTCGGCGTACCATACGAGTTGGACGTCAGGAGTCATCGCCTTAACCGCCCGAAGGGTTGCCGGTTTGATTTCGACTGAACGCTCAAGCCAAATTACATCGCTCTTTGAACTGCCGGCTTCGTTGATCAAGACCTCGTTAGCCGACGCGCGATCCAGCGGAAGCCGAAACCGATACCGAAGCCTTTGAATCATGCTTGGTCGGTCTTCATACGTATCGCCGGACAGATTGGTAGGGATCACGCGAACCTCATGCCCCAATCGTTCCATCGCCTGAATACGCTGCAAGGTCCTGGAGCCCGGAACAGTTTGCCCCACAAATATGATCCTCAGACTTTTCACAGAACGTAATCCAAGGCTAACCGCAAGCCGCGGACATCGGCGTCAAAGTCCCAAGTCTCAACCTTCTGTCGCGCCGCCACGCCCATCGTGCCAGCTTTCGGTAACACCTCGGACAATGCCGCAGCAAGTTCCCCGACGTTGCCCGCTCCCACCACTCGACCGCAAGCCGGGTCAACCAAATCGATAGAAGCGCCGCATTCATTCGAAGCAATTACGGCAGTCCCACACGCCATGGCTTCGTTAATGGCCAGGCCCCAGGGCTCCTTGCGCGAGGCCAGGACAAAAATATCGGCAGCGCCGTACACCGGCGGGAGCTCCGACTGGTTCTTAAATCCAGTAAAAAACACGTGCTCTGGCGCTCCTCTTTCCAGAGTTTCCCGGCACTCGCCATCCCCGGCAAAGACCAACGCCGGAGGACGCTGCAAGCCTTTAAATGCGACCTGCCAGGCCTCCAGCAGAACATCGGGTAGTTTTCTCCGGGCGAGCTTTCCTGCGAAAAGTATAATCGGCTGGTCGAGGGGTATTCCATGTTCGGACCGAAAGGTTGAACGGCCCTCGTCGGTGTCTCTCCCGGAAAAGTATTCGTTGTCGATGGCGTAAGGCATGGGGAAAATCTTCTCTGGGGCAACGCCGTGGGATTCATAATATGTGCGATTCGCAGACCCCACCGCCAGAAAAGCGGAACAGCGCCTAAAAATAGAATTCAGGTAGCTGCGTTTTAACCAGCCTATAGGTCCGAATCCGTCTGGCATAGCGCCCGACCAATTTTCGCCCCTCATCAAGACCGGCTTATTCGCGGCAGAAAATTTCTTCAGAAGGGCTCTGAATACCGGCGACTGCCAACCATGCATCCAAATGGCATCACTCTCGTGGATGATCTGTGGTGCACTTGAACTACTGAGAGGGCGATGGGTGTAGCCATCGGTCAAAGGCACATCCCATTTCACCTGTGTGGAGAATCCATGATCAAAATAGGTCCCCGTCGAGAAATCTTTCTCGAAGAGAACCGTCAAATCTAAATCGTCTAGTCGGGCGATTTGGCGGAGCAACGGCGCCTGATACTGAATCGGATGGCTAACGATATAAGTTAAACGGACGGTCACGAGGCGCCGTTCACCTGAGCCTGAGGTAAATCGGCAGCCTTTTTTCGCGCTACCGTTTTCACCACATCCGCCGTCTGCTGAGTCGTCTTGACCCAAGAGAAATCTCTGGCCCGATTCAAGGCATTGGCCGATAGTCGATCCCTTAGCTGATGGTCAGACATCACCGCTTCAACCGCCTTGGCCATACTTGATGCGTCCAATGGATCGAAAAACGTTGCGGCGTCCTGCAATATTTCCGGCATCGCTGCCGTGTTCGAACTGGCAATGGGGGCGCCACACGCCATTGCCTCGACCAACGGATTGCCGAACGTTTCGACCGTGGACGGAAATACAAAGACCGCACACTTGCGGTAAAGCTCGGTCAACGCGACATGGTCCAATTCACCCAGGAACTCTATATTGTCCTGCAAGCGATACGCGGCGACAGCGTCATTGATCTCCTGAAGATAACCTTCATCGACCGCTCGGCCCGCCAGTTTCAACTTAATGGATGGATAATTCTCTCGAATGATCGACATCGCCGCCACGAGCGTATGGAGATTTTTCTGCACATAGATATCAGATACGGCCAGCAGGAAATCTTGCCGGTCAGAGAATTCCCCAGGAGAGAACGTGTCGCGCACACCATGATACACGACGGTAACCTTGTTCTTCAGCCGTTCGCCGACTCCGAATGTAAGCGCCTGACGGGCGTAAATTGACACCGCGATCGCACGTCGGCAGAACAGCAAGGACAGAGCCGTCATCAATGTCAGCCCGCCCCAATAAAGCCGTTTTAGGAGACGGGTTTCCCGGCCGGCCACGGCCAGAGAATTTCTCAAGACAATAACAGGTGCCGGCGCCATCAAGGGGCCGTAATTTGCCGGAGACAATGTGACATCGACCGACATCACCCGGGCCAAGATCGGCAGAACAACCTGCTCCCATAGGAGGTTGGCAAAAAAACCATTGGGGTAACGCAGCAGGTGCATCCGAACGCGCTCATCGACCGTGCCAAACAGCTGAAACTGATCCCGGTGGAGAAAGAGGTGGACCTCAAGTTCATCATCCTGGGCGAACAGCGGCAGAATATTTCGCAAATAAGTGACCCCGCCACCGCTTTTCGCGTGAATCCCGTTTACCAGCACACGAATGCGATCACTTCTTAAGAAGCCTTTCTGAACGGCTGCCACGTTGTTCTGTTCCTTAATGCCTTCGATAAGAACCTTATACCAACTATGGTGAGTCCCCTCCAACCGGAAACCTAACCCCCTGACAGATCATTATTTTCTGGGCTTGCCACCCCTCTATACCTTATCGTGGCGCCACTCATGTATTCGCGAATTCTTGTATACCGGCGGGGCAGCATTGGCGATGCCATCGTCAGCATCCCGGCGCTCAACGAAATTCGCCGACAATACCCTCATGCCGCGATCAGACTTTTGT
This sequence comes from uncultured Rhodospirillaceae bacterium, assembly GCA_964611435.1. GTDB lineage: Bacteria > Pseudomonadota > Alphaproteobacteria > Rhodospirillales > UBA2165 > JAYPHU01. Next base: position 72,551 of record CAZSXT010000005.1, on the reverse strand, counting down.
CTAACACACCCGTGTCGGAGAGGGCGGCAGGGGTCTCGAGCATCTTGGGGGAGACAGGATTAGTCGAAGGGGTATTCCACCTGCCGCCGGGTGGCGGCGGAATCTCGGCCCTTTCCGATGTCCGCTCTCAAATTAAGGCGTGGTCGCCGGACGCGCTAATTTATCTTTCCGAGCCTTCACAGCTGCACCGACTCGCCGCCGAAGTAACGTATTTTCGTTGGTGTGGGATTTCCACTCTTCTGCACGTACCCTGGGGACCAGACTACCGGAGATATCGAAAGCGGGGCGACGAGTTATACGAATCCGAGAGCAGCCGCTTGCTGAGAGCCATTACCGGGCATTCAGACGCCACAGAGGATTGGACGTTCACACTCCCGGACACGGCCAGACAACAGGCGTCAGCGGCTTTAGCCGGGTGGGGCGGTAGAGCCTGCTTCCTGGCCTTCAGCCTCGGCGCCAAGTTGCCCGACAAGGATTGGGGAGAAGATAATTGGCGGTTTTGCCTGGACGCGTTGAGCGAACACCGGCCCGGTCTAGGCGTTGTCAGCATCGGCGCGGAAGACGAAAGCGCCGCCTGTGACCGTGTGCTTGCAGGGTGGCGAGGGCCGAAACTGAACTTGTGCGGACGGCTTGTTCCCCTGGCAAGCGCGGCGGTCATGGAACAGGCTCTGATTTATTTGGGCCATGACAGTGGCCCGATGCATTTGGCCGCCTTGGAGAAGACCCCATGCTGGGCGGTTTTCAGTGCGCGGGCAAAGCCCGGCGTCTGGTTTCCACATGGAAACAACCATCACATATTTTATCCTTGGGAATTGGCCCAAACAGCCCCTGAACGGACAGGGTTCAGGACCGCTGGCAATTCAATCCTGTCCATAAAAAAAGATGACGTCCGGTCCGCCCTATTGAATTGGGCCGGCACTCTGTCGGTCGCCTAAACCCATGGTAATCCCGATTGCCAACTTTTATGATTCAAGCACCAGCACCTTCATACAGGACTCCCTATGTGTGGCATCGCAGGCATTGTCGGTAGCCGGGCCGTAAGCGAGAACGCTGTTCGAGCGATGACGGACATTCAGGCCCATCGTGGTCCGGATGATTCCGGCCTGTGGCGGGCCCTGGATGGGCGGGCAGTTCTGGGGCACCGGCGCCTTAGCATCATCGACGTTTCCGAGGGTGGACATCAGCCGATGGAGTTGGGCGGCTGCGTCATCACCTACAACGGAGAGATCTACAACTACCTGGAAATTCGCGAACGTCTTAAAAGCGAAGGCGTGGCGTTTCAATCTGACTCGGACACAGAGGTTCTCCTGGCGGCCTACAAAAAATGGGGGGAGAAGTGCCTGACCGAGCTAAACGGCATGTTCGCCTTCGCCATCTATGATCCCGAACGCCGGGTTCTCTTTTGTGCGAGAGACCGGTTCGGTGAAAAGCCTTTCCTGTTTCATGCCGCCGACGACTGGTTTGCCTTCACGTCGGAGTTCAAAGCTTTGTTCTCATTAGAGGGTGTAGAGACATCCCATGACAACCTGCGGCTTCTCAGCTTCCTTCAGCACCCAACCCGGGGACTCGACGATGGGATGGAAACCATTTTCGACGACATTCTACAACTCCCCCCTGCACACTGTTTGACCGTCGACCTCGATCAATTGACCTTCCATGTCCGGCGATATTGGGATGTGAGCCCGAATCCGGATTTCGCCAGAATGTCCCAGCAGGACGCCGAGGCACACTTTCGAGACCTTCTTACGAATTCAGTTTCTCTTCGGATGAGAAGCGATGTCAGTCTGGGTTCATGCTTGTCCGGCGGCCTTGATTCCAGCTCGATCGTTTGCATCGCCCGATCACTTCTCGGCGACGACGCGCCGTACGACACCTTTACCGGTCGATTCCCCGGCAGCGATGCGGACGAAAGCCCATGGGCAGAAAAAGTGACAAACTGGACCCGGACCCGAAGTCACACCGTCGATCCGGACGGCGACGATTTTGTCGATGAGATTGGCCCCTTCATGTGGCACAACGAATTGCCGGTCGCCAGCACCAGCCAGTACGCCCAATGGTGCGTCTTCAGGTTGGCCAACGAACAACGTACAATCGTTCTTTTGGACGGACAGGGAGGGGACGAGTTGCTGGGCGGCTACGAACAGTATTTCAGCAAATATCTCCAAAGCCGCCAAAAAGACGCAGGTCCTGCCGAACTCGAAACCGAAATTCAAGAAATCCGAAACCGTTATCCGCTCGCGTTACTGAGCCCGGCACAGGAGCGCAGGTCTTCCCTGCCTTGGCCTCTTCGAAGCCTGGCAGCGCGGTTGACCGGCAAGGGCAGTGATTTCAGTTTTGGTTTAAACCCGGACACGGCACGGAAGATGTTAAGCGTATTTCAGGATACCGTCTCCGATCCATCCGCATTTCATCCGCTGTCGGCAGCGCTCTACGAAGAAGCGCTCCACACGAACTTGCCTGTGCTGTTACGGTATGGGGATCGAAATTCCATGGCCCATTCTCGGGAAGTGCGGCTGCCTTTCTGCGACCACCGGATTGCCGAGTTTACCTTGTCCCTCGGCGCACAAACATTGATGGGCAACATCGAAACCAAGCGGCTCTTGAGGGGCGCGCTTGCGGGCATTCTGCCGGATGAAATTCGGACACGCTGGTCAAAGCAAGGATTTTTACCGCCACAGGCTAGGTGGCTGGAAGGCCGGCTCGGCGTCATCACCCGCGAGATCATCGAAAGTCCAGACTTCAGACAGTCGGAAACCTGGTGCGCTCCTTGGTGGCGAAAGGTTTGGAAGCGGTTCGAAGACGGCGAGACGCATCTGGCAAATTTATTATGGCGCCCGTTCATTGATCAGATGTGGCGGACACACTTTCTATTGCCGGTATCTCAGGCCGAAAAGTATCCAATTTTCGAGGCCGAGAGCTAGTGCGGGCGGTTTTTGTCAATCACTGCCATCCGGATACGCCGCACGTGTGTGCGACCCGAATGCGGGAATTTGCCTGGGCCATGGCAAGACGCGGACATCAGATCGTCCTGCTGACGGAAACCCTAGACGGCTCCCCTGACGAGATGCCCCCTGACGCCGTTGCTGAGGATATCCGACGGCACGATTTTTCATCGCCTTATTATCTGGCCTGTCCTCCGTCGGGGGCCAGCGCCGCCAGGAAGCTTCGCGACGGCGGGCTTCCTTGGGGCATACGTCAGGCCGTCATTCTCTGGCTTTTCTATCGGCATCACGGGGTCTTCACAGATTGGCTGCTGGGTGCACGCCCGATGCTAGAACCTCTGGCGGTCGAATTTAAGCCTGACTTGGTCTGGGGAACCTTCGGCAACACTGACTGCTGGAACATCAGCCGCGAACTTGCGCACCTGGCGAGTTGCCCCTGGATTGCAGACATCAAGGACCCTTGGCAGATATTTATTCCCCGGCTTTTGCAGGCCCGGCTCGCCCGCCGGTACGCCGATGCGGCATTGATGACGGCATTTTCAAGTACGCACGCGGCTGCGGCGGATGCATATTTCTCTCATGATAAGAAAGTGATTCCCAGTGGCGTCGATCCGACGCCTATCGCACAGGCAAAAGTAAAATCAACGGATGGCGACATTTGGATCAGCCTGACCGGCAGCGTCTATGCGCCGGAGAGCAACTCTTCATTGTTAAGCGCGATCGCCGGCTGGGTGACGCGGCTCGACGATAGCACCCGGTCGAGGATCACTTTCCGTTACGCTGGTGATGAAGCGGAGGCCGTGGACGAGCGGCTGGGACAACTCAAATCGCTGATAAACACACGCGTTCAGGGGCGGCTTCCGCAACAGGATTATTTTGATCTGCTCAGGAGTTGCCGTTTGAACTTATACATCACCAATCAAAATACATTCCATCAGAAGACTCTGGAACTTTTGTCGGTTGACCGGCCCGCCGCGTCATTTCCTGGAGAGACCGATGAAGCAATCGGCATTGCCGATCAGTACGGATGCACATTGTACAGCTGTGCGACGGCAGACGACTTGGCACGGGCGCTTGATTCGGCTCTCTCAATACCGGAGGCGGCGGCAAAATCGGGCTTGGAAGATGCATACAGTTGGGATGCCCTCGCCGAAAAGCTGGAAGACGTTTTCAACGCCATCTTGGAAGACGGAACGAATTAGTCTCCCTTCGAAACACAGTCAAAACGGCCATCACCACGATTAAACAAAAAGAACTTTTCGGGGTCACGCCGGCAAACGTCGGAGTCCACCAACGTCGATAGGACAGCACGGGTCCAGGGATCTGTCCGGATCGGCCATATAATCGGGAAGCCTTTCCACCAGGATTCGAGCTCCTCCGCCGTGGTGACCCTGGTGAAGGAATTGGCGCGCGCCGGCGCCCAGCTGTAAGGGGGTTCCGGCCAGTAATTGAATACAGAACCGCCCTGCCTGTCGCCGATGCCGAAATACCGGGACAAATCCCATTCCACCCCATATCCGTTTTGAGCGATCACGCTTACACGGGGGCGAATAAGCTTCCGATCCTGGATAATCTGCAACAGACGGCGTGAGTCATGTTTGATCGAAAAGATGGTCTTTTGCAGATCGGCACCCAGGTTTTGGCGCGTCGCGCTTTCCTCCAGGGAACCGGTTACTTTATATCCCTGAAAAATCAGCAACCCGGCGATGGCAAGGAGCAGTGTGGCGCGGACAAGACGAATTTGGCCCATCGATTTCACCAAGCCCTGGAATACCTCACGCTCCATCAAGAATATGAGAAACAACAGCGGCCCGAAAAAGTGGAGGAACCTCAAGTTCGGCCTAAAATACCGCTGGAACGACTGCAGGCCGGTTTCACCGAAAGGCGGATAACACAGGTGATAAGCCGAGTGCATGAGCACCATATAGAAGGCCACAAAGCAGAACAGGCCCGCGACGAACCAGCGGCATTGCGGCACAGAGAGTGACACACCAATTACGATGATTGACGCCAAGGTAAGTTCCACCTTGAAGGTCGATACATATGTGGTCATGGCGCTCCAGATCAGGTGAGCCATAGCAATCGACTTGTCGGACGCAAAGCTCTCGGCTCCAGAGATATACGCCCACGGCGAACTGAAGCAGTGGCTGCCAAATTGATGCTGAGACCAAATGACACTCAGTACAATGAACGGCCCGAGCAGCGCCGCGGCGTAGAGCGCGCCCTTCCGGATGCCGGCCGGCGAAACGAGGTAGCTCAATGGATCGCCCCGTCCTTGACGCCCGGCCTCGCGCCACAGGAATCCTAGCCAGAATACACCCAAGGTAGGACCGATAGTTAGCATGGACAGTTTCAACAGATAGCCGCCGGCCACAACCGCCCCAAGGGCAATGACAATGGTCCTGCGGTCAAACTCGTCATACAGCCCCGCCAGGCCCAGTAGAAAAGCGCCGAGAAAAGCATAGAGGAGAGGGGTGTCTATCAATTGGTATTCAGGATACAGCACCCACGATGCTTCAATCGCAAGCAAGCACACTATAAACACCCAGGCGTAAATCCCGGCATCGCCGCTGCGTTCCACGCCGGCGCGGGAAAAGAGGAAGCGCAAAAAGTCGAATAGAAATCCGAGAAGCGCCACATGCAGCAGAAACGGCAATATGATGCCATTAGTGTCGTCGTAATTCGGGCCGAATATATTTGAATAGGCCACAAAGAGCGGCCAACCATTGGAATATCCGCCGAGATGATACTTCAGCTCCGCCGACCAATAGCTATCCACAACATAAATCTGCTTTGCGTACCGAAGCCAGCTTGCGGTTTCGTCGCCCGGAAAGGGGAAATAGTCGATCCCACCCTGCAATAATGCCACGCAGAGAAGTAAAAACGGCAAGACGACGACGGGATGAACCATCAATCCCCTTATTGCCGCGACACCTTCCGTGCTGAATTGCCGTCTCGCCCAAAGCAGTCCGCCGGCGGCGCTGACTACCAAAACACCCCATCCGACAAATGACACAGGGAGGCCTAGCAGAACGTTGCCCAAAAACAGCAAAATGGGGAGTGACATTGCCGCCAGGAAAAACCGGAAGCCGACCCATTCGCCACGATCTTGGCTCAACCGGGGCATCAGTCCGGCCAGTCCCAACAGGCTGAGATAGATCAGAAAATAACTCATTTGGAGGAAAATCCGGGACCGTCCAGGTCAGTCCGTTGATCCAGCGGGGCAGTCAATATCAATCAACCCCATGACTCTTTGCGTTTCTCTTTCCACAGCCGTCCCCCGTCGTTTCTGAAGATAATTTTCTTTCGGACGATGTTCTCCGGCAGAATCACTTTCATGAACATGGAGGCCAGCAGCTTCACATTGGCCCGTGCAATATTTAAAAGGTCTTTGAACCTGAAATTAAAGAGATAGATGGAGGCGTATCCGATCAACTGATAGATCTCGATCTCCCGCCGACTGATATTCTTAAGATGAACGGCGTTGCCGAGTTGTTTATTGTAGTCTTCCCAGTTTCCGGACAATTTTTCGTAACCGCCCTCACCCCTGTTTGCCAGGTCCCAGATTTTCTTACCGGGGTAAGGCACCATGATGCCGATCGCCGCGATATCAGGATTCAGTTGCACAGCAAATTTAATGGTCCTGAAGATCGAGCGGCGGGTTTCATTTGGATGCCCCAACATAAAATAAGAAGACGTCGTAATACCGGCTTTTTTCAAGATTTCCCGGGCGCGGACGATACGTTCCTTGGTCACACCTTTCTTCATCTGCGCCATAATATCGTCGTCGCCGGTCTCGACTCCGTATCCGGTGAAACTGCATCCGGCTTTCTTCATCAGATCCGCCAACTCTTGATCAATCGTGTTGGCGTGAACCGTGCTCGTCCAGGAGAAACTATCGGACATATTGCGATCAATGAGCTCTTGGCAAAGAGCGCTGGTGTGTTTCCGGTCAACGCTGAATGTCTAATCATAGAAATGAAACTTCTCCACGCCATATCGACTGTTGTTGGCGGCAATTTCATTCGCAATCAGGGCCGGTGTTCTCTTGCGCACCAACTGGCCGTAAGGCCTGCTGCAAAATGTGCAGGAGAACGGGCAACCCCGCTGTCCCATGACGGGAAGCGAACCGCAGTACGTGCTGATATCCTCGGGATCGTACAGGTGCCAGGCAGGCTCCCCCAGTTCGTCCAGCGTCTCGGGAATTTCTCCCCTGCCGTTATCGGCGACGCCATCCTGGGTTCGATACCAGACACCCTTAATATCACTCGAACATCCCGCCAGAATATTGTCGACCAGCGAGGCAAACGCCATCTCGCCTTCACCGACGACAACATAGTCTAAAGCGGCAAACTCCTTCAAGGTTCGTTCCGGCATGAAAGTCGCGTGGAAACCACCCAGGACCGTGCTGACATCCGGCAGCCTCTCCTTGAGTGCCCGGCTAATCTTGGAGACCGTTACGACCATCGGCGTCATCCCGCCGATCCCGACAATTTTCGGATTCAACTGAATGATCCGCTCGATCGTCTCCTCCACCGACATCCGGCTAAATCTTGCGTCTATCAGAGCCGCACGAAGGCCCAGCGTCTTTTCGAGATGGGCAGCGATATAGGCTATCCCGATATTGGGAAAGTCGGGCAGATCATAAATTTCCAAGACTATCTCGGCCGGCGGGTAAACCAGCACAATGTCGTATTGATCCTGATTAAACGCCATCGTGAATTTTAACCCTCATCAAACAGCCCGAAGCCAGAACGCCCGGCGCTGCGTCTTAAGACCCTCGTCCACGGTCTCTCCCTCAGCCGGAAGACAGATACGCGTCGCATTTCGCCAAATCCGGGTCCCGCGCCTCCAAATAGGAGTATAAGCTAAGTTGCCTCGATCCGACAGGAAAACGCTGAATTCGAACATCCCGGAAAAAATACCGCACAAGTGCTTCTATTTCGTTAGCATCATTGACGTGCTCATATTCCATATGTTCCTTGAAGTTCATGCCGGTTTTCAGCCGGAAAGACAGGCCAGTGGTCAGTCTCCAGCCCAACCCCCACAAAAATCCGCCTTCACTTGGAATCCCGGCCTGAAACAAGCCACCTTCTTTCAGGCGGAGGATGGACTTCGCGATCATGTGCGGCAGTTCAGTCAAATGTTCCAACGTGGCGATCGAGATGACCCGGTCGTAGGACTGGCTCTGATCAATCTGATCAATCGACGCATAAACCTTGCGCACAGCTTGGAATTCAACCTTGTCTCGATAGAGAAGTTCGATCGGTTCAATAACGTCATATCCGGACAAATCGCGCTCAAATTTGAGATGATTCAATGTGCCGCCGCCGATTTCCAAAACATGAGACCCCGCGCCTTGCCCTTCCTCGGCCACCTTTCGGTGCATCCAGGCCTCCAGCGCATTCGAAAACTTGGACACGAATGTCTGACGCTCCCGATTGGCGATCAATAAATCCAGATGAATTTTCTCCATTTCGGGAGAAAGCGTTGGTCTGGTCTTGGGAAACCGGGCTAGAAGATCATCGATATGTGCCATGTCAGGGTAGGATCGCAATTAGGTCTGGAATGATGGAGGATGCCGGTCGGTCAGCCGATCCAATGCCTGTGCCAAGCGGTTAGATTGTAGAGCACCCACACAAGTAAGGATGTATCCCGCCGACCGGACCGATGGTCGCCAATTAGCGATGAGATGTGGGCTTTGTCAAACCGCAGTTCACCCAGCAGCGGCGAAGACAGAATTTCAGCCTCCGTCTGGCGGCCAAATTCCCCTTCCAGCCATTGCGCCATGGGCGCGGCGAATCCCATTTTCCGGCGGTAGATGATGTCGTCCGGGATGATTCCTTCGACCGCCTCCTTCAATAGCTGCTTTTGAACGCCGCCCTTGATCTTGGCCGACTGGGGAATGTCCATGGTGAACTCGACCAAATCATGATCAAGGAACGGCACCCGGGATTCCAGGCTGGACGCCATGGTGATTTTGTCCACGCGCATCAACAGCAGTTCAGGCAGCCGGAGGCGAAACTCGTTATAGATCATTCGGGTTAGCTGATCCTCTCCGGGATGGGCAGAATCGATATCCTGGAGGAAATGCCGCGCCACGTGATAACTGTCCGGCTGCAGATAGCTTTCCGGCAAAAGCCCGATCTCGGCCATTTCTTCCCAGCCGGACGGCGGTTCCGCACCAAACCCCGGCAGCAACGCCCGCTTCTGAGATTCCCAATAGGCGACGGCGCCGCTCCAAAACGCTTCACGGTTGTCGGACGCCCGGCTGACCGCATCGGCGTAAATTTCAAACTTGGGCATCAGCCTGGCCAAACCGCCGGCCAATCCAGCCCCCAGGGCGCGAAGCGGGCCCGGCAGCTTCTGGAATGGCCCAAAATAACGCTCGTGCAGTTCAAGATACTTCATATAGCCGTTGTAGCCGCAGAACTGCTCATCCGACCCTTCCCCAACCTGAATGACTTTGACCCCGTTGTCGTGGGCGAGTTTCGAGACAAAGTGCAAGGGGATGCAAACCCAGTCAGCCAGGGGTTCGTCCTGTTGATGCACCAAATCCTGTAAATAGCCGGACATGTCGAATTCATCGATCAGAACTTCATGATGGTTGGTCTTGAACAAATCCGCGACCCGGCGGGCATGATCCAACTCGTTGAGGTGCTGATGATCCTTGAACCCAACGGTAAAGGTATTCACCGGATTGTCCGTAAACCGGTCCATCAACGCCACGTTCACCGAGGAATCGATTCCGCCGGACAAAAAGGCGCCATAAGGGGCATCGGACATCATGCGTTTTTCGACCGAGGCCTCCAATCGCTCGACAACGCTGTCCCGATAGTACTTCTCAACCTCAGCCGGACTTAATCCATTCAGCTCGTCCGGTGAGATGCCCTGGCCGGGCATGGCGTCCCAATAACGCGCCGCTGTCAGTTTGCCATCCGCCGCCACTTCGAGATAATGCGCCGCCGGCAACTTGTAGATGCCATCGAACATGGTCAGCGGCGCCGGCGTCGTCAGGTAGGTAAGATAATGATAGAGCGCCGTCCCGCTGACCGAGGACGGAACGTCGGGATGGGCCAGAAGCGCCTTAATTTCAGAGGCAAAAGCAAACATGCCTCTGCGTTTGGTGAAATAGACCGGCTTGATCCCTATCCGGTCTCGGGCGATGGTCATCCGGCGGTGGGCCTGATCCCAGATGGCAAATACGAACATGCCCTCCAGCCGATCCAAAAGCCCCCGTATGCCCCATTCTTCATAACCATGGATCAACACTTCTGTGTCGGAATGATCACTGGCAAATACGTGGCCCGCCGCTTCGAGCTCGGGACGGAGACGGGCGTGGTTATAGATTTCGCCGTTGTAGGAAATCCAAACCGAGCCATTCTCGTTGGTCATCGGCTGGTCAGCGCTGTCGGTCAGGTCGATGATGGAAAGGCGACGATGGGCCAGGCCAGTCAACCCGTCAGGGCAAACGAAGACATCCCCGCCATCCGGCCCCCGGTGGACCATCGTTTGGTTCATCCGGTCCAGAACATTCCGATCAATCCGGTCCCTACGACCAAAATGGATGAGCCCTGAAACCCCGCACATGAGGCGTTTCTATACCAGCCGGTAGGGGCGGCCAACCGTTTTAGCAGTCTGGTTAGGAGGCCTCCATTCGAAGCTGCGACGTTGACCTTTCGCGACCGGAAAACAAACATCCCAGCAGAAACCCAGCCGTGCAGATCAGCAGTCCAAAAGTATTCACACCAAGGTCATCCGCGTACCGGCCGACACCTAGATCTATCCAATCGGGAAATAGGCTAACGCCGGCGGCTCCTTCAATGGTCAAGCCGATGCCAAAAACTATCCCCGGCCAGAACGCCAGGTGAAAACTCCTCGGTCCCGCGCCCGGCAAAAAGGCCAGCAGAAAAATCGGGGCCAACCCCATCACCATGGTGCCGCTGATGGTCGTCGCGGCGATGACAGCCGGGCCGACCATGCCGCCCAGATAGATGGCAAACAGCGGCAGGTTACCCAGAATTGCAATGGCCAATACCGTTCGCCGTCCGACCGAGACCTGAATTTCCGTGGGCGCGTCCGTCCGCCCCCGCCAATCCCGCGCCGTCAGTTTGGCGGTGCTGGCAAACGTCGAATCTAATGTCGAACCGGCGCTGGTCATCATGATGGCGTTTACCACCAATAACATGGTGATGCCAAAGCTGGCCGGCACTGCCAGGGACGGATTACCGGACAGCCCTTCGGATCGGGCATAGATACCGACGAATCCAAACAGGAAAATAAATGCGCCACCGATGATGCCGGCGATGACAAACCCCTTCAGCATGGTCTTGGGATCGGTCAAAAACCCTCGGTCTGTCAGCACGGGATCATGGAAGGGATAGCTTAATACCTGGACCAGGGCCAATCCGGCGAATGTCCAGCCTGCCAAACTGGCGGCGGACGGCACGTCCGGCAATCCCTGCGCGCTGAATGTCGGCAGTAGAAAGACCAAGATGCCGGCCAACAGAATAGCCGCCAGGATCATCTGGCCGCCATCGGTTAAAAGACTACCGCGCATCCCGGCCCGCCAGGAATAGATGACCGTGAACGCCGTCACCGCCGCAACCGCGGTCCAATAGCCGGCGCTTCCCTCCGCACCAAAATACAGGCCCACGACCTTGGTGTTCGACCAAACCTCGTTGAACAGCCGGATGGCAATCGCAGCAATAAACAACTTAGCGCACAGGCTTCCATACTTTCGGACCAGAAATGCCGGCAGGGTCGTGTCTCCGCCTCGCGTGCGGATCAGATAAATGGCCACCCCGGCCACAAAGAAGCTGAAATAATAAAACGCGTAGCCGATCGAGCCGGACAGGCCGAAGGCTTGCGCCAGCCCGGCCGCATTGGCGATGGACTTGGCGAATATCCAGGAAATTGCCGCACTGGCGACCAGCAACCACAGGCCGGGTGCTGCGCCCTTCTCGTCCCCGCCGGAGAAAAAACCGGCGACGGTCGTGCGCTTTGGCGCGAAATACCAGACAAGCAGTCCATAGCCGGCCATGATCAGCCAAGGCAGAATTGGCTCCATGTCTTTCATTCCAAGTAATCAGTAGCGTTTGTTGGCTGGGTCTTAGAGGGCTTTGCACCCGAGGCCAAATCAAATCCCGGTGACATCCACCCGGCGGGAAAAGTCAGGGCGCGTTCCAAAGCCGGTTATAGACCATCCGCGCCCAGCCCCGGTAACCCCGGCCTAACGCGCCCGGGTCTTGTTCGCCCATCAGCCATTCCCGAACGGGAAGGTAAAACCCCGTTTTCGGACGATTTAGGACATCGCCCGGGAGAGGTATTGCCGGCGCCGAGGCCATGTCTTGTTTGCTGGCGCCCAAGGCAGCGATCTCTTGGAACAGGAACGCGTCCACCAAAGGCGTACGAATTTCCAGGGAATGCGCCATGCCGGCCCAGTCGGAATCCCGGAGAAGCTGGTTTCGCATATACCAGGTGAGTTCAAGCGCCGAGACTTTACCATGATCCGTCGGGATGCCCTGGGTTGTGTCTGCCAAACGATTCATGACATCCAGCTCCTGCATCCCCTGGCTGACCAAATCCGGATCCAACACTTCCGGCAGTTCCCAAGGCATGAACAGCCCCCGCCGGAGCAGATAGGCGCCGCCAAAATCGCCGCCATACTCGAACAATCCGGCATACTTTGGCGACGTCATGCGCTTGATCACAGACGCGCTGATCGCGCGAAACGCCGCGCCCATCGGCCGTAGACCGGGAATCCACCCGAGTGAATTGGCGATCTGAGGCACTTGGCGGAAAGACGGATAGCCGCCGAATATTTCGTCGCCGCCCAGTCCGGAAAGTGCGACCTTTAACCCCATGCCGGCGGCTTCCTTGGCGACAAAATAAGTGTTCGCGCCGTCGATCGAGGGCTGATCCATGGCGCTGAACAAATGATCCATATCTTCATGGAATTCGGCCCCGGCCACCTTTCGGGTTTGGTGCCGGGTTTGATAGAGGGCGGCAATTTTCTCGGCCAGCGGCGCTTCATCCATCGGCGTGCCGGAAAGCTCGTCGAAGCTGAGCGTCATGGTATCCAGAGAAGCGCCCGCGCACTCGCTGGCCAAGCCCGCCACCGTTGCGGAATCCAACCCGGCGGAGAGAAATATCCCCACCGGCACATCGGACACTAAATGATACGCCACGGACTGCCTGAGGGCCGATTGCAGCCGGTCCCGCCGAACCTCCGCCGAAGCTTCCGGTTGGTCATATCGTAGGTGCGTCTGCACATCATAATAGGCCTGCGGTTCACCAGCCCCGTCGGGTCCGATGGTGAGCGTATGCCCGGCGGGAAGAGACATAATACCCGAGTACAGGGTATGGGGTTCTGGAATATAGCCGAACATATGAAACGCCACGTGCCCGGCGGCATTCGCCGTCGTGTCTATGTTACCGCCGGCCAGCAGAGCCTTTACCTGCGAGGCCACCCTTATCTGCTGATTACCCGTGGTGTAGTAAAGCGGCTTGATGCCGAACGGATCCCGGGCCAGAAACATTTCCCGCCGAGATTCGTCCCAGATCGCAAAGGCAAACATCCCGCGAAGTTTGGACACCATCTCCGCACCGTCGCGGTCATAGAGATGGAGGAGAACTTCCGTATCAGATTGGGTTGAGAGCACCCGACCCTCGGCGATCAACTCATCACGCAATTCGCGAAAATTATATATCTCGCCGTTATACGTAATGGCTAATTGCACATCTCCGTGGCCGCCGCCAAGGAGCATCGGTTGCGCGCCGCTGTCACTAGGATCAATAATCGCCAGGCGTTTGTGGCCCAGGGCTACCGATCCGCCCGGCGCGACCCAGACCCCTTCTCCGTCGGGACCCCGCGCCGCCATGGACGACATCATCCGATCCAAGCCGGCCCGATCAACCGGTTTGGCGGTAAGGTCAAATATGGCCGCAATCCCACACATGATGTGCCTTCATAAAGGCCGGAACGGTACGCGACAAAGTATTTTTGGGGGGCTCGTCGTCCATCCGCCCATATCCATCATCCCTTGGTTCGACACATTCATACGCGTATGATCAGGGCATGAGTGAAGAAAATCGCCGCCATCCCCGCGTCGACATTAAAGTTCCGGTCAATGTCTCCAGTGGAAACAATACCCTTCCAGGCACCATCACGAATTTGTCTGACGGCGGCGCGGCGCTGGAATTTGTTCCCGATCTGGGCCGCAGGGACATTGCCTTCGAAATCGGTAGTTCTGTGGAAATCGACTCTGAAGAGACGGCCCCGTTGCCAGGCAGCGTGGTCAGGAGCTACGACGGTGGCATCGCGATGAAGTTTGAAAAAGACAACCCGGGATTGTTGGAACAAATCGCTGACATCGTAAACGATTACAAGAAGCGCTAAGCCAATTAACTGGCTGGCGACAGAGCT
>CAZSXT010000005.1:0-58081 GCA_964611435.1 uncultured Rhodospirillaceae bacterium | reverse complement strand
CATCGTAAACGATTACAAGAAGCGCTAAGCCAATTAACTGGCTGGCGACAGAGCTTTAAATCATTAGAAATATTAGATAAATTTACCTATAGGTGTACGAGACAATTGACATCAGGAGCTGGAGGTAAACGTGGCTGATAATTCCCCAACCGAATTCTTTGTTGAACGTGTCGCGAACATGTCCCATGCGAACGGCGTGTTTCGGGTAACCTTTGCCCAGCAGGCAGAACACGATTCTGTTCAGCCAATGGTGAGATTGCTTATTCCGGCAAACCAGCTGAGCGGTATTCTTCAGGGCATCTCCAATGCCGCCAAGGACATCGGTGAACAGGTGCAGGCCCGGATGGGCGACAACGGAAGCGACGGCGGCGGCTCGACGAAAAAAAAGGCCTCGTCGAAAAAGGCATCTTCCTCCAAATAATCGTGCCTGGAACCGCTGATTGCCTGCGAGCTACGCTTCGTAGAAAGCGTCACCCAGGGCTTCTTTCAATGGTGCGAGGTGCCCTTCATAACGCCGCCACCTGCTAACCGAACTACTGTAAAGGGGTTGGCGCACCTGCCAAGTACTGGCGGTTTTGACCGTGCGCTCCGTCAGATGAAACTGCAAGCAGGCCTCATCCCATTCAAGACCGCAGAAGTCCAAAATTTCACGGGTTTTCTCTTCGTGCGATTCCACCATGTCCTCATAGGCAACGTCCAAAATTTCGAGGGGCAAAACCTCGTGCCAATGGGTCATGATCCGCTCATATCCTTGGTAATAGTGACCCAGGTTCTCCAGCTTGGTGGCGAACGGCATTGGCGACGTAAAATGCTGGGTATAGCAGGAGAAACACGAATCCATCGGCTGGCGACGGCAGTGTATGATCTTCGCACCCGGCAACAACATGGCGATGAACCCCAAATGGATGAAGTTTCCCGGCATCTTGTCAGTTACATGAGGGCTATTGCCGCTCAGACGGCGAATGTACGAAATATACGACTCACCTAGGCGACAGGCCGTCATGGCATCCAATTCGAATGCGCATTCAGGATACGCCGCAGCGCCACTGATCTCTACTGACGCGGCATTGATTAATTGACTGACCCGGTCCAACTCCCCCGCCCCATAGACCATCGGATGACTCGCCAGGACTTGTTCCGTCAAAGTCGTTACGGAGCGTGGAATGCCGACGATGAATATGGGACGTTCCGAGTCGCTGCCGTACCCCTGTCGGCGGGCAAATAGCTGCGGATTGAAAATAGAAATCAATCGGTCGATGTGGCGCCCGTGCCCCTCCGGGTCAAAGGGGATGGCCCGATCATCCAACTCATTTCCCTGCCGGAAATGTTCAAAGGCTTCGTCATAGCGTTCGAGACCGTCATAAATTTTTCCAAGGGTGAAATGCAGGTTGACCCGGTCCGGTGCCTGCAGCCCCTCCCGTTGCAACATTTCCTCCATGACAGGAATTTCGCTGTCATCCGCGTCGGCCTTTCGGGCACGAGACAGGTTATACCTTGCTTGAACATTATTGGGATTTATCTCCAGCGCCTGTTCATAGTGTCCGATTGCGCCCTCAATATTCCCCTTACTTTTCAATATATTAGCAAGGTTGTTGTGGGCGGCCGTCACGCTCTGATCTGTCTCTATGATGTCCGAATACACCTCGATCGCTTCGTCGATCTGCCCATCTTTGTCCAAGGCGCCGGCCAGCGCCAACCTCGCCTCTAAATAAGTCGGTTTTAAGGAAACGGCCTTGCGCAGATAAGCGATGGCCTCGGTATGCCGTTCCTGTTCCAGGAACATAACGCCCAGATAATGAAATGCCTCCGCAAATGTCGGGTCCAGGGCCAAGGCCAACCGATAGCGGGCAATTGCTTCCGGCCGGTGCCCCTGATCCCGTAATGTATTAGCGACCCCCAGATGCGCTAGTTGGTACTCCGGCTTCAGCGCCAACGCTTTCTCGAACATGCCGATGGCATCATCCGGCCGCTGGGCGCGCCGCATGGATTCACCCAAGTTCAGATAGTACTGCGGATTGGTGTCGTCGAACTGAACGGCCTTCAGCATGTATTCGATCGCCCGGGTGTAGCGCCGGCCCATATAGTGGGTGAGCCCCATGGCATGTAGAACGCCCGCGTCATTTGGACGGGACTCGAGGATGGACTCGCACAGCTTCTCCGCCTCGGCATACTGGCCGGCACCAATAGACTGCATGATCGCGACCAAGTCGGCGCCGTCTGCCTCTGTGAC
Organism: uncultured Rhodospirillaceae bacterium; assembly: GCA_964611435.1. GTDB lineage: Bacteria > Pseudomonadota > Alphaproteobacteria > Rhodospirillales > UBA2165 > JAYPHU01. Next base: position 55,851 of record CAZSXT010000005.1, on the reverse strand, counting down.
CGGGGTATCAGCCATATTCACTCCTGTTACCGGGACGCAAGATAGGGCAAACACCCCAGCTCGTTAGTTCCCACATGTCTCACCCATTGCCTTGATCAGCTGCGTTGCGCGAAACATGAAACTTGTCGATCCTAACATTAAATGCAACGGGTATCCGCTCGCCGTCCCCCTCAAACGGATGGACCTGGTGTTTGAGCCAGGCGGGAAAACAATAGAGCCGCCCGGCTTCGGGTCTGAGGGAAATGCCGCCGCCATAGGGATTGCCCGGCATGGGAATCATCTCCACCCCCGTTCTCGGGTCGATGAATTCGATACAGCCGGCATCTTCGCTGCCCTGGTAAGGCTGGCCTTGATCCACGTAGTAGACTCCTGACCAAGCGTGCCCGGGGTGGGAGTGAAGCCTGCTGTAACCACCGTTCCGGAGAACTACCGCCCAGGCGGTGATGTGGTCCGTCGTCTCAAACTCGGCCGCGGGCAGGCCGGTGGTTACTTCGGTCAATTGCGTCAGCGCGTATTTGATAAACGCAAACAAGTGACCCATTTCGGCACAACTTTCGGCGGTTAAATCTTCGGCCTAGTGCCAGCCCTTTGCGACGCTCTTGCCGATGCTGTCGCTGGCCGCCTCTTTGTCCAGGATATGCGTACGCAAACCGGGGTTAACGGTCCCGTGATCCGGCAGCATCCCGCCGAATATGGGCGTGGGCCAGACGTAGCGGATGCCGTCTATGGGAGCGAGCGCCATAAAACCAATCGATCCGGTTATCGCTCCCGCATGGCGTCATCCATGGAGTCGATAAAAGGCTGGAACAAATACTGGAACACGGTCCGCTCCCCGGTGTGAATGCTGGCGATCACCTGCATGCCGGGAAACAAGTTGTAGCGTTCGGGCCCGCGGCGAAAATGATCGGCTCCGGTTTCAATGCGCACCTTATAAAAGGGCGAGCCTTCGGGCGTCATCAGCGTATCAGGACTGACGGACACGACCTTGCCCTCCAAACCGCCAAATCGGGCCGCGTCGGCGGAGGCGAGCTTAACCACCGCCACCTGCCCCGATTGGACAAACCCGATGTCCTGTGTCGGCAACTGGGCCTCGATGATCAACCGATCCCCTTGGGGGACGATATCGACGACCGGTTCACCGGGCTTCAACACGCCGCCGATTGTCGCCACATAGATCGTCTTGACCACACCCTCGACCGGCGACCGCAACGTTGTACGGCGCAGACTGTCCTTAAACTTCTGCATGCGCTGGCTGAGCTCATTGAAGGTCAGCCGGGCCTCATCCAGTTCCTTCTTGGTTTCATCGGCGAAGATCGACTTGATGGTGATCAATCCGGCCTCCGCCTCTTCGAGAGCGGCGCGGGCGCTGATTAAGGCCGCCTCGGCCTCCGCGATCTCCCCAGTCAACCGGCCTTCTTCCTTGAGGAGGTCTAAGTGCTTGTAACGGTTAGATAAATTCTCACGCAACAACTGTTCACTGATCCGCACCTGCTCGCGCAACAGCCTAAGCGAATTGCGATGACCCCGCAGCCGGGTGTTGATTTCGTTGATCGCGTGTTTGCGTTGGAGAATGGATTTCTGTTGCTTGGCGATCTCGGATTCATGCCGCCGGCGAGCAAATTCGAATGACCGGGTCGCCTGGCTCACGAGTTCCGCATGGTTGTCCTTCAGGTCCTGCTCGAATTCCGGAGTGGCATCGCCGTTCAACTGCGCCCGCAATCGGGTCACTTGGGCCCGTAACGCCGTCAGGCGGACTTGGAGTTCGCCGACATCCGCACTGGTCGCCGTCGGTTCCAAAACAATAAGCTGCTGGCCCTTGGTCACCGCCTGACCTTCCCGCACCAAGATTTGGTTGACGATACCGCCTTCCAGATGCTGCACCGTCTTTACCTGAGACGACGGAATCACCTCACCGGTGGCGTTGCTGACGATATCCAGAGTGCCCCACGCCGCCCAAGCGATCGCGGCGGTAGTGGTCACCACACACAGCCAGTAGGTCGCGTGAGCTCGAAAACTCTCGAACGCTTCCCGCCGGGCGCTTTGTGATTGTTCGTCCACGCCTTCGCTCATCCGCCCTACTCTCCTGCCTGGAGTTCTTGCCCCGGCTCATCACCGGACTCGTCGGCCTGAGTCGGGACAACACCGGGAACCGTGGTTATCCGGGGAACAGGCCTCTGATTGATATCCAGAACCGTATGTTGTCCCTTCACGATCTTCGGGTCATGAGACGTGACGATGATCGTGTGTTTATCCTGGGCCAAGCGGCTGAGCATCGAATGCACCGTCCGGATGCCGTCCGCATCAAAACTCTCGATCGGCTCGTCAAACAAGACCAGTTTGCCGCCGGTCATCAACCCTCGCGCCAAAGCCAGCCGGCGGCGAATGCCTTCCGACAGGCGCCAGCCGTTATCCAATATCTGCGTCTCCAGACCGTTCTCGCTTTCGTCGACAAATTTTCGCAATCCGGCGTCGTCGATCACCTTATTGATCAACTCCATATCGGCATCCGGGTTATTGATGGTTAGGTTTTCCAGGATGGTCGCATTCAAGAGAGACGGCTCTTGCGGCAGATAGATAATTTGCTTTCGCCACCACTCGGACGCCGCCTGCTGAAGATCCAAACCATCCGCCAATACCTGGCCTCGAGTTGGGTCCAACAGACCCAAGATCAGCCGTGCAAAAGTTGTTTTACCTGTCCCGTTGTCGCCGGTAACCACCAACACGGAACCCGGCTCCAGCTTCAGATCAACCGATTCAAAGAGCGGGTCGTTGCTGCCGTGGTAGGTGAACGAGACATCTCTAAGCTCCAATCCCCCCTGGTATCCGGTCAAAGCCGACCCTCGGTCTTTCTCTAAAGGCATTTTGGAAAATTCCCTTAGCAGGTCGATCGACTGCTTCGCCTTGTTGAAAGTTGACCCCATCTGAGAGAACTTGGAAATGGGCTGCAAGGCCCGAGCGGCCAAAATATTGGCGCCGATCATCACCCCGACGTCCATTTCTCCACGTACAACCAATATGCCGGCCGCAACAATCACAAACACGCTCATCATCCCATTAGCACTTTGGGTCAGCGATTGGATCATTCCCTGCCGTAAGGTCACCAACCTTTTCAATCCATGCACTGTAGTCGAATGTTTGTTCCAGGCGCCCCGAAGAAATTCGCCGGCATTGAAAGCGCGTACGGTTTCTGATTCCCGAATAGCCGTCCCGAGGAGTGCGCTGGCAACACCGGAAGCGTTGGTGAGTTCGGTGTTCTTGTCGGCCATGCTCATCGCACCCAAAACGCCGCCGACAAAAACCGCGATGATAAAGCCCAACACGATCAGCGACACAATGGGCGACAGAAGATAAAGCACGAACACAAAGAACAGGGCAAAGGGCACATCCAGGACGGAGGTGATGTTTGAAGCATTGTAAGCCTGTTCGATATTGTTGGCGCCGGCGACGATTTCCCGGCGCATGTCCGGGGCCACCCGCTCCAGAGAACCGATGCGCGCTTTGGTAAGGATAGAGAAGCCGGCAGCGTTCAACTCTTCATCGGACCTGGCGCTAACCCTTTGCGCCAGCAACATGCGCGCGTGACGAAAAGCTAGTTCAAGAAATATTGCAATGAAAACGCCGACCGTAAGGGTGATTAGCGTCGAATCCACGCCTTGGGAAACATAGCGGTTCAACACCTGCATCACGAAGATGGAGTTCGCCAGCGCAAGCACGCTGACGAACACCGTGGCGACGAGAAGTTCCACGAATATCCCAGGACGCGCCATGAGGCGCTGCAGCAATTCTTTCATACCGTTGGCCTACCGGTGCTGAAAATCGTTGGGGAGTATAGCACAGGCGGAATCCCTCTCAAAAACTCTTAATTTTTAGGAAGTTCGAGCATTGCCAATAGTAGTGGATAGAGAGCAAAAACGAGAATGAGATGTCTGGAATTGTCTGACAAGCCATTACTGAATTCTTTTACATACGAATTCAATAGGTTATCCGGAATTGGGTTCGTTTCGTAATTCTATGGTTAAGAACTCAGCATTGGATCCTATTAAATAGAATTAAAATATAAACTACAATCAATACGATTTCATATTTGCCGGCCTTGCGCCTGACAACATCTAGGCTAAGTATCAAATATAGTGGAACATATTGTGGAAGACGTGAAATGTCGACCCAAAAACCAATTGGCAGCGAATAGGGCAAACGCTCAAAAGAGTACAGGCCCAAGAACAGACGCTGGCAAACAAGTATCGCGCGCGAATGCTATTAAGCACGGTCTTCAAGCAGAGTTACTCCTACTCCCAGGGGAGAGTGAGGAGGAGTTCGAAACATTGTGTCAGCGGGTTTTTGGAGAACTTAAGCCTGTTGGTGTGCTGGAAGAGCGAATCGCCGAAGAGATTGCATCGGCATTTTGGCGACTCAAACGCTCTCGACTGGTGGAAACGGGATTATACGCTCGAATGGAAGACCGATATTACTTTAACGATCTAACTTATGAGAGCGATTTAGTGTTGGCGCTTGGAACTGCATTTAGAAACGAGTCGGTCGACAAAGATGTAATTGGCAAGTTCATTCGCTATCAGAAATCGATCGAACAAGGATTGTATCGAGCCATGGACAAACTCAAACAGCTCCAGAAAGAGCGTGATGGCGCGCAAGAAGATGGGCTAATTGATGCCGAATACACGATAGAGAAAGTAACTAAAGTGTGTGGACCCGAACTACACCTGACGTTTTGAAATAGCATTTTATCATGCTGTGAGCTTTTGCCGAAGCCTTTCATAAGGCGTCTCACCGCCCAGCGCAGCATGAGGCCGCATGAAGTTGTAGAAAGCTTCCCATTCAGCCAACTTCTGCGCCAGATCGACATCGCCCTTGTAGTCGATGAGCTGGTAGAATTCCTGTTGATCAGTCAGATGTGACCGCTCGACTTTTCCATTCAACCTTGGTGTTCCAGGCTTGATATAGACGTGATTGATTCCAAGGTCGTTCAGGTGCCAATGGAATTTGGCCTGGAACTCATGGCCGTTGTCGGTGCGAACCGTGTGAATGCGGAATGGGAACTTTTCGATGACGTAGTTTACAAAATCGATGGCATTTTTCTGGGTGTGCCTGGGATATGTTTTCAAGGCTCTGATGCGAGTGGCATCGTCGATGGCAGTATACTGGAAACGTTTTATTTTTTCGCCGCCAGGCCCGCTAAAGATCAAGAATTTCACGTCTATTTGGATATGGTGCCCTGGGACTTTCTTTTCGTACCGCTGAAAGTTAGGAATTGATCGTTTCCGACATTTTTCCGGCAATCGGTTCATGCCATTACGTTTGAGGACTTGATAGACGCCATGGCTGGAAATTTGAATGCCGTGATAGCGATGCAAATACCACGAAATTCGGACCGGGCCGAAATGGTAGGTCTTCCGAAGATGGATGATTTTTTCTTCTACGTCCGGCGACGTGCGTAATTTAGGGTTCTCTGGACATGGCTTGCTGTTTACTAGGCCAGCTTCACCCTTGGTCTCGTAGGCTCGTTTCCACTGATAATAGGTTTCTCGTGAAATACCGAATTTTCGACAGGCAAATGCAATGTTCCGGCACTCTCGCCCGAAATTTAGAACTTTCAACTTACGGCGAATATCTCGTTCCGCTTGACGATTCATAACAACCTCCTGAGATGTTTTCTTCAAAGATAAAGAAAACGTCAGGTAAGGTCTGGAATGTCATAGGCACTGAATTGTTCTGCCGGCAGTGCCGTATCAAGCTGCTCTCGCAGCGTCTTCGCGCTGCTTGCAAAAGACAATGCCTGCTGAGCATGGGACCGAATATCAGCAGCCGTCGAGGCATTAACCGTATTTTTCGCACTGGCGGCCGAATTGTCCGCAGCGTCCGCGACCTGGGCCGCAAAATCCAATGCGGACTTGAACTCTTCGGTAACGTTCTTGACCGCCGCCTGGCTGACGCCGGAATTGATTTGGGTTTTAACGCTGTCGACCAGTGTATCAAGACTGTTGTGCAGGTTTGCGTCCTTGCCTTTCGCCACCAGCGCATTGCTGATTTGGGTCGCGTAATTTGAGGCAGCATTCGCTTCGGCAGCGCTTGCCTTAGAGCCAGCCGGCGCGGCGGCGGCGGCGGCCAGTGAAGACGTTACGATGTTTGAGACCGCCGAAATTGCCGCGTCGACAACATCCTTCACATTGGTGGCGGCGGAGAGGGAATCGTTAGCAGCCTGAAGCAGGGTCAGCAGCAATTCCTCATCCGGGTCCTGACCGCTGGCATCCATCTGGAAGAGCGCGAGACCAACCGTCATGAGACTCTGTGCGGTTTGGGCAACGGCGCTGGCCACCCCCAGGGCTTCAAGCGGCGCCGTGACAACCTGACTTAAGGCGATGGCTTCATTCTCGGTCAAGCCGACAGACGATGCCGTCGCCTGTGCGACGAGGCTCGCATCAATGGCGGCTTTCTTGGTGGCAGCATCTGTCTCTGCAGCTGCGGCAATTGAGGAGGCGCTGCTGGCAATATCCAATATTTCGGCGATGATTGGATTCACATCTTCCAGTGCAAGTTGCTGGATTTCGTTCAGCAGAGGTGGCAGAAAATCAAATTCGGGTCCGAAGAAATCGCGGCCCAACTCGGCTTCCCGGAATGGGTCTCTGAGAAATTCGTCCAGCAATCGGTCGAGCCGGTCTAGCTCTCTGTCGGGAATTTCCAGCTGTGCGTCAAAAAATTCCTGGAACTGCTCCGGCCGGAATTCCGCCGGCGGCCCATCGCCCGGTCCTTGATCATCAGCGCTTTCCGGTGCGATATCGCCGGCCTCACCATCCTGCTGATTGCCATCGTCAGCAGTCGGGGGCGGCAGAGTCTGCTGGCCGGTCTCCGTCAGCGTATCGTTCATCGCCTGGACCGATTGGCCAAACTGTTGTTGGAACTGCTCCGGAGTCATAGTGAAAGTCTGGGTCGGCGGCGCGTTGGCGTCGGTCACCTGGGTGCCTTGGAAGGGTGAATTCAGGACTTGCACGCCGCCCTGGGTGGTCACCGTGATTTCACCGACCGTGCCGTCTCCCTCCCGGGTCAGAACGACCGTAAGAGTTTGCGTGTTGTCGATGCTGCCGGCGGTGCCGCGGATACCGATGGTGGCCAGCGGCGTTTTAAGCACCATCGCGTCCGGATCCACCTTGGCAATCTCACCCGAGACGAACGACATGACACCGGTGACAAGAGACACACCCAACGAGCCGGTTTGCGCCCCTGGGTCATAAACCATTTAATCCAAAACAATTGAGCCATTGGCATCGAGAGAGAAAACACTCTCGTCAGCCAGCACCAGCCCGATGGCGGCCCCATCGCCGGTATCAATTTTGTCGCCCTGATAGACCGGGTCCCCCTTCTGCACGGTGACCTGGGTGCCATCTGATCGGGTGACCTCTACAACCCCCTTGATTGTCTCAATGCGGCCGATCGGTTCGGCGGCACCAGGCTGTCCAGCCTGGGCGAACTCCGCCGGCGATGTGTAACTCGCCAGCTTAACCACCCAATCGTGCGTGAACACCGCCCCATTACCCGCCACCAATTCCGGCGGGTTTTCCAGGCGGAAATAATCGACGATGAGAACTTTCTGGCCGTCCTCGCCGACCAGCATGAGGTCGGGGCCTTGGCGCACGAAATAAGCCTGCTGCAGCCAGGTGCTGCCAGGGATCTGAATGGCGCCAGCCTCGGTCGCTTCTACGACGACCTGATTGGCATTCCTAGGATCGTGAGTGTCCAACAGACAACTCCGGCCTTTGCCAATAAAAATTCCCGTAAGAGCACACTAGAGCAACTTTTTTTCTTGGTCTTGGAGGGTAACGTTTCACGCCGGTTACCGACTTTTCTGAAACCGTCTCCTTACCCGGCAATTAAAACCTATCAGACGACTCGGAAATTATAGAGAATTCTGGGAAAAAAAGCAGGTAATAATTATCACATACCTTGCGCGTAACCCACAAATTACTAGGGAAGACTCGTATGTATGTTCTAATTATGTTCTTAATTTAAAGATGTTTTTTCTGGTTCGGCATGTGTGTAATTGTTTGTAGAGATCTTCCTGCTGGAATATGAGCCGATGAACGATTTAACGATACCGCTTGTATCGGTGGATTTCTCCGGTTTGATTTGCGGCTGGTTGGGCTGACATAACTACTCGGGGGCACCTAGACAGCCAGGCGGCTGGGCCAAAGAATAACCGCAGGAGACGGCGTGGACGGTTCAAAAACAAATCTTGGTATCGCTTTGGCGCTGGGCAGTGCGGTTTGCTTCGCCCTCGCCAACACCTTCGCTCGCCTGGCGTATGAAGGCGGCACGACCCCGTTCACGTTGACCATGACCCGTTTTTTTCTGCCGGCGATTGTCCTGTTGGCAATCTTGCTGATCACCGGGCAACGCCTGACCCTCGAAAAACAACATGCCCGTGCGTCGATCTTCCTGGGCGTGGTCACGATCGTCTACACACTGGCTCTACTGACAGCCATTGAACGCCTGCCGGTGCCGATCGCCATTTTGATCTTTTATTTGTTTCCTATTCTGACCGCGTTCATCTTGGCGGCGATGGGATGGAGCCGGATCGGCATGACCGCGATCATCGGCGCACTGGTGGCGTTCGTAGGATTGGCTCTGGCGCTCGGCGTCGAGTTTGATGAATTGGATGGCGTCGGGATGATCCTGGCCGCTGTCGCGGCGGTTGGATTGGCCACGGTCTCGGCTGTCAGCAACCAGATCATGGGTGGGCAAGACCCTCGCCGCGCGACGCTTTATATAGCGTCAACGGCTATTGTCATCATGGCGGTCCTTGCGTTGATCCGGGGAGAGTTCTCCCTACCCACTACGCCGTCGGGCTGGACCGGCTTTGGTCTCACCAATCTGTTGTATGCGGTCGCGATGATCAGTTTTTTCTACGCCATCTCGTTCGCCGGTGCGGGTCCCACGACCTTTTTCTCGAACCTTGAGCCGTTGGTCGTGACCGGCGCGGCGTTTGTCTTCCTAGACCAGACGCTGGCGCCGTTACAACTTGCAGGAGTCGCCATCGTCGTCGGCGCGCTGGTTTATGTGGGCAGATCAAAATCAGGCGCCGGTCATTAGTGTCAGGACCCTAGGGTCCGGCCTCTTTATTGTCATCCATTGCGCGGCAGTCAGTTTTGCCGGTGACTAGGAGCCAAGTCGCATCAACAGGGCTGGCTGGGCGTCTCCGCATCCGATCCGGTAAAAGTTAAGCCTTACCCGCCCTGATGCGGTTGATCTTCTCTAGGTCCTTGTTGCGGTCGGATTTTCGGAAAATGCCAAAGAGAAGAACGATCAAGCCCACGCCGATCACGGCAGGCCCGATCACTAACATCGCAGTTGCAATCATGCTGTCTCCTCCGCCGGAACGCGTCATCGACGCGAAGCAGCGTTCATTTGTAAGCTTCTGGAGCAGCCGAATTTCTGTGAAACGGTTAACACCGGTTGAGACCTGAAATCACCAGGACCTAACCAGCATATGGGGAATCCCACTCTATATTCAACTATGGGAGCTACTTATCCCTTGCAACAAATTGAAATTAATAATGATTTTTGATATATCACAGGACAACTTACTCTCGCGGGCAGATCAAAATCCGGCGCCCGTCATTAGGCCGCTTTTTCTTTTTTTCGTCTTGGAGCCTTATTCTCCCAGTGCTTTACTGCGGCAACGCCATGAAATTGACAATAGTTATTAATTTTTGATCCGACGATGTATTCTCATGCACAGTTGAAAACCAAGGTCAAAATGACCATTTCCAGAGGTGATTTTCTTTTCCTAAATTTCGTTGGGAAAATTCGTGGACGATAGAAGCCACATGACCGTGCCCGTGCACCAGGCATTTGATCCGGACAGTGACGTCTTCCGACAAATCTTCGAGGACTCGACGTTCTGCATGACGGTCACGGCGCCGAATGGCCGGTTCCTGATGGTTAATCGGGCGTTTGCCGATTTTTTGGGATACCAGACCGAGGAGGTGTTGGACCTGACGGTCAACGACGTCACCCACCCCGAAGACCGTGCGACAACGGCAGCCGCGCGAGATAAGGCCATCTCGGGGGACGGCACAAGCCGGCAGGTCGAAAAGCGCTATCTCAGAAAAGACGGTGTCCTGATTTGGGGCCTATTGGATCGGTCGGTCGTCCGGGATGACGATGGGAACGTACGCTATGTGATTGCGCAAATCCAAGATATCACTGCCGCAAAGGATGCAGAGAGGGCTCTTCAAGAAAGTGAACTTCGGCTACGGCACTTCCTCCAGGCAGCAGCGGAGAGGTATTGGGAAACGGATGCCGAGCACCGTTTTGTTTTTGTTTCCGAATCGCCCAAAAGCGACAACAGGTTTGATATCGCTGACATGATCGGCAAGACCCGTTGGGAATTAGACCCGGAAGATCAGGACGCGCCTCATTGGCAGGCCTACAGGGAATTAGTGGAAACCCATCAACCCTTCCGGGACTTCGAGTACACCCGCATTCGCCCGACGGGAGATGTGTTCCGAATCCGCACCAGCGCCATACCGATTCTTGATGAGCTTGGTAAGTTCAAAGGGTACCGCGGTGTCAACCGGGAAGTGTCCCGCGACATTCTGGAAAAGGAAGTGGCCGAACAACAGGCCCGCGCCATCCAGCAGCAATTCTTTAAGACGTTAGAGCAGTTGGACGCCGGCGTGGTTATGTGGAGCCCGGAGAACACTTTCGTCTATTGCAATCCAGCCTTCAAAGCGATGCAGGTCGAAGGCGAGGAACAACTGGTGCCGGGCCTCGCGTACGAGGATCAACTTCGCCGCCTGCTGGAAGCCGGAGTCATCAAAGTGCCCAAAGAAGATTGGGACGATTGGCTTCAGGCGCGTCTCTCGGACTTTGAGAATGGAATCACTGAGTATGATATCGAACGGGAAGACGGGCGATGGATCCGGGTTCTCAAACAACGGTTCGATGATGGCAGCCATATGTCCATCCAGATGGACATCTCTCATCGCAAAAACGTGGAGCGGCTCAAGGATGAATTTATAACCCTGGCGAGCCACGAATTGCGTACGCCCCTGACGTCAATCCGGGGAGCGTTAGGCCTGATCCTACAGGGCGTGGCTGGCGAAATGCCAGAGGCGTCCAAGGACATGTTGGAGATCGCGTATAGAAATTGTGAGCGGTTGGCAGGTTTGGTGAATGATTTTCTCGACATGAGCAAAATCGAATCCGGCGAGTTCGTGATCAACCGGGAACCTGTCAATTTGGACACAATTTTAGAAGATTCTGTCCAACTCAATAGCGCCTTTGCGGACCAGTACAACTGCACCTATAAGATGGCTAAATGGGACAAGGGGGTGATCGTCGATGCTGATCCGTCGCGGCTCAACCAGGTTATGACAAACCTTTTGTCCAACGCGGCCAAGTTCTCGCCACCAGGGGCGGATATTGAAATTTCAGCCGCCAAATAAAACGGTGGCGTCACGGTATCTGTCCGTGATCGCGGCGACGGTGTGCCTCGTCATTTCCAGGACAAACTGTTTGAGAAATTTACCCAAGCCGACAATGCCGATTCAAAGACCAAATACGGTACCGGACTGGGGCTTAGTATTTCCAAAAGAATCGTCGAAATGCACGACGGAAAAATAGGCTACACGCCGAACAAGGATAAAGGCTCCACCTTCTGGTTTACGCTGCCGTTAGGTGAACCAGAATCGCTCTAGGCTACTCGACCATATCTCGCTCAACACCAGCGGCTGTTTCCACCGCCCGGCAAACGGCGGCCAGTTCCAACTGATCCAGTCCCAGCGCCACGGCGGAATTAAACGTCTGACGCGCCGCCGCAAGTTGGTGGATCGGCGCATTCAGCTCCGCCGCGTATTCAGAGATAATCGACAGGTCTTTGCGGATGACATTGAATATGGTGCCGTCCTCATACCGGTAGTCGGAGTTCGCCATATACTCCCCTCGCACTTGAAGCATGGTTGAACCGCCCGCGCCCTTAGGCAGGACTTGGTGAATCATCTTCGGATCAAGCCCGGCTTTCATGCCGAACACCATGCATTCGGCCGCGGCGACCGTATGGACGGCGACAAGATAGTTGGCGAGGATTTTCATCTTCATTCCGTTACCCACCTCGCCGACGTAATCGTTGGCGCCGGTAAAGGCTTCCAGAACGTGGACACAGCGTTCGTAGGCCGCCTTGTCGCCGCTTACATAGAGAGACGAGGTTTTGTTTTCGACCATCGGCGGGGTGCCGCTGATGGGCGTATCCAGGAAACTTTTCCCGCCGGCGGCCATGGCCTCATGGAACCCGATCTTGTCGCTGATCTTGAGCGTACTGGTCTCAACAAGGACATTGGCCAACGCTTTGGATTGAAGGATGCCGTCCTGACCCGAGATGACTGCGTCCACGGCGGCCGCGCTCGGCAAGGACGAGATAATAATTTCCGCCTGATCCGACACGTCCTTCGGTGATGTCGCCGCCGTCATGCCCATATTCTGCAATGACGCCATCTGGTCCGGATTGGCGTCATAGCCAACAACACCATACCCGCCGGCCATAAGATGGCGGGCAAAAATCGCACCCATGGCGCCCAATCCGATCACGCCGATCTGTTCCGACATTGTCTATCTCCTCTACCCCTGATCAAAAAACCAAACGAGCGCGCCCCTCTTTCGAAGAACGCGCCCGTCCGATCAAACTATGGCGGCTAGGGTCCGGACCCTAGAACTTAACCTGGTCGCCGCCCTTTAACTGAAGCCGTTTCCGCGCCTCGGTCGGCGTCGCGACCTCCAGCGAGAGGTCTTCGACGATTCGCCGGATCTTCGCGACTTGATCCGCATTGGATTTGGCCAGCTCGCCTTTGCCGATATAGAGCGAATCCTCCAAACCTACCCGAACGTTGCCACCCAGAATCGCACCGGTGGTCACGAAGTTCATCTGGTGGCGGCCGGCGGCCAGGATCGACCATTCGTAATTTTCCTCGCCAAACAGTTTATTCGCGATGCGGCGCATGTGCATGAGGTTCTCGATGTCCGCACCGATGCCGCCCAAAATGCCGAAAATAGTCTGCACAAAGAACGGCGGCTTTATCAGGCCGCGATCAACGAAATGGGCAAGATTGTAAAGGTGCCCCATGTCGTAGCATTCGAACTCGAAGCGAACGCCATGTCCTTCCCCCAGTTCCTTCAACACCCATTCGATATCCTTGAACGTATTGCGGAAGATGAAGTCCCTAGTCATTTCCAGATACTTGGGTTCCCACTCATGCTTCCAATCGAACGGTTTGTCGAGAATGGGAAACAGGCCGAAATTCATCGACCCCATATTGAGAGATGTCATCTCCGGGCTTGCCCGTAGTGCGCCGGCGCAGCGTTCTTCCAAAGTCATGCCATGTCCGCCACCGGTGGTAATGTTCACCACCGCATCGGTGGACTGCTTAATGCGCGGCAGAAATTCCATGAACACATCCGGGCTTGGCGTCGGGCTGCCATCCGGGTTCCGGGCATGCAGGTGCAAAATCGAGGCGCCGGCTTCAGCCGCCGCGATAGCGCCCTCGGCGATCTCGTTGGGCGAGATCGGCAGGTGTTCCGACATGGTTGGTGTGTGGATAGAGCCGGTTACCGCACAGGTAATGATAACGCTTTTGGCCATTGGACGTCGTTCCTCCCCTAGTCTGAATTCAACCGCCTTCATCGGACGGCAGCCTTGGTCCCGACCATAAAGGATCAGGCGGGGGGTAATCAATCAATTGCACCCGTGCGCGCCATGCGGGCGTGGGCCGGTTGCAATCAGCCGAAATATGTTAATAAAGGAACGCTTCATTGTTTGCAGAAACGGAATGAGATCATGAACCGCAAGGAACGCCGGCGCCAGGAGAAAGCCGCAAAGGCCAAGGGTGGATTTCAACCCGGGCCGGCCAAGCCCTCGCAAGTCAGCAACGCCTTGTTCGCATACGCCACGGGTCAATCGGGTTCTCCGATGGATATGACTCAGGCAGCAGCCCCGTTGCCTGTGGATTACGATCCGGTCCAGGAAGGATTGCAAAAGGCGGCGGAGTTGCTGGCGCAGAACGACCATGCCAGCCTAAACGCCCATTGCCAAAGTTTACTGGATGCGCATCCCGAGCATCCCGATGTCCATTATGTCACCGGGTTAACGGCATTCGTGATGAATGATTTGCGCCGGGCGGAGGAACATTTGCAAAAGGCGATAGACGGCGGCACGGAATATGCCGAAGCGTCGCTGTACCTGGGCGACGTACGCGTGCAGGAAAAACGTTACGTCGAGGGTGAAGAACTGATCCGGCGCGCCCTTGCCCGCGAACCGGACAACGACGAATTCAAAATGCGGCTCGTCCTGGCGCTGCAGAACCAATTCAAAATGAGCGAGGCTATAGAAATATATGAATCCCTCGGTCCGGCTATGAAAGAAAACCCGGATGTCCAATACAATATGGGGCACGCCTATTACCAGGCTGACCGGATCGACGAGGCGGATCGCTGCTATAGACGTTGTGTCGAAATGGACCCCATCCATAGAATGGGCCTGATCGGACTCGGCACCACTAATCTGGCGGCCGGGCGCAACGACGAAGCCAAGGCGGCATTTGAAAAAAGCCTGGCCCAAGACCCGACTGACGCGGAAGCCCTGCTCGGTCTCGCTAAAGCGTTAAGGGCCTTGCTGGACTATGCGGCCGCGGCCGACACCTACCGGGCGGCCATCAATGCTGCGGTGAACAACGCCGACGCCTATTGGGAAATGGGCAGCGTGTTGGCGGAGCTGGGACGAACTGAAGAAGCAAGAACGGCGTATCAGCAGTGCCTGCAGTTTGACCCCAACAACGTGACAGCCAAACGGCTGATGGCAGAATTGGACGGATAAAATGGACCTGGAACTAGGTGGCAAACAAGCTCTCGTGACCGGATCGACCCTGGGGATCGGCCGAGCCATTGCGGAGGCGCTTTTAAACGAAGGGGCATCCGTCGTCATCAACGGCCGGGATGAAGACCGGCTCGACCGGGTTGTCGGTGAACTTGGTGAATTGGGAGAGATAAACGGCGTGGCCGCGGACATGTCCACCGCAGACGGCGCGGAAGCTGTCGCGGCGGCTATCGACGGGCCGGTCGATATTCTGGTGAACAATGTGGGCATCTTTGAAGTCCAACCCTTCTTTGACATTACCGACGAAGAATGGACCCGCATGTTCGAATTGAACGTGATGAGCGGCGTCCGCCTGTCCCGCACCTATATGGAAGGTATGCTTTCCCGGGATTGGGGCCGGATCATTTTCATCGGCTCCGACCAGAGCCTGAAACCCAACCCTGTCATGGCGCATTATGCGATGACGAAA
Organism: uncultured Rhodospirillaceae bacterium; assembly: GCA_964611435.1. GTDB lineage: Bacteria > Pseudomonadota > Alphaproteobacteria > Rhodospirillales > UBA2165 > JAYPHU01. The sequence continues at coordinate 40,507 of CAZSXT010000005.1, read as the reverse complement.
ACCGCCCAGGTCTCCATCGCCCGAAGTCTGGCCGAACTGACCCGGGGGACCGGCGTTACGGTAAATACTGTTATGGCGGCGCCGACTTGGACCGACGGGGTTGAAGCGTTCATGAACCAAATGGCCGAGATTGAAAACACCACACCCGAGGAAATGAGCAAGGAATATTTCGCCGAAGGCGAGGGCCGAACATCTCTGCTGGAGCGCTGGGCCGACCCGGCAGAAATAGCCTCGTTGGTCACCTATCTGTGCTCCCCCAAAGCGTCCGCGACCAATGGCGCCGCTTTGCGTGCCGACGGCGGGATGGTGCGCTCGCTCTTTTAAAGTTCCTAGCGGGCGTAAGACACCATCATATTGGTCCCCGAGACATAGGACGCGGCATCGGACAGCAGATACAAAATGGCGTCAGCCACCTCCTCCGGTTTGCCGACCCGGCCGGCCGGCAGTTGGGGCCCGACCTGTTCCACTCGTCCCGGCGGCTGAATTTCCGTGTCGATCACGCCGGGGCTAACCACATTGACCCGGACTCCTTCACCGGCAACTTCCTGCGCCAAGCCCCAGCCCAGAACATCAATCGCGCCCTTGGACACCGCGTAAGGGATAGCATACCCCGCACCGCCCAGACGGGATGCGGCGGACGATAAAAGCACCAGGGAGCCGCCCTGCCCGCCATGTTTGGTGGACATGTGCTTCACCGCTTCCCGCGCCACGATCATCGCCGCGTTGACATTGATGTCCATGATGCGGGTGAGATCATCGTACTGAAGCTCGTCCATCCGGCCGTAGGGATCGACAATACCGGCGGAGTTCACCACACCCTGGATCGGGCCCAGCTCTTTCGCGCAGGTCTCGAACGCCCTGATGACATCCTCTTCCTTGGCAATATCGGCCTTGACGGCGATGGCCTTGCCGCCGGCTTTCTCGATCGCCGCCACGGTTTCATCGGCGCGCGCGGAATTGCTCACATAATTCACGCAGACGTCCCAGCCTTGTTTGGCCGCGCCGCGCGCGGTGCAGTGGCCGATGCCCCGGCTGCCGCCGGTGATCAGAAGCGCTTTTGACATATTCCTATTCCTCTTGTTTCGCCGAACCCTAATGTCCCAGGCCCCTATTGTCCCTTTTTATACCCGATACGCCAGACCGTTGCCGCACTATAGAAAATCAGGATGGTGCTCGATACGCTTGAATTTTGCCCCCGCGGGCAAGATCATGGGGACGTTCGGCATAAAAAGGAATGCACCATGCCCATCAATGTGGAAACGATTGATCATGTCAATGTCGAGAGCGACGATGTCGACCGCTCCCGGGATTTTTATCATGACGTTATCGGCCTGAAGGAAGGCCCCCGGCCGGAATTTGACCGGCCCGGCTATTGGATGTATGCTGGCGACAAGCCAGTGGTGCATATCATCAAAACCGATCCCAACAACAAGATGCTGACCGGATCGAAGGACGCCTCCATTTCCCACTTTGCCCTACAGATCAATAATTACCGGGCCACGCGCAATCACCTGGAGCGCAAAGGCATCAAATACGCCACCAACGATGTTTCCGGCACCAAGATCCGGCAATTGTTCCTGGAGGATCCTGAAGGGGTTCTGATCGAACTGATTTATCTGCCCAAGGGCGCTCGGGTCTAGCCCGACACCGACCAGCCTTTATGTCCTCTGTGTCTTCTGTCAAACAGGCCCTGATCGGGGTCTTCTTCGCCTGTCTGTCCACCTGTCTGGGCGGCACGACGGTGGTGTTTACGCGCTTCATCATTGACCAGACCGATCCCTTGTCACTGACGTTCCTACGCTATGGCATCGCGGCGCTGGTGCTGTTTCTGTTCCTGCCGCGCAAGAATAGCCTGTGGGCGTTTAGCCGGCGGGACACGATCGCGCTGACCATTATGGGCGCCATCATGTTTGCCTGCTTTCCATATTTCATGGCGACGGCTTTGGAGGATACGACGGCAGCCAGGGGCGGATTGCTGTTCGCCACCATGCCGTTGATCACCATCATCATGGCCGCGATGTTCCGCGTCGAAAAACTGACCTGGCTCAAGGGGGCCGCCATCCTGCTGGCCGTCGCCGGCGCGTTCACGGCGTTGGGCGAGCGGGTAGACAGTATCGCCCCGAATGCACTGCGCGGCGATTTCTTTATGTTCCTGGGCATGCTATGCGCGTCGAGCTTTAACGTGTTCTCCGGCAAGTATCTGATCAAGTATGGTAACCTGCAGGTCCTGATCTATACGATCTTCGTCGGTGTCGCGTGCCTGTTCGTGCTGGCGCTGTTCTTCGGCAAGCCGTTCTCCGGATCGCTCAGCTTCGACGGGGTCGGCTGGCTGGTCTTCTTTATGCTGGCCGTACCGGGCGGCGCGTTGATGATGTACGCCTGGGGCCGGGCGCTGCAATCCATCACGCCGACCCAGGCGGCGATCACGGTCGGGCTCAATCCGCTGACCGCGATCCTGCTCGCCGCGCCCCTGCTGGGCGAACCGATCACGCTCCGGGTCCTGGGCGGCTTCGTACTGATCTTCGCCGCCATCATCGTGGCGAATTACCGGAAACGGTCGCGGACCGAGACGGTGTAAATGACTCCACTCCCCGCCTCGCCCGTTACCGGCATAGTCTTTTTGATCGTCGCACTCAGCCTCAACTCGATCAAAGACGGGCTGGCGAAGATGCTGGACGGTTATTATCCGACAGCCTATCTGCTGTGCGTCCAGTTGATCGTCGCGTCACTCATCCTGGTACCGATCATCGTTCACCGGTACGGCCGCGGCGTTCTGATTCCCCGCCCCCTCCCCCAGCAGGTAATTCGCTCGGTCTTCTTTGTCGGCGGTGTGGGTCTGTTTTATTGGTCGCTCAACTTCATTCCCCTGGCCGACGCCACCTCCATGGTGTTTGTTGCGCCGCTGGTGGTGACGGCGGTGTCGCCGTTTTTCCTGGGGGAGAAACTAGGGGCACACCGGATCACGGCGGTGATCGTCGGTTTTGCCGGCGTCATTGTGATGACGCGACCGGATTTGGATGGAGACCGCGCCGGCTACTTCATCGCGCTCGCCGCCGGCGGCACGCTGGGATTTTTCTACATGATGAATCGCAAGCTGGCCGCCCTGCAGCCGCAACTTGTCGCGGTGACCCATGCGTCGCTGATCGGGGCCATCCTGTTGCTGCCCACCGCACCGTTTTTATGGGTGCCGTTTCGCCTAGAAGACGGTCTGATCATCGCCGGCTTTTTGGTCTTTGCCCTGGCCGGGCAGGTGCTGCTGATCTCGGCTTTCACCTACACACCGGCGAGCGTGCTGGCGCCCTTCCAGTACACCCAACTGGTGGCCGCCACCTTGTTCGGGGTGATCGTCTTCGACGCCTTTCCGGACGGCATGACGTGGCTCGGCATCGCCCTGGTAGTGATCGCCGGACTTTATGTCGCCTATCGGGAGTCCAGAAAATCTCGATGAAATTTGAAAATATTGAGGCCGTGGTGTTCGATCTGGATGGCACGTTGATCGACAGTGCGCCCGATCTTCTCGACGGCATACAGGCCACTTTGGAGAAGTTCAACGTCTCCGCCGCGGCGCCAGACGACATCCTGCCGGGGATCGCGATTGGCTCGGACAATATGCTGATGAGCGCGTTTGAAATTGCCGGCATAGGCGATCAGAAGGAGCTGTTCGACGAAGCCTTCGACTGGTTCCTGAACTATTACGCCAAGAACTCCCTGGTGAAGACCCGCCTCTTTCCAGGCGTCCGGGAGACCCTGGACGCATTACAAGAGAACGGCATCACGATGGCTGTCTGCACCAACAAGCGGATGAGCCTGACACTGCCGATCATCGAAGGACTTGGCATCGGCGGCTATTTCGGGGCGGTGACTGGCCGGGATTCCTACGCCGAGCGCAAACCCCACCCCTTGCCGCTTTTGGAAACCCTGAAAAAGCTGGACGTCACGCCGGAAAGCGCCGTCATGATCGGCGACACGATCACCGATCTTAAGGTGGCGCAGGCCTGCAACGTCGCCTCGGCCTGTGTCACCTTCGGCTACGCTTCGCCCGGCGACATCGAAGAGGCGTATGCGCTGATTCACGACATGCCAGAGTTACTGTCCCTCATCCTGGATTGAAAGGACCCGCTGATTTCCCTAGGCTCAACCCGACCGGGGAAAATGCATGATTAACGTTCAGGACCTCCGTAAATCCTTTAAATCCGTTCAGGCTTTGGACGGCATCTCGTTTAATGCGGCCGATGGCAAAGTCACCGGCCTGATCGGTCCGAACGGCGCCGGCAAGACCACGGCGCTCAGGATACTCTATACGGTCATGAACCCGGATTCCGGATACGCCCGGCTCGATGGATTTGATACAGTTACCGACCGGCGCGCGGTGCAGGCCAGGGTCGGTGTGCTCACGGACGCGCAAGGCCTTTACCCTCGCCTGACAGCACGGGAACACATCCGCTATTTCGGCAAATTACACGGCATGAACAATAAGGTACTTGAGGCGCGAATCGATGAGCTGGCCTCAACGCTCCATATGCACGAATTTATCGATCGGCGCGCCAAGGGTTTCTCTAAGGGGCAGACCCGAAAACTGGCGCTCGCACGGGCGCTGGTGCATGACCCCAAGAACCTGATGTTGGATGAACCGACCAACGGACTCGATATCGCCACCTCCCGCGCCGTTCATGATCTGGTGCGTGACCTCAAGGATCGCGGCCACTGCATCCTATTCTGCAGCCACATCATGGCGTAGGTGGCGTCGATCTCGGACCGGATTGTGGTCCTGGCGCGGGGAAAGGTTGTGGCTCACGGTACGGCGGAGGAATTGTTTGAACTCTCCGGCTGCACCCAATTTGACGAGATGTTCCTCAAGCTGACCGGTGGTGCGGCGACCGGCTCGCAAGCGGAGGCCGCGCATGTGGGCTAGGATCATGACTATCTTCGCCAAGGAGGTTCGGGACAACAGCCGCGACCGCCGGTCGCTTTTGGTGGCGCTGATTTACCCGATGCTGGGGCCGTTGCTGCTGGGCGCGATTATTGCCGCTGTGTCCGACGTGGTGTCGGTCGAGACCGACAAGAAAATCGTTATCTATGTACAAGGTGTAGAGAACGGCCCGGCGCTGGTGAAACATCTCACGGACAACGGTGCAGAAATTCGTACCGCCCCTGCCGATCCGGTCGAGGCCGTGAAGACCGGCGATGTTGATAACGTTTTGATCATTCCGCCGGATCACGCCACGGCTTTTGCCGACCAACGAACCGCGCGGGTAAAGCTGATCGTCAATTCATCCCGCCTGCCGGGGTTAATCGCACTCAACCGATTGTCCGGCCTGCTCGGCGGCTTTAACCGGGATGTCTGGGGCAGCCGGATCGCCGCACGGGGCGTGGACTATAAGGTCCTGCAGCCCCTGCAAATCGAGAGCGAGAACGTCACCTCCGGTGTGCAGATATATGAAATCTTGCTGTTCATGGTGCCGCCCCTGTTCATCTTTAACTTGTTCATGGGGGGCGTGTACCTGGCCGTCGATGCAACATCCGGGGAACGGGAACGGGGCTCCCTGGAGGCGCTGCTGATAAACCCGGTCGAGCGCTGGGGATTCATGGCGGGTAAATTTATGGCGGCGCTCTATTTCACCGCGCTGGCGGTGATTTTCCAGTTGATCGCCTTCAAGCTGGTGTTTGTCTTTACCGGCCCCTCGAATGAGGCCTTCGCCAATACCCTGAGCGGCGGCGGTATGCTTGGCGTTTTTGTCATGGCCCTGCCGTTGATGATGTTCGCCGTCGGCGTTCAATTCGTCATGGCGACCATGACCCGCAGCTTCAAAGAAGCGCAGACTTATCTGGGGCTACTGCCGCTGATTCCGGCTATTCCGGGCATGGTGCTGGTTTTTGCCCCAGTTCAGGCCTAGGAATGGATGATGGCGATCCCCATATTTTCGCAAACTTTGTTAATGGGACAGTTTGTTCGTGGTGAAGAGGTGCTGTTAACCCATGTGGCAACGTCGATGGTCTCCTCGCTAGTGGTCACCGGGGTTCTTTTGCTGATCTGTGCGAAGCTCTATGAGCGGGAGAATCTTATCTTCGGGAACTGAGAACCGGCAGTTCTTATCAGACTACGGGCAATCGGCGTTTTTTTCAGCGTTTACCCAAAGTTTACCTATTGAAATCAATATCCTGTGCAAGCCGCATTGTGTATACTCAAGTGATTAACTTGACTTGATAATTGAATTTTGCGACGTTATTTTCCGTTAAGTCGGAGAAGGTCACAGGTTTCCCGGTATCGCTTTGAAGCTAGCACCTAGATGGCGCGATTTCGAAACGGATAGGATCCTGCAACTTCAGGAGAGTACTAAAATGATGAAAGCTCTGACGAAATTCACCAAAACCCTCTGGAAAGAGGAATCCGGCGCGACCGCCATTGAATATGGTCTGATTGCCGCACTGATTGCCGTTGTGATCATCGCCGCCGTTACGCTGGTCGGTACCGATCTCGGCAGCATGTTTAATAATATTTCCGACAACCGCTAATCTGATTACGGGTTGTCCGGGCGGCCTTCAACGCCGCTCCGGAAAAATTATATCCAAGGCATGGAGAAGTTTTCTTCTCCATGCCTTGTTTTGTTTGGGCTACGACAATCTGTCACAACCGGATAACCCGCGATGGAATCGTTGCTAAGCAGCATCTACTGGTTAAGCGTGGCGGCCTTCGCCGGCGCAGCCCTCTACGGGGCCTATAGCGATATCCGATCGCGGATCATTCCCAACTGGGTCTCCGTCGTGATTGCCGCATCTCTATTGCCGGCAGCTCTCATTAGTCCTTCGGACCTATCTGACATCCTCATCCGCTATGGGATCGGTCTAGCCATGTTAGCGGTGTGCGCCCTGCTTTTTGCACGTGGGATGATCGGCGGCGGCGACGCTAAACTGCTGCCGGCCTGCAGTGTTTGGATGGGACCGGTGGGCATTGCCGGCTTTGTCATCTTGACCGCCATTATGGGCGGCGTGCTGGCGGTCATCACCCTGACAACCCGGAAAAGGGGGACCAAAGGCGACAACAACGAACCCCGGAACGACAAAACGCCGCAAGGTCTGCCCTACGGCGTTGCAATTTCATTGTCGGCGATCCTGATGATCGTGCTCAAACCGGTGCTGCCTTAACTTATCTCTTTATCACGTACTCGCCAAAATTCCGATCATATCGCTGCTGCGTCCAATTTTTTAGCCATTGCTAGCCCCCGGCGCACCGCCTCGTCCATGTTGATGTATTCAAATTCGGCGTTCCGTCCCAAACTTTCGATCCCTAAATCATCGAGATAATCCAGCGCCAACCGCAAGTTTTCCGCATAATCGAAAGTGCGGACCACGTAGGCGTATTCGGTCCGGTAGACCTGACTGAACGCCACCGCGTCCGGATCAAGTAGGTTCATATCGGCCAGGCCGTCCACGGTCCGGCGAATGAGGGTCTCGTCATCCAACTCATGAACGCCATCACCAGCGTTTGTGGTGATCTCCGCCGCCACAGCCATGTGCCCAGCCGGCGCACCTTCATCGGTAAAGTTTAATGGGAAGGACAGCCGGTGGAACAGGTACTGAGTCTCGGGCACATAGATCGCCGTATAGGGTGGCGGCTCACTAATGCGCGCACCGATCATCACCAGCGACAGGGAATTGAACCGGAGCCGTTCCAGCGCTTGGAGAACATCGTCCGGCACGTCCGGTAGCGCGCGGAGCAGCGCCTGAACCGGAATGGTAGAGACCAATTTCTCATAGCGTTTTTCCCGCGCCCCGTCGCCGACGATCCACGCATCGCCATCCCGCGTGACCGCGTTGACCCGAAAGCCGGTTTCCACGGGGCCGGTGTCCTTGGCATAAGCCTTGGGCAGAGCCTCGATACCGCCGGTTCTTGGATAATAGAAATAGAGCTGGTGAGTATAGCCCTCGGTCTCCACACCGACCGGCGCCTTAATCACATCTTCCACCGGCGGCTTGGGCACGCGTCCCTCCACCCAATCCATGGACATTTGATCCGCGCCGATGTTCCAGATTTTTTCATTGTAGGGCAGCATGTATTTCTCGGCGATGCCGGTGCCGAATGTGTAATAGATCCATTCCTTGAAATTCGTGGGCTCGGGATGGTCATTATTCAGATAGTGATACAGGCACTCGTACCGGTCGTCCGGCGATAAATCATAAAGTCCGTTCTCGAACGGGTATTTGACGTAGCGCCCATCGAAATAGATGACATTCGCCCGCCGGCGTTTTTCCGCGTTATCGCCGAGCCGTTCCAGCATGGCGTCCAGGATTTCCTGATTACGCGAAAATAGAATATGAGGCCCGCCGACATCGAAGGTATAGCCGTCGATCAACAGGCTTTGGCAGTGGCCGCCGATACGGCTGTCCGCTTCCAGGATTTCTGTGTCGTGGCGGGTCGCGCCCGCGAAAACAAGTCCGCTGAGCCCGCCACCGAGGATGCCTATTTTCATGACTTCCCTATAGCATACGGTTTCCCGCCTTTCCGCCTTTAATCGCCGAAACCCCGTTGATAGAGTGACGCGCCAACGCTTTCCAAGGACCGCCCGTGACCGATATCGGAACGAACATCACCGTCGCCATGATCACCCGCAACGAAGAGGGGGCCATTGGCAAGGTGGTCGGCGATATCCTGGCCGCCTTGCCCTCCGCCGAAATCATCATCGTCGATTCAAGCGACGATAAAACGCCCGAGATTGCCGAGCAGATGGGCGTCACTGTCATCCGTCAGTACCCGCCCGAAGGCTACGGGCCCGCCATGGACAAGGCGCTGCGGGCCGGCGGGCGCGCGGTCACGGTGACCCTCGACTGCGACGACACGTATCCGGTTGATCGGATCGAGCCGATGGCCAGGATGGTGCTGGAAGATGACTTTGACCTGGTGGACGGCAATCGTCTGTCCCGCAAGCCGGTCGCGATGCCGTGGCTGAACTATCTGGCCAATTGGGGATTTGCCTGGATGGCGTCGGTGTTGTTCTTTCGCCGGATCAAGGACCTGCACAGCGGCATGCGCGCCTATCGCGCCGGCCTGCCGGCGGAGTTGAACTGTCCGAAGCGCTTTGCCGGTTTTATCCGGACCCTGACCACCAGGGTCACATCATTGAGCACCATGACACCCCGCCAGCGGGTCTATTTCGAACTGCTCCGCATTTCTGAACCCAATGCCGAAGGCGACGGTTCGTGGATCATCAACAATATTCCGTCGCATTCGGAAATTGCGTCCTGGGTCGGCGCGGAAAAGGGCATCGTCGCAGACGCGATCGGCAGTTTAGCCCGCGAAGGTGTGGTTGCCCGTAAGCACAAGTCCTTGGTTATCAAGGATCATCAGCGGCTGGTCCGCCTGACAGACGCCCGCTAATCAGTCTCCAGCGCACCGCGCGACAATCACAATTCGAAAACCGAACAAGCCTTTAAGCAGGGACGCCACCAGGCGTTCGGGCGGTAGGATGAATTTTGCATAGAACTTATATGCCGGCGAGTCCATCAGTGCGCCGCCGTCGCCAGATTTTCCCATCATCCATTTGATCAGCGGCAAAAAGGCCCGGACGATACCCGGAGTCAGGGTTACTGTCTCTATCTGATACCCCGCTGTCTCTACCAGCCGTCTTGCGGAGGCGAAGGTGAAAAATCGCAAATGGGTCCGATCCATCACCCCGGCATCCGTATAGTTGAAACGTCCCATCAGCAGACGCAGGCGATTGTCCCACACAGCCACATTGGGCAGTGAAACAACCAGCCTTCCCGCAGGATCTAAGTGGGGGCGGTATTCCGACAACACGCCTAAAGGATCGGCCACATGCTCCAGAACATCAGCAAACAGAAGATAGTCGAATTGACGTCCCGTCAGCGTTTCCGGCACAACCGTCAGGTCGGCATCAATCACCTCGCCAATCCGGTTACGTGCGTTCGCCACCGCCGCCGGATGTGAATCAATGCCGGTCACCGAATGACCGGCATTATTTAGAGATTCCCCCAGCAGACCGTTGCCGCATCCCACGTCTAGGACTGAACCAGTCTTGCCCGCCCGGGCAAACTGAAGAAACAGTTTCTCCACGGTCGGCTCGACCTCTTCATAGGCATAGTGATGCGGATCAGGCGTAAACATGACCGATGCTTAGCATGGAATGGCAGGACAGCGCGAACCCGTTATTTGCCGCGGGCCAGCCAAGCCATCACCGGCCCGGAGGACAATACGATAAATACGTATCGCATGAGTTGGTGAGAAACGACGAAGCTGACATCGATCCCCAGACCGAACGCGATCAGGGCCATCTCGGCAAAACCGCCGGGTGCGTAGCCCAGAATCAAGGCTCGGATCGGAATGTCCGTAAATTGGCTGGTTATCCATGCGAAGGCGCAGGCGGCGAGTATCATGGCAAACGACGTAATGGTTGCATGCTTGATATCAAACGCCACTTTCTTGAAGTTGTAACCGTTGAACCGGACCGCGATCGCCATCCCGATCATCAATTGCGCAACCGCCACCAACGGGTCGGGAATTTCGGAGTGCACGTAGTCCAGCACCGTCAGAACCCCCATGACGATCATGGGGCCCATCAGCGCCGGCGTGGGCAGCCGCATCAACCGCGCTAAAACGTAGCCGACGGCGCAGGCCACCAGATAGATGGGCGCCTCGGCCAATTCAAATTCCGCGAACGTGCCGCCGGTCCCCGCATTGCCCGACGGCTCGTATCCGGCGAGCAGCCGGAACGCGATCGGGATGGCCAAAACGGTCCAGATCAGCCGGCCGCCTTGCATCAAGGCGACGGCTTGATCCTTGCCGCCATAGTGCTGACACAACAAGGTCATCGGAATCAAACCGCCGGGCGCGGCGCCCAATGTGGCTGTTACGTAATCGTATTTCCCGACCCGCATATTGTAGATCGCCACACATATGGTGGTTACCACGACATACAGAACCACAATCAGCATGCTCGGCAGCCATGAGACCACATGATCCAAAAACTCCGGCTTCACGGACGTGCCGAACAGAGCGCCCAGTACAAAGATGCTCGGCTCCCGGAAGACGCGCGGCGTCCAGACCTCTTTGCCCATGAAGGCCGTAATGGTGATGAAAAACACCGGGCCGATGACCCAGGGCAATGGAAAATTCAGTGACTTGAACAACAGCGCGCCGAAAATCCCCAGCGCCCAGGTGAACGCCATGGCGCGCCATTTTGCGCGCATCTCGGCTAATAGTGTTTTCATGAAGGAGGCGTTGGGAATTCTATTTCGGACGGGACGTACATAGGCCTTCGTTAGTCCCTTTTTCCCGGTTTGGAAAGCCCGACGCTTACGGTAAAAACCCTAAAGTCCAAACCCTAGGGCAACACGTGACGCTGAAAACTCGCGGCCACGGCATCGGCCGGCAGATCCTTAAAGATCAGCACCAGCCGAGATGTCGCCTCACCATCCGGCCATGCATCCAGTTGAACCGGCGGGCTGAAAGACGGCCCCACCGCCTGCAGCAGTACCGGTGCATCCCGGCCTTCCAGTCCGATCAATCCTTTGAGCCGCAGCATATTGGCCGGTCGTAACGTGTAGAGCATGGTCAGCCAATCCCGGAGTTTGGCCTCATCCAACGGCGTCTTGCTGCTGACCGACCAGGTCGAGACATTGCCGTGGCGGACGTCGTCGTCATGGTCATGATGATGTTCATGTTCATGATCGTGATCGTGTTGGTGATGGTGATGGTCATCATGATCGCCCGCCAGCGCCCGCACCAATCTCTGTTCCCGGCCGAATAGGGCGTCAGGCTCCACATCTCCGTAGGCAATCGGCCTGATCTCGGCGACGGGATTGATGGCCTTCGCCGCCAACGACACCCCCTCTACATCGGCGTCCGGCAGATCGGATTTAGAGACCAGAACGATATCGGCCTGGGCGACCTGCATCACGGCTTCATCCTGTTGCTTCAATTGCGCCACACCCTGGCGCCCGTCAAGAACAGTGACAACACTATCCAGCTGACAGCGGTTCTTGAGCGCAAATTCACTTTCGATGCTCTGTACAATAGGCGCCGGATCGGCAAGCCCCGTGGTCTCGATCATAATTCGGTCGAACTTGGGGATTTGATCCAATTCGGCCTTGGAGAAGAGATCGATGATCGTGTCCACCAGATCGCCACGGATCGAGCAGCAGATACAACCGCTTTCCAGCAGCAGTGTGTTTTCGATCGCCGAATCCACCAGTACGTGGTCGAGCCCGATTTCGCCGAACTCATTGACGATCAGCGCCGTCGCTTCCATACCCGGCTGCTTGACCAAATGATTGATCAGCGTGGTCTTGCCGCTGCCGAGAAAACCGCTGATGACGGCGACCGGCATTCTATTGGCGGGTTCTGTCACGGCGGGTTGTGACACGCGGGTCTCTCCAATTAAAGTCGGTGCAGGGTGTTTGCATCTTAGGGTGCGGCCCCTTTATTGTCATCCATTGCGGCAACCAATTCCGGCCGTAATTGAGGAGTCGTATGCAGGTCTTGACGTCTTCGGATACTGGAAAGCCCAAGGAAACGGTGATTGTCTATGGACGGGCGTCGAACCCGGGAGCCATTCTGCGTCAGGCGGCCACAGATGAAGCGGCGCCCCCGCTCACGCCTTATTATGCGCGGGTTTCCAGAGCACAGCCGAACATTCGGCTGTGCAGCCCCGGATGGCTCACCATCCCGTTGAATTTACTGCCGGAGTTAAACACGCCTGCGGCCATGCGCAACAACTGCCGCCAGAAGGTCATCATCAACGCCTCCCAGTTCGCCAAGTTGATCCGTCAATTTCTCGATGCCTATTTGGATTTTGCCCTGGACGTCGCACAGCGGCAGGACACGGGCCGAGACGGAGACTTGTTCACCCGCGAAGACTGGTTCTATTCGGCCTGGCTGCCCCTACCGGAGGCGCGCATCCCGCTGCCCGGCGCGAATTCGGAGGAGGCCGAGTTTGCGGATGTGGACATCGCCTATTGGGTAGACGGGAACCTCATCGCAGTGACCATTGAAGGGTCCAGCACCCGGCGCAAGTCCGCCCAGGACAGATTAGACCGCCTGATCGACACCCATCCGGCGATTACTTATATCCCGGCGCCTCGGGATTCTTTTGCGGATGGGAGGTTTCCGGTGGAATTGTTTCCGGAAACGTTTGCCGAATTCACCCACGGACTCACTTTGCCCCACGGACCGTGTCCGCCGGAAGAGCTGGAGCACATTTGACTAATATTGAACCATTCGTCCGACAGCCGCCGGTGCCATCCGGGGGGATGGACCCTAGCTATAGTGCCTGAATGTGTTTTGCGCCGAGCGGAAATCGTTAAGCCCCAGGTCCTCTCGGATATCCTCCGTAACCTTCAGCACCATTTGATCGACGGGAATCCCACATCCATTGGCGATCCGATCGTTCTTGGAGAAGTTGCCGGCAATCGCCGCGGCGCCGGTCACCGTGGCCGGGCTTAATCCATCCGCCAGTGCTTCCCGCGCTTTATCGAGCGCGGCCCGGTCGTTGCCGACAATGGCGTCGGAATAGGCCATCAACAAATCCCCTCCGGGGACACCCGTATCCAGGCTCGGATCAACAAGGGCTTTCACATTGATGTTGAGGTCTGTGTCTCGTCCACTCTCACGGAGGAACCGGGCATGCCCGGCCGTTCAGAAGAAACACTCGTTGAGCGCCGAAACCCTGCCAGCCACGATCTCGGCCTGGGAGCGGGTCAATCCATCATGCTGTTGGAACTGGGGTTCGAGGATGTGCCGAAGCGGCAGATAACCGACTTCTTCCAACTCAATATGGTCCCGCACCTCCTGCGGCACCAGGCTCATCCCCCGGACGATATACGGCTTTGGATGGCCACCGTAGAGTTCATCGGCAGCCGGACCGCCTTCCGGAGGGTTTGGGATGGTCGGCACGAACGCCAGTTCCGGGATTGCCGCCTCGGGCCGTTCCCGGCTGGGTTCGCCGGTCTTGGGTTCGGGCAAAGGCCGGAGCGGAATACCAAGACCGCGGGCAAATACATCCAGGTTGACCATGCGCGAGACAACGCCGACGATCTCGACATACTCCTCGTCGCTGAGCCCACCTTCATGGGCCTCCCGGTAAGTGTCCTGCAGCACATCCTTGGGCGAGACCGCGAGCTTAGCGATGAAGTTTTTCGCCACCTCGGGCAACTCCACGGTCGGCGAAGCACCTGGGTCGTCGGGCTTTTCCAAAATGCCGGCTTCATAGGCCGCCTCCCGCGCCGCGGTCGCCACAGCCAAACGCTGCGCGCCGGTGCCCCAGGTGCCCGGCTCAAACATCCGGTTCAATTGGGCTTCGTGAATCTTGTCCATCTCATCCGTGACCGGATAAGCGGAATCGCTATACAGGCTCATCGCCGGATATCTCCCCATTCTCTTTTCAGGAGGATTATTCTCCGCATACGAAAGAGGGAGTCAATCAACGTCGGTGATTCAGACAAATGCGTGCCCGCGAAACCCCAAATTAGACCTAAACGCTATTCAGCATCGCACCGATCCGCCGGCCGAGATCAGCCACCGGGAATGGTTTTTCAATGACGGGGAACCTCAACTCTCCGTTATCATTCTGCAGCTCTTCCGCCTCCGCATATCCGGTCATCAGCAGAACCTTCATACCCGCCCATTGCCGGGAAATATCCTCGGCAAGATCGAGACCGCTCTGGCCATGCGGCAGAACCACATCGGACAGCAACAGGTCGATCTTCTGGTCCTGCGCCCCTGCTATTTCGATCGCATTTCCACCGTCGCCACCGTCGATCACGTCGTATCCCAAGCCTTTGAGAATGGACCAGATCACTTCCCTGATCTCAGGGTCGTCTTCGATCACCATCACCCGTTGGCCCCGACCGCGCGGTGTATCCTTCGAGGCCTCCACTTCGACAACCGGCTCCGCCGCCTTCGTGGCGCGGGGAAGATAGATGGTGACCCGTGTGCCCCAGTCCACATTACTGTCGATGGTGACATTGCCGCCGGACTGATGGACGAAACCATAGACCATGCTGAGTCCGAGCCCACTGCCCTGCCCCACATCCTTGGTCGTAAAGAATGGATCAAAGACCTGATTCAGCTTTTCTGACGGAATTCCGCAGCCATTGTCGATGATATTGAGCGCCACATACTCACCCGCCGGCAAGTTAAGCTGTGTGTCGCGGGCATCCTCATCGACGATAATGTTTAACCCGTCGATAGACAGGACACCGCCTTCCGGCATCGCATCCCGTGCATTGATCGCCAGATTGAGTACGGCGTTCTCAAGCTGATTCGGATCGACAAAGGCGGGCCAAAGTTCGGGCCGGAAGTGCGTTTTGATTTCGATACGCTCGCCCAGCGTCCGCCGCATCAGCTCCAGCATACTTTCAATCTGTTTGTCCACTGAAACGTTCGACGGTTGCAGCGCCTGCTTTCGGGAGAACGCCAGCAACCGGCTGGTCAGATTGGCCCCCCGCTCCAATAGCGCCTGCGCCCGATTGATCCTGGTTTTCCGTTCCTCCGGCGTACTGTCGAAATCCGAGATCAGATCCAAATTGCCCATGAAGCCGGCCAGGATATTGTTAAAGTCGTGCGCAATCCCCGCCGTCAACTGACCCACGGCTTCCATCTTCTGGGCTTGGCGGAGTTGTTCATCGCGCTCTTTCTCGATCGTAATATCGCGGATGGACCCCACCAACTTGACCGGTTCCCCATCATCGTTCTTGAAGACCTGCATATAGGCCAAGAGCGACCGCACATTTCCATCAGGGCGCCGTATTCTATACTCCATCGCTTCGGGCGCATTGTTCTGCTTCACCCTTATCTCGGCGCTTTTGACCCGCTCCCGATCACCTTCGTGCACCAGGTTGATGAAATGTTCGTAATTTGGGTTACCCTCTGATCTCTTGAGACCGAATATGTCGGACAACTCTTCAGACCAATAGGTTTCCCCGCTCTTCAAATCACGCTCGAAATATCCCAAATTGGCGACCTGTTGCGCCAAGTGAAGCCGCTGTTGCTCCTTTCGGAGATCATCTTCCAAGGCCTTTCGTTCAGTTATGTCTCGGGTAAAATTCAGGACCACTTTGCGGTCGCCACGGTCGATGACGGTCGAACTAACTTCTACCGGGAAGACCGACCCGTCCTTGCGTTTGTGCAGCCTTTCAATGGCGTCGGACTCACCGGGCCTCAATTGGCTCAGTCTATCCACCCGACCCTCGATCAACGGCAAGCCGATAACATCTGTAATCGGCAGTCCGATAACCTCCTCTTTCTCATACCCGAGCATCCGGGCGAACACCTCATTGCAGTCGACGATCTCAAATGATTCGATATCCCGCACCATAATCCCGTCATTGGCTCCTTCGAACAGCAGACGGTAGCTCTGCTCGGCTGTTCGTATCCGTGTGATATCGGTAGCGGTACCGCGGTAGCCCTGAAACTCGCCATTCTCATCAAAAACCGGAACGCCGGAGGTCGAGATGATTTGATCCTGGCCGTCCGGCGACCGGCGGCTGTATTCAAACCCGGCAAAAGGCTCACGACGGCGTAAGGTATCCAGGTGATGGCGCCATGCCAGCGTGTTTTTTGCCCCATCCGCGATATCCTCGCGGGTCTTGCCCAGATAATGATCGGGGGCAACGCCGACGGCGCCAAATGCCCGGTCCGATAAAAAAGTAAACTTCAGGTCCGGACCCGTCTCCCAGAACCAGTCCGACGCCGACTGTGCGAAATCCCGCATGCGAGCTTCGCTCCGTGCCCGAGCGCTCAGCCCTTGAAAGATCATCCGCAGCATGAAAACGGCGGCGACGAAGTAGGCCAAAAGCCTTAAACCATGCCACAACCACCAAGTCGCATCCCAAACGCTGGAGACGTCAAACAAGAGCGCCGCACCGCCGAAAAGCAGGCAATGGTGAACGAACAACGTCGAGCCCCCAATATTCCTGGTGATGAAATAAATCGCCGCCAAGAGAAAACCGGCCCCGCCGACGACATTGAGAGTCCTTGCAACCGAGGTAAACCGGGCGTCTTGAATCATGACCGGCAAGGCATCCGGCATAAACACCAGAACGATACCCAGCAGCACCGCCACCAGACCGATAACAGGCATTTGAGCCCTATGCTGCCAATCTACCGGCAGCCAAACACCGACAAACAGGATACCGCCGAAAAATACCGCCAGACTGTGCAACCCGACAAAGGCCTGACCGGCATGAAGCATGGCGTGCAGTCCATCAAAAACGCCCATGACAACCAACGCCGATCCAGCCCAGGTATAGACATTGTCGATCAAACCAAAGCGCTGGAGATAGATCATCAAGCCGGCGATCATAATTGCAATCAGCGCGCCGAGCCCTTCGACCACCGCATGCACGGGATGATTTTCGAACCGCCAATCAGGCGCCCAATCAAACAAGACAACACCTAAACCATAAGGAATGAGCACCGCGATGATCATTCCCGCAGCCGCGCGTTAAAGTAACTGACTGTTATTGGGACTTGTGGCCATTTCTATCTACCCTGTCTTCTAAGTGGTTATGATTCCACCTTTTTTCAAGATTCTCTAGATTTCTTACGCCGCATTTATAGCGCGCCAGATGGCTTCCCCTGTGAGTGGCATTTCCAGACCTTTCACCTCAACTAAACTCAAGGCGTCCAAGACGGCATTCACCAGAGCTGGTGGCGCGCCGACGCAGCCATTTTCCCCGGCGCCCTTCACCCCGATGGGGTTGCTTTGCGTGGCGGCGGGCCGGAATTTTGTGTTGAAATCGGGGAGATCGCCGGCTCTGGGCAGCGCATAATCCATCAACGAGCCCGACAAATTCTGGCCGGTCGCGGGATCAATGGCGATGTTTTCCATCAGGGCCTGACCGAGACCTTGGGCGATAGCGCCATGAATCTGCCCTTCCGTCAGGAGCGGATTAATCACAACACCAGCATCGTCCACGGAAACAAAGTTTTCCACGCTCACCTGCCCCGTCTCCGGATCGATTTCCACTTCGCAGGCATGGCAGCCATTGGGGAAGTTGAAGGGACCGTCATAGTACCCGGCCCCTTCCAGACCGATGCCCGATCCCAGCGGCAGGCCAACGGGGGCAAAAGACTTGCGCGCGACCTCCGACAACGAGACGCTTTTATCGGTACCGTGCACGGTGAACTGGCCGCCGGCGAATTCGATGTCGGTTTCGGCGGCCTCCAGCATATGAGCGGCAAGCATCTTGCCCTTTTCGACGATCTTATCCGCCGCCAGCCGCAGCGCCGAACCGCCCATGGTGATACTTCGCGACCCGAAAGAGCCCCGGCCCATGGAGACCCGGTCCGTGTCGCCTTGCACCAGGCGCACCTGTTCCAACGGCACACCGAGCCAGTCGTGCACCATCTGGGCGTAGACCGTGGCGTGCCCCTGACCATAGGAAAAGGTGCCGGCCAGGATAGTCACATCGCCGTTGCCGTTTACCCGGATTTCCATCCGCTCGCTAAAGGCGGTGATGGCTTCGATATAAAAGCCGAGCCCCAGGCCACGAAGTTTGCCGCGTGTCGCAGCCTCCGCACGGCGCGCCTCAAACCCGTTCCGGCCCGCCGCCGCCAGGCACTGATCCAAGACCGATTCGAACTCGCCCGAGTCATAGACATATTGCAGCGGCGTTTTGTAAGGCATGGCGTCCGGCTGGATGAAATTGCGCCGGCGCAGTTCCGCCGGATCGACCCCCCGCTCCCGCGCAGCCACGTCCATCAAACGCTCCACCACATAGACCGCTTCCGGCAGACCAGCGCCACGATACGGACCCAAGGGTGTGGTGTGCGTGAACACCGATTTCGCCGCCACGTGAATGGCGGGTATGGCGTAGACGTTGGACATGTTCATAACGCTCCGCGCCGTCGGCACCAGCGCCGATATGGAAAGATAGGCGCCCACATTTGTGGTCATATTGACCCGGAGCGCGATGATGTTGCCCACATCATCGAGAGCAATTTCACCATCGTTCCGCTGGTCCCTGGCATGAGTGTCGGCGAGCAACCCTTCTTCCCGGCTGGCGATCCACTTGACCGGACGCCCAAGCTTGCGCGCCGCCCAGATGACCAGCGCATCTTCCACATAGACCGTACCCTTGAGCCCGAACCCGCCGCCCACATCCGGGCAGATCACATGAAGGTCTTCTTCGGACGTGTGAAAGACCGCACCGGCCAATAGCTGGCGCACCGTATGAGGTTTCTGACACGTAGTGTGCAACTCGTAGCGCCCATTGCGGTAGTCACCCAGGGTCACCCGAGGTTCCAGCGGGCACGCGGCAATCCTGTTGCTGTAGGCGGAAATAGTGTGCACCGAGTGCGCCTTGGCCATCGCCTCATCGACGGCATCTTTGTCGCCCACATTCATCTGGAAGCAGATATTCTCGCCCGCGTCTTCCCAGACCTGCGGGGCATCCGCGCCGGCGGCCTCCCTGGCATCGGTGACAAAGGCCAACGGCGCATAGTCGATTTCGATCAGCGCGGCGGCGTCCATGGCCTGATCGCGGGTCTCGGCGATCACCATCGCCACACCTTCGCCGACGAACCGCACACGGCCCTGCGCCAACAGCGGCTGGAACGTGTTGTTACCGGGCAGCCAGCCGCCACCGCTGGTGAGCTGCGTACACGGAATCCCGCCGAGGCCATCGGTGGCGACGTCGTCGCCGGTCAGCACGGCAAGAACGCCCGGCGAGCCGGCGGCTTCCTCCAAAAGAATGCTTCTTATTTCCGCATGGGGATGCGGGGAACGCAGGATGTAAGCATGGCTCTGCGCCGGCAGGGATATGTCGTCCACATAATTTCCGTTGCCGGTCAGAAACGCCACATCTTCGACACGGCGGACCGGCTTGCCGATCCCAAACTCGCTCATGGCCCCTCCCCGAGGATGATCCACAGTCATATACTGTTATTCGGTGCATCTTACATCGGCAGAGACACCTGCCAACCAGTTTGGACGCCCGTGAACGCCGACCGGTATTGGCTCCGGCAGCGGGGACGGTTAAGCTTCCTAAACCCTAAAAACAACAGCCCGGTGAGGCGACCATGCGATTTATCTTTTTCCACCTGATGCCCTGGGACCGTTTTGACGACCGAGAGCTTGAATGGCCGGTCAAAAACACCTCCTTCGACCCGAACGAGGCGACGGAGCTATACAAGACCTACATCGATACCATGGCTTATGCCGAGGAGTGCGGGTGGGACGGCATCGGCTGTAACGAACATCATTTCAGTCCCTACGGTATGATGAATAACTGCAACCTGATCGGGAGCATGCTGGCGCAGCGAACCGAGAAGGCGAAAATCTGCATGTTCGGCAATTTGGTGCCGCTGTTGAACCCGATCCGGGTCGCCGAGGAATACACCATGCTGGATGTTCTCAGCGGCGGTCGGCTGATGTGCGGCTTCATCCGCGGCATTCCCCACGAATACATCGCCTACAATTTGCCGCCGAGCGATTCCCGTTCCCGCCTCGCCGAAGCGACGCAACTGATCAAAAAGGCCTGGACCGAGCCGGACCCGTTCGGGTGGGAGGGAGAACATTATCAATTCCGATCCGTCTCCATTTGGCCGCGGCCTGTGCAGCAGCCCCACCCACCGATCCTGATGTCCGGCGGCAACCCGGAATCGGCGCGCAACGCGGCCCGCAACAGGGCCATGCTGGGCATTAACTTCATTCCGACCTTGGAAAAAGGCCGGGAGATCATCGACGCCTATATCGACGAGGCGCGGGCCTGTGGCTGGGAGCCGGGGCCGGAACATTTGCTGATCACCTTTCACACCTGCATCGCCGAGACCGACGAAGCCGCCATCCAAACCTTGCAAGGCGGCGTGGACTATTTCAATTCGGTGCTGATGAATGTGCAGCGCAACGCCCAGCAGATCGTGTTACAGAAGACCAAGTTCTACCGCTCTGAACAAAACCGCGATTTCTTCATGGAACGGCTCAAGAAGGCGAAATCCCGCACCATTGAAGAGGCGGTTCATGACGGCACAGTGCTTTGCGGCAAGCCGGAAACCGTGGTGAAACAGATCAAGCGGGCACAGAAGGAACTCGGCGTCGGCTGGATCAACACCAATATGAAAATCGGAAACCTGCCCAACGACGCGGTAACCAAGGGCATGGAACTGTTCCGGGAATATGTGGCGCCGGAAGTGCGTGATCTTAGCAAGTCGCCGGAGCCAGCCCTGGCGTTGGCCGGCGAGTAGGAGGCGAAGATGAGCTTTGAACGCCATACTGCCAATCTCAGCAAGGGCGAGGTCACCTATTTCACCGCCGGCGAAGGCGCGCCCGTCGTGTACCTACACGGACGGGGCGGTCTGTTGAAATCCAAGGCCCATGAGATATTGGCGGAAAAGTTCAAACTGTATCTGCCCGTCGCGCCGGGTTTTGACGGCACCGAGTTCCTGGACGGCATTGACAGCATGCCGGCCCTGGCGGCGCTCACCGCCGAATTCATCGATACGATCGTGGAGGAGCCCTGCGACGTGGTCGGCCATTCCCTGGGCGGCTGGCACGCCTGCTGGGTCGCGGTTAATCATCCGGACAAGGTAGAGCTTTTGGTGCTCGCCGCGCCTGCGGGATTCCGGCCCAATGGCGCCGGCGCTAACCCAAGTTCCTATGAAGAGCTATTGAAGATCATGACTGTTTATCCGGAGAAACAGCCAGACGACGACCGATCCGCCGAGATGATCCGCCACAACAGGGAAAAGGTGCCGCACCACTACCACAAGGGCATGCCCCTGGATGAGGATTTGGTCGCCCGTCTTGGCGATATTCAGTCCTCGACCCTGTTGGTGCACGGTACCGAAGAGACGCTGATCCCGCTGGAGACCTGCCGGATTTTGAAAGAGAAAGTTCCCCGGATTTATCTCAATTATATCTACGACGCTTCTCACAACATCGAAGTGGATCAGCCGGAACGGTTCGCCGCCCTGGTCGGAGACTTTCTGGCCCGGGGCGAAGCCTTCCTGGTCAATCCGGGCGACGAGGCGGCGGCTTAAGACCCGAATTCATCCAATCAGATGCTGTCAAACCTTACCCCTCGTCAGGCCATCGCGGGCGCGGCCTTCACCTCGTTGATCATGGGCGGGTTTATTGTGATATCCCGCTTCGGGGTGCGCGACATTATTACCCCGGCTGATCTGACCTTCTTCCGGTACCTATCGGGACTCGTCCTGCTGCCGATATTCCTCAAACGCCCGGTGCGTAATCTGGGAGGCGTCGGCTGGACCAAGGGGATATTTCTCACCATCACCGCCGGCTGGGTGTTCAACATGCTGTTGATGTCCGGGTTTCATTTCGCGCCGGCGTCCCACGGCGCCGTGTTCGGGCCGGGCACCATGCCCACCTTCACCGTGCTCCTAAGCTGGCTGATCCTCGGCGACAAACTAACCCCGTGGCGGATCGCCGGATTGGCGGTGATATTCGTCGGACTGATCATGCTGGGTGGTGGGGGCTTCTTCGAAAGCGCGCCCGACGCCTGGAAGGGCGATTTGCTTTTTGCTTCGGCCGCGCTCTGCTGGGCCGGCTTCGCGGTCGGCATGCGCAAGTGGAATATCGATCCGCTCTACGGCATTTCCCTGGTCGCGGTGCTAAGCCTCATCTCCTTCACGCCAATTTATTTTGGACTCTTTGAGCCGGCGTTTGGCCGGGTCCCCTGGCCCGACCTGCTGTTGCAATTGTTTTATCAGTGCATCCTGGTAGGTACGGTCGCGGTAACCCTGTTCACTATTTCCATCCCGGTCATCGGGCCGGGCCGGACGGCGCTGTTCATGGTGCTGGTGCCGGTGTTTGGCACGTTGCTCGCCATCCCGTTTCTGGGCGAGGTGCCGGGCGTTTTGGAAATCTCCGGGATCGTCATCGTGATCTGCGGCCTATTCGCCGCCATGGGGGTAGCGCCGAAGCTCAGCAACAAAAACTGACAGCCGTTGTCCCCGGCGTGAGGCCAGCCGAGATACCCTAATGTTTGACCCCAAACCCGATGAGATAATCGGCGAACGGTTGGCGGTGATGGCCGCCAGACCGCCCGACCCTAGACCTTGAGCCGCGGATAGACCCGGCGCGCATTGCCTTCGAAGATCAGCTGCTTCTCGTCGTCATTGAGGTGCGGCGTCGCGTCGATATAGCGCTTGGTGTCGTCGTAATTGTGCCCGGTGGTCGGATCGATGCCCTTCACCGCGCCCAAAAGCTCCGAAGCGAACAAGATGTTCTTCGCCGGGATCACCTTGGACATGCAATCAATGCCCGCCTGGTGATAGACGCAAGTGTCAAAGAACACGTTATCCAGCAGATGATCTTCCAGCAACGGCTTGCCCATGTCCTGAGCGAGCCCCCGATACCGGCCCCAGTGGAACGGCACCGCGCCGCCGCCGTGGGGAATGACGAACTTCAGGGTCGGGAAGTCCTTGAACAGATCACCGAGGATGAGCTGCATGAACGCCGTCGTGTCGGCGGCGATGTAGTGTGCGCCGGTGGCGTGGAAGTTCGGATTGCAGGAGCTGGAGACGTGGATCATCGCCGGGACCTGCAGCTCTTCCATTTTCTCGTAGATCGGATACCACCACTTGTCGGTCAACGGCGGATCGGTCCAATACGCGCCCGACGGATCGGGGTTCAGGTTGCAGCCGACAAAGCCCAACTCATTTACGCAGCGCTCCAGCTCCGGAATGCTGTCCTTGGGCTCGGCCCCCGGAAACTGCGGCAACTGGCAAACGCCGATGAAGTTGTCGGGATACAGCTGGGTGATCCGATAGATCATATCGTTGGAGGCCTGCGACCATTCGATGGAGGTCTCCGCCGTGCCCAGATGATGGCCCATGCCCGACGCGCGGGGCGAGATGATGGTGACATCGGTGCCGCGCTCCAGCTGCTTTTGCCGTTGGTTGGGCTCGATCGTTTCCTTGATCTCGTCGTCGGTGAAATCCAGGAGCTCAATCGTGCGCTTGTAATTGCCGTCCTCAACCGACTTCAACTGGTCCTGACGCCATTGTTTGAATTTTTCCGGCTCGGTCGTGTAGTGGCCGTGAATATCGATGATCATCTCTCTGTCTCCTGTCTTTCTCTAGCTGCGCCCGGTCAGTTCCAGGCCTTTTTCCAAGCCCGCGTAGGACCGGGTCGGCCCGGACATGATGAACCGGTAGCCCTCGTCCATAATGCGCTGCATGTTGCCCGGATTGGCGTGGGGGTGTCCGACAACCACATTATTGTCCTTACAAATCCGGACCACTTCGGCCATGGCCTTCAACAGCTCCGGATGGTCATATTCGCGGGGGTAGCCTAGTTCCTGACCCAGATCGCCCTCGCCGATCAGGATAACGCCAATACCCGGTACGTTCTTCAGCATGTCTTCCAGATTGTCGATGCCCTTGGTGTCCTCGATCTGAATGACCACCAGGATTTCCCCGTTCGGGTCCAGCGGCCAGACATCGGCCTTCTTGTAGTATTCCTGATTGGTAATGCCCCAATAGCGGCAGGCCCGGGTCGGCCCGTCGCCGCGGATGCCCTGCGGCTCGAAGTTCGGTTTGTCGGGCAGCCGCGGATAGCGGCAGGCGGCCACCGCGTTATACGCCTCTTCGGCGGTGGAAATGTGCGGCCAGACCACGCCATAAACACCGCTGTCCAGCGCCTGCTTAGCCTGCCATTGCGCCATCTCCACCCCGTTCACCGGCACCCGGACCAGCGGCGTCACCGCCGGCGCGACCGAACCCGAACCGGCAATGGCGCGGCGGTCCAGCATGAACTGCAGCGCCAGGCTCAGCTCGCCCGCGTCCCACGGATTATGCTCGGCTTCGAAGACGATGCCGTCGAACTTGCTGTTGGTCATGGCGATCGCCGATTGCTGGTCGATCGGCGAGAAGGCGGAAAAGGCAATGCCCTTTTCCAGGGCTGCGATTATGCCGTTGAGGCGAGGCAGGTCGCTCATATCTGATCATCCCCGGTTTTGGTTCGTTTTACTGTCCTACGTTTTCATATCCAGCACCCTATATTGCAAGGCTTTTATAGGGAAAACGGCATGCAGCACCGCCAATTCGCGCCTTGCCGAGCCTCATCCGGCGGCTTAACGTAGCCGGGTCTAGAGGGAGGAGATTTATGGCGGAAATTGTCGCCGGATTCGGATCATCGCACAGTCTTATCCTGGTCATGGAACCGGACGATTGGGTCGCGCGGGCCAAGTTCGACCGCTCCGTCAGCCATCCCTATCGCGGCAAGGAGTATACATTCGACGAGCTGAAGGCGATCCGTACCGACAAGGACTATGAAACCCTGTGCGGCGATGCGCAGCGGCAGATCCATCACGACCGCAACCAGGCCGCCATCGCCAAACTGGGCGATACGATCCGCGATGTGAACCCGGATGTGCTGGTCGTGATTGGCGATGATCAGGACGAATGGTATTCCGCCGCCCTGCAGCCGGCGATCACCATTTTCCACGGCGACGGCATCTTGAATTCAGCCTACGATCCGAGGGACCATGAGCATAAGCACCCCAGCATCCAGATGGTGGAAAGTATGCGCCACACACCGGAGGACACCCTATACCCGGTCGCCTCCGATCTGGCGGAGCACATGATCACCACGGCGGGCGCCAATGATTTCGAGGTCACCTCGTCCACCGACATGCCCCACGACAAGAACGGCAAACCCATCGGCATCGGCCACGCCTATACATTCATCTACCGCCGGGTGCTGCGGGATCAGCCGATCTCCATGGTGCCGATCCTGGTGAACACCTATTATCCGCCCAATCAGCCCTCGCCCCGGCGCTGTTTTGAATTCGGTAGAACCTTGGGCAAGGCCATCCGTTCCTGGGACAGCGATCAGCGGGTGGCGCTGTTGGGCTCTGGCGGGCTCAGCCACTTTGTGATTGATGAGGATTGGGACCACCGGATGCTAGAGGCCATGCGGACCGGCGACTACCAAGTCCTCGTGGACGAGCCGGACATCATTTACCGCTCCGGCACGTCGGAAGTAAAAAACTGGCTGATCATGCTGGGCGCCATCGCCGACTGCGATTTTGAGATGGAGCTGATCGATTACGTGCCGTGCTACCGGTCGGAAGCCGGTACCGGCACGGCCATGGGATTTGCCGCCTGGCGCTAGGCCGGAAACTTATTATTTCATAGGAGGAAACACTCAAATGCCGAAACGCGAAGCACTCACCGGACCCAATATCCCAGAACATCCGCAACCATTCCCGCCGGCGGTCAAAGTTGGCAACATGGTCTTTTCCGCTGCCGTGGGGGGCGACGATCCCGAAACCCACGAAATCCCGGAAGACATCGAATCCCAGGTAAAGAACATGTTCCAGAACGTCCGCAATATCATGGAGCGGGCCGGCGGCTCCCCGGCGGATATCGCCAAAGCGTCAGTCTATGTGAAGGACCGGGACGACCGCAAATTCATCAATCCAGAATGGATCAAAATGTTCCCGGACGAGGACGACCGCCCGGTGCGGCACACGTCGATCCACGACATGGTCCCCGGCCGCAAGGTCCAGATCGAATTCATCGCGGTGCTGGATTAACTCGAAAGAACGTTCTTAGACGGTAATCACCTCGCCCAGCGTGGGCCGGATGACATTGCTGATTCCGGCGTCACCCAAAGCGGCTTGCAGACCTTCCTGAGATTCCGGCTCTCCATGAACGAGGGCGACCTGGGGATTCCCGGGTGCGTCCTGTATCCAACGGATCAGGTCATTTTGGTCGGCATGAGCCGATAAACCGCCAATTGTGTGGATCTTCGCGCCGACTTGAATTGCCTCGCCCCATATCGAGACCCGCTTTGCCCCTTCAACAAGCCGCCGGCCCAAGGTGCCGCCAGCCTGATATCCAACGATCAGAACATGGCAGTTATCTCTCCAGAGGTTGTGCTTTAGGTGGTGCCTGATCCTGCCGCCTTCGCACATGCCGCTGCCCGCCACAATAATAGCCCCGCTTTTCACATTGTTGAGCGCCATCGACTGTTTGGCCGTCTTGGAGATGTGCAGATTCTTGAGCGACGTAAGATTGGGCCCCAAATCAATATCCTGTCGTAGAAGGCTTCTGTGCCGGTCATGAATCTCACAGGCTTCGATCGCGAGGGGACTATCCAGAAAAACCTTCCAGCGGTTCAGCCCCCATTCCTCAAAATGGCTATGGAATGCATGCAGAATTTGCTGCGTCCGGCCAACCGCAAAAGCCGGAATCAGTATATTTCCCCGGTTCGCATCCGCGTTCGAGAGAATTTCCCCAATCTCTTTCCAAGTCTCGGACATGGAACGGTGCAGACGATTGCCATAGGTGCTTTCAACCAACATCAAATCGCATGCTCCGGACGCTTTGGGCGGTTCCAACAAGGGCGCGGTGTAACTCCCCAAGTCGCCGGAAAATATTATCGCGGACCCGGCTTCCTCTGAGACTTCCACGAAGGAAGCGCCAAGAATATGTCCTGCCGATCTGAGCCGAACGCGCACGCCTTTCACCGGCTCGAACCAATCGTCAAAGTCCACCGCTTTAAACTTTCTCATACAAATCTGAACGTCTTTCTGATTGTAGAGCGGCTGGATCAATTTTAGGTGCTTGCGTTGGCGTTTGCGATTTTCCCACGCCGCCCCTCTTTCCTGTAGAAAGGCTGAGTCCCGGAGCATTATTCTGCACAGGTCCCGCGTCGCACGATGGGCGAATATTTTCCCTGAAAAACCCCTTTTGACCAAATGGGGCAGACGTCCGCTATGATCAATATGAGCGTGGCTTAAGACCACCGCATCTATGGTCTTGGGGTCGAACGAAAACGATTGGGCATTGCGTTCGTGACTATCGGCGCCGCCTTGGTAAAGCCCGCAATCCAGGAGTATCCGCTTCCCCCTTGTTTCCAGCAAGTGGCAGCTGCCGGTCACTTCCTGAGCGGCTCCTAAAATAGTGACCTTCATCCTTCCCCTCCCCAAAACTTGCTCAAGGATACGAGTTCGTTGAGCGCCAAACCAAAGGTGAGACAGAAACCAACCACACCCACCCATCGCCGGGCATGGATAGGGCCGCTTCCTTGTCTGTTTCCAATCACGATGAGCGAGAGGTTGACCGCGGCGAAAACCAGCAACGTAACGGTGGTCGTTGCCCGCGCCAAAGTACCGATGGGAAACACGAGAGCCAGAACAACGACAACGGCGACAATGAACCATGTAGCGGTGACAGGCGTATGTCTGGACCCAATTTTCGCCAGTGGCGTGGGCATCATCCCAGCCCGCGCCATGCCGTAGAGAAGCCTGCTGGCCATGACAATCTGCACAATAACGCCGTTGATGACGGCTATGAGAGCCATCGACGTCAGCCAAGAACTTGAAAAGCCGGTCAACTGTGTCCAGATGGCGGCGACTGGCGCGGTACTTTGAATCAGCCCATCCCGGTCCGGCACGCCGACAGCAATCACGGCAAGAAGAATGTACACCGCGGTTGTTATCAGGAGGGTGCCCAATATTGCTTTGCCCATCGTGTGTTCCGGAGCCAAAGCTTCTTCCGACATATTGACCAGGTCTTCAAACCCGATAAAGGCAAAGAATGCCAAAATAGCGGCAGAGACGATCCCGCCGATCGGCAGCTCCCCCGAGAGACTAAAAGCTTCAGCCCACGGTTTGATCGACGTAAGGGTTGGAACGCCTACCGTGATAACCGCCAAAAGTATACCGATTTCAACCAATGTAAGCACGGCGGCCACCCCCACACTTTCCTTGACCCCGCGTTGGACAAGAATACCGATAGCGCCCACCGACAGCAGAATGATGATCGGCGTGGGAAGGTTGATCAACTCAATGACATAGCCCGCAAATCCCAAAACGATTGTTGCGCTCGAGATGATGGCGGTCAGCGCGACCCCCAACCCGACGATCATACCGGGGCCCCGCCCAAACGCCACCTTGGCGTAGAGAGATGCGCCTGCGGCTTGGGGGAACCCACGGGACAAGGTGGCGTAACTTACCGCCGTTATCCCGGCCACAATAGCAGCTAGGATGAAGGCAATGGGCGCTCTGGAACCGGCAACCTCAACAACATTGCCGATAAGCACAAAGATACCCGCGCCGACGGTGACGCCGACTCCGTAAAGAATAAGAATCGGAAGACCGAGCACACGCAGCAAAACGTGTTCCGTTGGGGACTCTCCTTGGTTCTTATCGGCCATAAACAGTTACATCTGTTCTATGCATATCACCCCCGGCGCGCGCCACTTTACTCTCCAACGCCCTTCAGATGAAGTGAGCGCCACTCGGCGGCGAGGCGCTGGGCCTCCAGGGTCTCCTCGCCGGTCAGGTGTTCCGCGAGATTCAGGATCACATAGCTGGCGCCTTCGTGACCGGCGGCGATGGCGATATCGCACCACATGTAGGCCAGGGTATAAGATTGCCGGACCCCGTCGCCTTTGCGGTACATGAGGGACAAAAACATGTGGGCCTGGGGCACGTTACCGGCGGCGGCCTCCAGGAACAGTTCCCGCGCCCGGTCGAAATCCCGGGGCACCCCGCTGCCGGTGTAATACAGCGTCCCGAGCGCGCTTTTGGCCTTGGCCGAACCTTCATCCGCCAGCTTGCCCCAGATGAAGGCCGCGGTGCTGAAATCGCCGGTGTTGTAAGCCGTGGTGCCCTTGTTGAATTCGGATTCAATGTTTGCTTGAGCATAGGCAGGCGCGCCGCTCCACCCGGCAGCCAACATGATAATCACGGCTAATACTTTCCACATGGATGGAGTATGACACACGCGCGCCGTGACAGACGAGTCGGATTTCACCGCGCCTGCAGATGGTATATGATTGGGGACATCTACTGGGCCATACGGAAGGACCCGCCCCATGCGCTTTGGCGTCATCGCCTTTTGTTTTGTTCTCGTCCTCGCAACCGCGTGCAACTCGGTGGCGGGCTCGTCTTTCGAGAAGGGCAAGACAGCCTATGACGCCAAGAATTATGAGACGGCTTTTCAAATTCTGCTGCCCCACGCGGAGGCCGGTCGTGCCGAGGCGCAGTTGATGGTCGCGGATATGTATAACATTGGCCGGGGCGTTGCCCAGGACAACGCGGCCGCCATCATGTGGTATCACGAGGCGGCAGCCCAGGGGAATGAACAGGCTATCCAGATGCTGGGCCAGGGCATGCGGCTGTTGGGCGAAAGCACGGACTAGGGTCCTGGCGTTTAGGAGTATCCTTCCATCGACTTCCTCCACCAACTCGACGGCGTCACGCTCTATGTCCTGGTGATGCTGGCCATCGCGTTCGGCGCGTTCGTCAAAGGGGTCGCCGGGGCCGGCCTGCCCATTCTGGCGGTGCCGCTGCTGTCCGCCATCGTTGGGGTGGAACACGCCATCTCGGTCATGATCATCCCGTCCTTCATCTCCAACGTGGCAGTGGTCTATATGCTGCGCAAGGAGATGCGGGCCAATTGGGAGCTGTTGTCCTGCATCGGTTTTGGCCTGGTGGGCACCACGCTGGGCGCCTGGCTGTTGGCCATCGCCAACCGGGAGCTAATGTTCCTGGTGCTCGCTGCCTGGGTCGGATTTTATTTGCTGCTGCGCCGGGCCAAGCCGGATTTCCAAATTCCCGATGAGCGCACCGGCGTCGTGGCCCCGCCGGTCGGCTTCGTCACCGGCATCTTCCAGAGCGCCACCGGCCTATCGTTCCCCGTGTTCGGCCCTTACTGGCAGGCGCGTAATCTGAGCCGGGACCGGTTCGCCTTTAACGCCTCCGCCCTTCTCATGTCGTTCAGCTTTATCCAGGGTATCAGTTTTTTGAACCTGGGCATGCTGACCCCTGAACGGATGACCCAAGGAGCGGCGGCGCTGATTCCGATGTTCCTCGCCCTGGCCGTGGGTTTAAGGGTCGGGCCCAAGCTGGATCAGCGCCGGTTCAACATGATCATCACCGGTCTGCTGATCGCGACCGCACTGATCCTGGTCTATCGCGGCGCGACCGGAATTCCCTGGAACGAGTGGTTCAGTTAAGGAGACACAATCCATGCCGATGATCACCATCGGAGAGACCGAACTCTTTTACGAGATTTCCGGCAACGAGACCGGGCCGTGGGTTACCCTCAGCCATTCCCACGCCACGGATATCGCCCTTTGGCGGCATCAGGTCGAGGCGCTGGCGGCTGACTATCACGTGCTGGCTTACGAGGTGCGCGGCCACGGAAAGAGCCCGGCTACGCCTCCCCCTTACACCATTGAGATGTTGTCCGACGATGTGATCGCACTTTGGGACGGGCTCGGTATCACCCGTAGCCACTTCATCGGCCTCTCCTTAGGGGGCACGACGGGTCTGGGGATCGCCATCAGATACCCGGAGAGACTGGTGAAGCTCATCGCCTGCGATTGCCATGGCCAAGCCCATCCGCCGTTCAAAGCCGCGTGGGAGCCCCGGATCGAACTGGCGCAGAATTCCGGCATGGCGGCGTTGGTGGCCTCAACCCTTGACCGCTGGTTCGAACCGGATGTCCAAGCCCGAGAACCCGGCCTGATGGCGGAAGTCACCCGGATGATCACCGAAACCTCCGTCGACGGCTATGTGGGCGCGGCCCGCGCCCTGCAGGGTATCAACTATGGCGACCGACTGACGCACATCACCGTACCAACACTGTATATCGCCGGCGCGCAGGACAAAGGCGCGGCTGCCGCCGGGGTGAAACAGATGCACGAGGCGACCCCCGGTTCTCAGTTTGTTGAGATCGATCCCGCGGGGCATTTGTCGTGTCTGGAAAACCCGGCCGCCTTTAACCGGGCCGTCCTCGACTTTCTGTCCTCGTAAGGCAAACTATCTCGTAGAGCGCGGACCCTGCCGTACTGGAACCTGCGCGTCGAGTTTAGCGCGATGCGCAGCGAGCGGTTTCCAGGCCGATGCCCGAACTGCCGCCAATCACCAAAACTTTCTGACCGTCGAGACTCATTTTTTCCCTCTAGATTTTAATCACGGACTTGCCGTCGAAATCGGCGGCGCTGTGGCGTTCGCGCACCTGCTCGTTGTCCTCGCCCGAGACGCGGTTGACCATACGGCCCCGCTCCACTGCCGGACGCGTCCCGATCTCCCGGGTCCAGCGCTGGACGTTCTTGTACGACTTCACATCCAGGAACTCCCCGGCGTCATAGACTTTGCCCAGGGCAAGCTGGCCGTACCAGGGCCAGATGGCCATATCGGCGATGGTGTATTCATCCCCGGCCATATACTGATTCTCGGCCAACTGCCGGTCCATGACATCCAACTGGCGCTTGGTTTCCATGGCGAAACGGTCGATGGCGTATTTAATCTTCACCGGCGCGTAGGCATAGAAATGCCCGAAGCCGCCGCCCAGATAAGGCGCGCTGCCCATCTGCCAGAACAGCCAGTTCAGACATTCGGTTCGCGCCGCCGGGTCTTTCGGCAAAAAGGCGTCGAACTTCTCCGCCAGATACAGAAGGATGGAGCCAGACTCGAACACGCGGAGCGGTGGGTCCATGCTGTGATCCACCAGGGCCGGAATCTTGGAATTGGGGTTGGCGCCGACAAAGCCGCTGCCGAATTGATCGCCGTCGCCGATCTGGATCAGGTAGGCGTCATACTCCGCGCCGGTTTTACCCAGCGCCAGCAGCTCTTCCAGCAAGATGGTCACCTTGACGCCGTTGGGCGTCGCTAGGGAATAGAGCTGTAATGGATGCTCACCGACGGGCAGTTCTTTTTCGTGGGTCGGACCGGCGGTGGGGCGATTGGTGCTGGCGAACTTGCCGCCGTTATCCTTGTCCCATTGCCAGACTTTGGGGGGCTCATAGTCGGATTGATCGATCACGGGTGATGTCCTTGTGGTTGGTGATTAAAGGACGTTCTACACCATATTAACCGGGGTCTAAAGCAGGGCTCTGGCTGAACAAGCCCAGAAACCTGTTTTCAATCAGGCCGGCAGATAGATCCCGTCGAACAAGGCCGCGAGTTCTTTGTAGCCATCCAAAGGCAGAACGTGCGCAACGTATTGATCCGGGCGGACCACCACCATGCAGCCCTTTTCCCGGTCAATACCCCGCATATCGAAGATATCGCCCAGGCCCTTGTGATCGACGCAAAAGATTTTCTCAAAGTCCATCAAGCCCAACTTGCCCTTTTGCGGCTTAAAGAAGTCATGCGCGTCTTCGAAGGCTAGCTCCTCGAACGTTTGTTGATAGACGGCGCGCACATCGATCAGCGCGTCGATGTCTTCGCCCTTTCTGGTGTATTTCACCACCGGCGACGCAGGGTCATTCTGCAGCCAGTCACCAAGTTTGTGAATGGCCGAGCCGGCGGCTGTACTGTCCGACTTGCCGGCGAAAGCATAGATCCGCCAGCGGGCGTCCGCGTCCGCCACGTGGCCGAGCTGCATCTGCTTGGCGTCCGCCAGGCGCACCACCGGCGCCGAATGAAACCGCTTGCCGATGATTTGTCCCGTGGCCAGTTTGTGATGGGTATCTTCACCGGTCAGGGCCGAAGGATCGTATTTCACCGAGAGGCCGCCGGTAAATTCCAAATTGGCGATGAAATGGCTCTGGATGCGCGGCATATCCTTGCCGTCCAACTCCGATTCACCCGGCGGGGCCGACATGATCCGGGACCATTGATGATCGGTGTCGATCAGGCGCTTGGCCTCGACCCAACGTTCGGTGTGATAGCTGCGGAGCAGACTTTCATCCGACCGGCCGGTCAACACATGCACCAGCTTCCAGCCGAGATTAAACGTGTCACCCATGGAGACGTTCATCCCCTGTCCCGCCTTTGGACTATGGGTGTGACAGGCATCCCCGGCAATAAAGACCCGGGGATTACGGGTGTCGGCCTCGTCCTCAGGCACATCGTCGAACTTCTCCGTCAACCGGTGCCCGATTTCATAGATGGACCACCAGACCACCTGCTTCACGTCGATCGTATAAGGGCGCATGATCCGATTGGTCGCATCAAGCAAATGGTCGATGGTCAAGTTGCGGTTGGCGACCCGTTCGTCCTCGTTGAGCTTGTCCAGTTCCGCATACATGCGGACCAAATACCCACCTTCTCGCGGCAATATCAGCACATTGCCCTCTTCCGCCGACGCCACCAGGCATTTTTGTCGGATATCGGGAAAGTCCGTGTTGCAAAGGATATCCATCACGCCCCAAGCTTGGTGGGCCGCATCGCCGTGCAGTTCCCGGCCAATAGCTTGGCGCACCGTAGACCGCGCGCCGTCGCAACCGACGACGTAGTTGGCCTGCACGGTTTTGGTATCGCCGGGGGTCACGCCGGTGTTTTCCAGGGTCACGGAAACCGGATAGTCGTTCTTCGAATTATCAATCTCCAGGTCTTTGACCGCCCAATTGTAATCGGGCTCCAGCCGGGTCGGCGAATTGGACATCACGGTGAGAAATAATTCGTGGATTCGCGCCTGGTTCATCAGCGTGTGGGGCATTTCGGAAGAGTCATCCGCCACGTCCTGAACCCGCCCAACCCGCTTGATGTGACCGGGTTTATCGAGGTCAGGCATCCAAAAAGCTGTCTGGTTCACCCA
This sequence comes from uncultured Rhodospirillaceae bacterium, assembly GCA_964611435.1. Classification (GTDB taxonomy): domain Bacteria; phylum Pseudomonadota; class Alphaproteobacteria; order Rhodospirillales; family UBA2165; genus JAYPHU01. The sequence goes on along the minus strand of CAZSXT010000005.1, from coordinate 6,024 downwards.
ATAGGCTTCCCTTTTGACCCGTTCGCCAAAACCAAAGGCCTGGAACATTTCCATGGAGCGGGTATTAATTCCGTCTGCCTGGCCTTTTTGGATCGGGCCCGGCTTGGGTTCGACAATCATCGTCGTGATTTCGGGGAACTGCGCCAACTGCGCCGCCAGGCAAAGGCCCGCGGGGCCGCACCCGGCGATCAGCACATCGACCTTTTCCGGCAGAGGCCGGTACGCGCCAACCGTGGGCCGCCGGTGGGCTGCGGCGTCTTTTACATCCGGGCTACCCGGCCGAAATCCGTCTGTATAGTACTGCATTGTTGATCCTCCCTGCGCTTTGGAAACGGGTCATCGTTTCGGTGCGACAATTAATAACTATACTTACTATTCTTGGCAACCAAAAAATAAGTATACATATTATTTTTTGTACGGTATGTGTGACCCCGTAATACCCGACTGATTTTAGGGGCGCCGAATGGAATCGCAACAAATGGCCGGACACTTGATCCGCCGGCTCAACCAAATCTCCACGCACGTATTTGCCCAGCATATGCAAACCGCCGGAATCGATTTGACCCCTGTACAGTTTGCGGCCATGGATGCCATCTCGTCTTTTCCAGGAATCGATCAGGCCGGTGTGGCCACCAGGATCGCCTACGACCGGGCAACCATCGGCGGGGTCATCGACCGGCTGGAACAGAAAGGCTATGTCAGCCGTCAGGTCAGTAGGCAGGATCGCCGCGCCCGCGAAGTGCGCCTTACCAAAAAGGGCGCGCGTTTACTCAAAGACATCCTGCCCCTAGTCATCAAGCTGCAAAGCGAAATTTTGCCTGGTCTTGAGCCTTCCGAGCGAGATCAGTTTCTGGCGCTGGCAAAAAAAGCGGTCGGCAATATGACGGGAGAGGCAACGGCCTAAAGGACTCCGGACAGAGCGGAGTCTCCCTAGACAAGCGTCCTCCGGGAATGATTGTCCCTGATCTCCAGCCCGCCTTTGCGCGGGAAAATATCCTTAGACTTGGCCGGCGCGCCGAAGGTTTTACGACGGGATGATCAAAACACCTCGGGCACAAAGTTCTGTTCTGACAATGGCGGCCGGACATAGGACTTCTTCGGCGCCTTGCGTTTCGATAGCTTGACCTTCTTTGGAATGACGTCCTTGTAGGGGATCATGGAAAGAAGGTGCGTTATACAATTGAGCCGCGCGCGCTTTTTGACTTCCGCATCGACCACAAACCAAGGGGATTGCTTAATATCCGTGTGCGCGAACATCTCGTCCTTGGCGCGGGAATAGTCCTGCCATAGGTCCCGGGATTCTAAATCCATGGGACTGAGTTTCCAGTGCTTGGTGATGTCATCTGTCCGGGCTTGAAATCGCCGCTCTTGCTCTTCATCAGAAACGGAAAACCAGTATTTGATCAAAATGATCCCGGAGCGGACCAGCATGCGCTCGAACTCGGGACACGATCTCAGAAACTCCCGGTATTCATCTTCCGTACAGAAACCCATGACCCGTTCCACACCGGCCCGGTTATACCAGGACCGGTCAAACAGAACCATTTCACCCGCCGACGGCAGTTGCGCCACATAACGCTGGAAATACCATTGGGTGCGTTCTTTCTCGGTCGGTTTGGCCAGCGCCGCCACCCGCACAACCCGTGGGTTAAGGGCTGCGGTAATTCGCTTGATGACGCCGCCTTTGCCGGCTGCGTCCCGGCCTTCAAAGACCACCACAACCCGGAGACCTTCGGTTCTGATCCATTCCTGCAGTTTAACCAGTTCTACCTGGAGACGCGCCAATTCCTTGTTGTAGACCTTGTTGCTGATTTTGCGCTTATCTTTGGGCGCGTCGCTCGAAGAATGCAATTCGTAATCGGCGCCGAGGGTTGTCCGGGTGAGATGCCTGGGCCTATTTGTATCGGCTTCGCGGTTCTTCTTATTTGCTTTAACCATATAATTTGTCTCCCGCCTATTCGGCAGAGGCAGTTTAACATGGTCGCATGTGGGTGGGACAACCCGTTGAAGGAATCCATGCTTCGGGGTGCGGCATAGCGTTGATACCGATGACCTTGACCACCGTCATTTCCACCAGGGTATACGGCAAGCTAGTATAGGTATTTAATGTATGTCTGATGAAATGACCGATCTACCAAATCCGAAACCTTGTGCCGGAGATAGTTAATGTCGCCTGATACGGAACACGAAGCAGCCTACGATTGGATCGAGGCTGAACTGGAAGACACTCTCAACGAAGAGATTGAGATGGAAATCGATGATTTTCGGATCGTCGAAGAACTCCGAAAAATCGCTCACGAGCGCAACAAGGACAACCTTAACCGCCGCATCTATCTTCGGGAACTACTTCGCCTGCAAACGGAACTCATTAAGCTCCAGGATTGGGTGATCCATACCGGTTATAAACTGGTGGTCATCTTCGAAGGCCGGGACGCCGCCGGCAAAGGCGGGGTCATCAAGCGGATTACACAGCGGCTCAACCCACGGGTTTGCCGGGTGGTGGCCCTGCCCGCCCCGTCCGAACGAGAAACCAGCCAATGGTATTTTCAGCGTTATGTGCCGCATCTGCCGGCCGGTGGTGAGATCGTGCTGTTCGACCGCTCGTGGTACAACCGGGCCGGGGTCGAACGGGTGATGGAGTTCGCGACCGACGAACAGGTGGATCAGTTTTTCAACGACGTGCCGGAGTTCGAGCGGATGCTGGCCCGATCCGGTATCAAGCTTATCAAATACTGGTTCTCCATCACCGATGAAGAGCAGCAATTCCGCTTCCTGATGCGGATTCACGATCCGATGAAACAATGGAAGCTGAGCCCGATGGATCTGATGTCCCGGGTGAAGTGGGAAGACTATACCAAGGTCAAGGAAGAGATGCTGTTACGCACCAACATTCCGGAAGCGCCGTGGTATATTGTTGAAGGCAACGATAAAAAACGGGCCCGGCTGAATTGCATCAATCACCTCATTCAGCAGGTGCCCTATGAGGACGCGCCCCATGAGGAGGTGACCCTGCCGGAGCGGGTGTTTAATTCCGACTATGAACGCTCTGTCCTGCCGGCGAATCTCTACGTGGAACAAAAATACTGAGCGCGTGCGAATGGGAGAGCCCAACCTTTCCAATTAGGGGATGAGACATGAATGTTACTGACGTGACGGGTATCGGCCCGGCGATGGCCCGGGAACTTGCCAAGAAAGGCATTAAAACGGCCGAACAACTGGCCTCCTCTACGGCCGCCACGGTTGCAACCGTACCAGGCCTGGGACCGGTGAGCGCGCGGCGGGTGATCACCGCCGCCAAGGCCGCCGTGCGTCGCGGACCGGCGAAAAAAACCGCGGCAAAGAAGAAGGCGACAGCCAGGAAAACCACGGCGAAGCGCAAGGCTACGGCCAAGAAGAAGACTGCCGCCAAGAAAGCCACTGCAAAGCGCGCCGCGACAAAGACGTCTGCGCCGGCTAAGTCCAAGTCCAAGCCCAAATCCAAGTCCAAGCCTAAACCCAAACCCGAGAAAAAGAACAAAAAGAAGGCCGACAAGGCCAAAAAGAAAAAGAAGGATAAGAAAAAGAAAGATAAGAAGAAGAACAAAAAGTCAGGCAAGAAGGGCAAGAAAAAGTAACGCCTGATACTCGCACAACTGGATGGGAACGTTAATCGCGGGCGGAGACCGCCGCCTGCCCTTTTGGGACCGTCTAGATCTTTTGCGGATTCAAACCGGGGCCTTAATACTCCGAGAACCGTAAATTAATCCATTGCCTCTGCGAGCAATTGAAACGAGCGCACCCGAGCCCGGTGATCCCAGATAGCCGCAGCGACCATAAGCTCATCTGCGCCTGTGCTTTCGATTAAGGGTTCAAGTTTATCCTTGATCGTCTCTTTGGCGCCGTAAAACGAGCACGCCAGTATTGAGGACACCTGGGCTTTCTCCATCGGCGACCAAAAGCTCTCAATATCATCGACCGGTGGAGGCAATTGGCCGCGGGTGCCGCGCACCATACGGGTGGCGTTTTGTTGAGGCGTCGTGAACAGATGTTTCGCCTCTTCCTCGGTATCCGCAACGATGACGTTACACCCCACCATCACATAGGGTTCTGCCAGCTGATCTGACGGCTGAAAACGATCACGATAAATAGATATCGCTTGCTCCAAGGCTTGAGGGGCAAAATGGGACGCAAAGGCATAGGGCAGACCCAGGACGGCGGCAAGCTGCGCGCCGAAAAGGCTTGAACCAAGAATCCACAATGGCACGTTCGTATTTTCACCGGGGATCGCATGGATCACTTGGTTTTCTTGCGGTGGGCCCAGTAAGGCTTGAAGCTCGACAACGTCTTGCGGAAAGTTCTCCGCTGTTTCCGGACTACGCCTAAGAGCGTACATTGTCCGTTGATCTGTCCCAGGGGCCCTGCCAAGACCCAAATCAATCCGATCCGGAAATAGTGTCGCCAAGGTTCCAAACTGCTCGGCAATGACCATCGGAGAATGGTTGGGCAACATAATGCCGCCGGCGCCGACACGAATCGACCTGGTCCCACCCGCCACGTGACAAATACAAACAGACGTAGCCGCACTGGCGATTCCGGCAAGATTGTGATGTTCCGCCAGCCAAAATCGGTTGTAGCCGGCATGTTCCGCGTTTTGCGCCAAATCAAGGGCGTTGGCGAGGGCATTTGCCGGCGCAAATCCCTCACCGATATAAGCAAGGTCTAGAATGGAAAGTTTTACCATGCTGACAATATAGCCCCGGCGGCCGCCTTTAAAAGCGATCTGATAAAAATGGATGATGAGGGTTAGAGCGATATCGGCGAATGAATAAAAGGCCAAAACTCATGGCTGCTAAGCCCCATTTATCTGACTAATTTTTCTCGCCAAGCGTCCGGCAGTGGATGACCCTGAGCTGCCATTCAGTCATTTATCTTAAATTCGGTCTTCATCGGCCTGAAGATTGGATTTCCCAGCAGATATCAAATCCGATTAGGCACCGAATCCACCATGGACTTCAATAACCCGAAGTTGGATGGATCCATCTCGATTTCGCGTTCGTTGATCTGCCTGTCAATTTCGGTGACTGCGGTATTGCAGGTGACATCAATGCCTAACTCGGCACCCTTTCTGGCGACCAGGCCGTTGATCATATCCATTTCGCTTTTGCGGCCTTTGATATGATCGTGAATGGGCGCCGTCACGCTTTCTTTGCCCGTGTGGGCCTGGAGAGTTTCCATAGCCTTAATGAGTGTGGCGTCATTCGCTTCTGCGAACTCTTCCGCGCTAAGGCCAAACACCGGCTCAAGTTTGTAGCCGAGCGCCGCGCCCACCTTTAAGGACTCTCTCCCTAAGCGCACGGCCATCTCTCGCATGCCGGGGAGGTCTCTTGCATCCCAGTTCTTGAGACCGGTGAGCCCGATCGGACCCATGGTCATGGTATTGGTTATGAGCTTGGTCCATTTGGCGCCTTCGATGTTTTCCGTGAGTGAGATTTTGGCAACGTTCTCCATAATCTCTTTCACCATTTCGAGACGGGGCGTAATAGATCCATCCAGCTCTCCGATCCCGAACCAGGTGCCGGTGCGCGGGGTATCCCGTTTCACGATCCCGGGTGTGAATATATCCGCAGAAAGTTCCACGGCGCAGCCGATGGTCCGTTCTTTCCCAACTACGTTAGAGATGGTCTCATTGTTCATACCGTTTTGCAGGCCGATGAATACGCCGTCTTCTTTCAGGTACGGTTCGATCAACTGTGCCAGCCACCTGGTATCGTAGGATTTGACGGCGAGAAAGACGACATCGAACTGGGGTACGTGTTCAGCGAGTTCACACAAGTGCCAAGCGGTTACAGGGACTTGAAGGTGAAGGTCCGGCATAGTGACATCAAGCCCGTTCTCTTTCATGGCTTCCACATGGGCCGGCCATTGGTCGATGATGGTAACGTCAAGCCCGGCATTTGTCAGGTCGGCTCCAAACGAGCTGCCGATGGAGCCCGCTCCCAGTACGGCAATTTTCTGATCCATATGTCCCTCCGCTAAACAGATCCA
>CAZSXT010000004.1:0-155344 GCA_964611435.1 uncultured Rhodospirillaceae bacterium | reverse complement strand
GTCTATCATCTCCATTGAAGAGGAAGACCTACTGCTGTTCGCCTTTACCGACGTCACTCGGCTCAAGGAGGCAGAGCTCAATCTTGCCACCATGAATCGGGAACTTCAGGATCTGAACGAAGTTCGCAACCGGTTCATAGGTATGGCGGCGTACGATTTGCGAAATCCGATCAGCGCCATTCGCGGCATGAGTCAGCTTATTTACGCGGCTGATTTGGGCGAAAAGAAGCGAAAGGAGTTTATTGCCAATATCACCCGGATCAGTGACCAGATGTTGGCGCTATTGGAGGATTTGCTGGACGTTTCGTCCCTGGCTTCCGCCACGTTTGATTTGGAGCCGGAAGCGGGCAATCTCGCAGAGCTGGTGGAAGAGCGTATCGAGCTGGTGCGTTTCTCCGCTGTTGAGAAAAATATAACAATTGTCCCAAATCTCGCGGACGTGCCGGAAATTTCTTTTGATCGGGCACGTATGGCCCAGGTTCTCGACAACCTTCTCACCAACGCTGTGAAGTTTTCACAGGCTGATACGAAGATCGATGTTCGGGTTGAAGCAACGGACCGCGAGATCGCTGTTGTTGTTCAGGATTACGGACAAGGCATTCAGGAAGACGAACTGGACAAAGTTTTTGCTGCATTCGAGAAGTTGAGTTCGAAGCCCACCGCCGGAGAAAAGAGTACGGGTCTGGGACTGGCCATCGTGAAACAGATCGTCGAGGCCCATCGCGGCGCCATCTCGGTGGAAAGTACACCAGGAGAGGGCGCAACGTTTACCGTCAGGCTGCCGAAGACCTAGAGCGGGATAGAAATTTAGCCACCTCCCTACATTGGAGCGGGTCCACTTTTGCCGGTAACGGCTTCAAATCGAAATATAATTTTTTCCTCACGGAATTATTTGTTTGGCCTGAAGGCAAATGGCGATATAGTCCACGCCCAGCGGAAACGCGCCCCGAATTAATGCCTAAATCTATAGTCTCAACAGGGAGAACCGAGATGAAATTTTCAGCAAAACTGAGCACCATGCTCGTGGCCGCGGCGGCGATCAGCGCTGTCGGGCTGACCGGTCTGTCGGCGCAGGCCGAAACCATTAAGATCGGCGCCTCGGCGCCGAAGACCGGCCCCCTGGCGGGCGGTTCCACGGTCACCTATTGGCCGAACGTAAAACTTTGGGTGGAGCAGGTCAACGCCCGCGGCGGTCTGCAGCTCAAAAGCGGCAAGGCCAAGATCGAGCTGATCGAATATGATGACCGCACCAACCCCGGTGAAGCCATCAAGAACATTCAGCGTCTGGCCACCCAGGACAAAGTGGATTTCATCCTGGCGCCTTATGGTACCGGCTTTAACCTGGCCACCGCGCCGATCTTCAACAAATTCGGTTATCCGCTGATCACCCACACGGCGATCACCGATAAGATCGACGCGCTGACCAAACGTTACGACAACATCTTCTTCACGCTGGGTTCGACCACCGACTTCTCCGTTTCCGTGGTGAACATCCTCAAGAAAATGCGGACAGATGGCGTTATCGGCAACAAGGTCGCCATGGTGAACGTGGCTGACGCTTTCGGCATCGAAATGGCCAATGCAGCCCGCCCGGTATTCAAGAAAGAGGGTTTCGACATTGTCTATGACAAGTCCTATCCGCTGGGTTCCCCTGATTTGTCACCGGTTGTTCGCGGCGCCAAGGATTCCAACCCGGATGCATTTGTGGCCTGGTCCTATCCGCCGGATACGTTCGGCCTGACCGCGCAAGCAAAAGTCCAAGGACTGAACACCAAGGCCTTCTACACGGCGGTTGCCACGGCCTTCCCGGCCTATGGCGGCAAGTTCGGTGCATCTGCCGAGGGTGTCCTCGGTGCGGGTGGCATCAACCCGGATACGGAGGCCATGAAAGAGTATTTTGCCGCGCATAAGAAGGCGACCGGCAAGACCCCGGACTACTGGGCGAGCGGCATGGTGTATGCCACGTTCCAGATTTTGGAAAAGTCCATTGAAGCCGTCGGCTCGAAAGACCGTAAAGCGGTCATCGATCATATCAAGAAGACCACCTTTGATACGGTCATGGGCCCGATCACCTTCAAGAACCAGAACAACGAAAAATACTGGACCGTCGGCCAATGGCAGGGCGGGAAGTTCTACGGCGTCAGCTCCACCGGTCGTCCCGGTGCGAAGGTCGTGAAACCGAAAACCGGCTGGTAAGCCAAACGAAGTCAGCTCCCGGCGGTGGTCAATCGGCCCCGCCGGGAGTATTTTTTGCGCAGTCGTAATCTGGATGACGTAAGGCCGTCATGGATATTCTGATCATCGGCGGACTCCTGGGCGGAGCCTATGCTCTTATGGCGATGGGGCTCCAGCTTCAGTATGGGGTCGCCCGGATTATGAATCTGGCCAACGGTGAAATGCTGGTGGCCGGCTCCTTCGCGGCCTTCTGGATTTTCACCGGCTGGCAGCTCAGCCCCATTCTATCAATAGTCTTCGTGGCGCCGCTGGCCTTCGCCGCCAATTGGCTGATCTATAAAATTTTCATGCGCCCGCTGGTCAAGCGCGCCAAGTCCGAGGGGCAGTTGGAGGTGGACTCCATCCTCTCCACTTTCGGCCAGGCGTTTATCCTAGTGGGCGTTATGTTGGCTCTCTTTGGCGGAGAGTATTTCAGCTACTCCTACCTGGAAGTGCCGTTCGAGATTTTCGGCCGTGCGTATGAGCTCAACCGCATCGTCGCCTTCCTGTTCGCGGTTGGGTTGTGTGGGGGGCTCTATGTCTGGCTCAACAAGACCCGCGCCGGGCTAACGTTGCGCGCCGTTTCCGTGAATGCGGAGGCCGCCGGACTTGTCGGCGTAGACGTGCCCAATGCCTCGGCCATGGCGTTTGCCTTAGGGGGCGCGGTGACGGCATCCGGCGGTGCGCTCCTCAGCATGTTCCTCACATTTGATGCATCTGTGGGTGTGATCTTCACCATGAAAGCGCTGGTCATCGTCATCATGGGTGGGGTGCGGGACGTGCGGGGCGCGATCCTGTGCGCCTTTGTTCTGGGCTTTGCCGAGACGGCGGTGGCGTCCTTGTATGATCCCGGCCTGACCCTCGCGGCCGCGTATCTGCTGTTTATCCTGGTGCTGTTGTTCCGGCCCGAAGGCTTGTTCGGGAGGCGGTCTACATGAGCAGCAACCGCAGAAGGCGATTCCGTATCAAACGCATGACCCGGCGCGAAATGATTGGCTTGTTGATTGCTATCTTCGCTTTTGGAATCGCCGCGCTGTTGCCGATGGTGAACACGGGATATGCCCTGTCCCTCGGGGTGACCATCGCCATGTATACCGTGCTGGCCACATCGTGGACCCTATTCTCCGGGCCCACACATTATATCTCTCTCGCGACTGCCGCCTTCTTCGGTATCGGCATGTATATCGTCGGCGGCGGGTTGGAGCTGTTGCCATTTCCGACTCTGGTCGTCTTGGCTGGGGTTGCCGGCGCGCTCTTGGCTGGGTTTATCGGCTTAGCGACACTGCGCCTGTCGGGGGTCTACTTTGTGATCTTTACCCTGGGCCTGGCCGAGCTCATCCGCCAGCTTATGACCTGGGGACAGACGACGCTGGGCACCTCCAGCGGGCTCTATGTGTTGAATAATGTGGATGAGAGCATCATCTATTGGGAGCTGTTGATCCTGGCCGGCTTTGTCTACCTGATCGGCTGGTGGATCAACCGGTCCCGGCTGGGCTTCGCGCTTCGCATTATCGGCAACGACGAAGAGGTGGCCAAGCACAGCGGCATCAACACGCCGCTGGTGAAAATCTTCCTGTTTATGATTTCCGGATCCATCGCTTCGGTGACTGGGGCCCTGCTGGCGCCGCGCTGGACCTATATCGAACCTATCCTGGCGTTCAGCCCCATGCTGTCCTTTCTGGTGGTTATCATGGCCCTGATCGGGGGCGCGCATCGATTGTGGGGCCCGATCCTCGGTGTTATTCCGTTTGCTTTGGTCTGGGATCTGATTACGGCGGAGTTTCCCAACCAAACGGCTTTGATGCTGGGCATCGCGTTCCTCCTGGTGGTCTACGCCATTCCCCATGGGTTTGTCGGTCTCGGTGAAAAGTACTGGGCCAAGTTTAAGCATTGGAGGGATTTCCGTGTCAGCTGATATTGCGCTCTCCATCAAGGACGTGACCAAAAACTTCGGCGGCCTGGTTGCCGTGGACCGGATGAACTTTGTCATTCGCGAACACGAGGTCATGGGCCTGATCGGACCCAACGGGTCTGGCAAGACGACCATGCTGAACGTGATCTCTGGGCTGCTGCGCACCAGCTCCGGCCGGATCGAGCTGTATGGCCGCAATATCGCTGGGTGTTCGGCCAACCGGATCGCGCGGCTTGGCATCTCCCGCACTTTCCAGCTTGTACGCATGTTGCCGACCATGACCGTGGCGGAGAACGTGGCCGCAGGCGGGGTATTCGGCTATCGCCGCTATTGGGGCGAAGATTTGGACCGTCGGGTCAGGTACATGCTGTCTCAGGTGGGCCTGACCGACAAAGCGCCGATCCCGGTGGGTGCGCTCACCTATATCGATCAGAAACGGGTGGAGCTGGCTCGCGCGCTCATGTCGGACCCGAAAGTAATCTTGCTCGATGAATGGCTGGCCGGGCTCAACCCGTCGGAGATGAAGATCGGCATCAATCTGGTGAGCGGGTTGCGCTACGAGGGCCGGACCATCGTCGTGGTCGAGCACCATATGGAAGCCATCCGCAGCCTTTGCGATCGCTGCGTTGTCATGAACACCGGCGCGAAGATCGCCGAGGGCACGCCGGAAGAGGTGTTGAATGATGCGGAAGTGATCAAAGCTTATCTGGGAGAGGAAGATGCTTGAATGTAGAGACCTCTCCGTCTTTTACGGATTTCATCAGGCGCTGGACGGCATCTCCATCAAGATCGATCCCGGCGAGATTGTCACCATCCTGGGCGCCAACGGCGCGGGGAAAAGCACGCTGCTGCGCGCTATCGCCGGTATGATCGATTTCGACGACGATGATGACTATGAGGAGCACTACGAAAACTATGCCAACGAAATTACCGTTGAGGGGACCTCGATCTTCGATTGGGACCCGCATGAGGTGGTGGAACTGGGCATTTCCCTGGTGCCGGAGGGCCGTGAATTATTCGGCGAGTTGACCGTGCTGGAGAACCTGACCCTGGGCGCCTATCCGAAGCGGGCGCGGGAGAGGCAGGCGGAGAACTTGGAATTCGTCTTGAACGTGTTTCCCAAGCTGGCGGAACGGCGGTCCCAGATCGCCAGAACCATGAGCGGTGGCGAACAGCAAATGGTTGCCGTCGGTCGAGCGCTGATGTCCTCGCCGAAAATCCTGATGCTCGATGAGCCGTCCTTGGGCCTGTCGCCGTTGTTGTGTACGGAGCTGTTTAAGGCGCTGGCGGAAATCCGCAAAACCGGGGTCGGGATTCTATTGGTGGAACAAAACGTCAAGCAGAGCCTAAAGATCGCCGACCGGGGCTATCTATTGGAAACCGGGCGCATTACCCATGCGGACACGGCCGCCGGGCTGGCCGGTGATCAGTCGGTCATGCGGGCCTATTTGGGCGCCGGCGTCCGCACACCGGCGAAAAGCACGTCACGACAGGCGACAGACGAGATCCTTGGGACTACAATCGGCGGGCTGATCGACTCCGCCCTCGGCCGGTTGAACGCTCATATCGACGAAAAGCGCGCGGCGCGTAAATCCCGCGCTTCGGATCCGGATCAGCAGGACTGAAGGGAAGGCAGCCATGAATCGCATTTTCAAGGAAGACCGGAACTACAATGAAATGTATGTGGGCGGCCGCTGGTGGCCGGTCGAGTCCCGGTTCGAGGATATCAATCCGTCCGACGGATCGGTTTGGGGCACCGCCCCCGATGCAACCGTCGAAGACGTGAAGAACGCCATCAACTCCGCCAACCATGCGTTTGAAAGCTGGTCAGAGCTGAAGTTCAACGAGCGCGCTCACTATATGATCAAGGTCGCCGAGGTCCTGGAAGAGCGCAAAATGGATATCGTCAAAGCGCTGCAAGGAGAAGCCGGGGGTTGGTTCGGCAAGGGCATGTTCGAGGCCATGTACATCCCCGAAGTATTCTACGCCGCGGCCGCCATGAACTATCAAGCCATCGGCGAGGTGATCCCGTCGGAGTTCGGCAAGCTCTCCATGGCGGTGCGTCGGCCCATGGGGGTGATCTCGGTGATCAGCCCGTGGAACTTCCCGTGCGTGCTGACGTCACGGGGTATGGCGTTCGCCATCGCCGCAGGCAATACGGTGGTGCTGAAACCGTCGGAAGAGACTCCCTATTGCGGTGGATTGCTGTTCGCTGAAATCTTTGAAGAGGCGGGCGTACCGGGTGGCGTGCTGAACGTGGTCACCTGTTCCCGGGACAACGTGGCCGCCGTCGGATCGGAGCTGGTGGAAAACCCGCTGGTCAAAGGCGTGTCGTTTACGGGCTCGACCCCGGTCGGCAGGGAAATCGCGGCGCGCTCCGGCGCACACTTGAAGAAATGCTGCGTGGAGCTCGGCGGCAAGGACGCGCTGATTGTTTTGGACGACGCGGATATGGACCGGGCCACCGGCGCGGCGAACTTCGGCAGCTTCATGCACCAGGGCCAGATTTGTATGTCGGTGGAGAAAATTCTGGTCCATGAAAGCATTTACGAGCCTTTCCTCACCCGGTTTAAGGAGCGCGCATCCAAGCTCAAGGTCGGCGACACGACCGAAGAATTGGATCACATTATCGGACCGCTGATCAACGATCGCCAAGCGGAGCGGGTCAAAAGCCAGATCGAGGATGCCGTCGCCAAGGGTGCGGAGATCGTCCTGGGCGGCAAAGTAGACGGCCGCTATGTAGAACCGACGATCATTACTAATGTCACCCCGGACATGACCGTCTATAGAGATGAGACTTTTGGTCCGGTCGTCACTGTCATTCCATTCAGCACGGATGAAGAAGCCATCGCGCTTGCCAACGACACCGAATACGGCTTGTCGTCGGGAGTCATCACCAAAGACGAGTACCGGGGCCTGGAAATCGCGGCCAAGCTGGAAACCGGCATGTGCCACATTAATTGCTCTTCGGTGAACGACGAACCTCATGCGCCCTTCGGTGGGTCAAAGTCTTCGGGCGTCGGGCGTCACGGTGGGCGCTGGGCCACCGAGACTTTCACCGAAACCCGCTGGATCACGCTGGAGCGCGGCGGCCGCGGCTTCCCGCCAGGGTTTTAGCTCACGGCGAAGGAGTCTCGTCTTTCGATGCAAGCCTCTCGACGACGAGGCAGGCGACGATATCCCCCGTCACGTTAACCGCGGTCCGACACATATCCAATATCCGGTCCACACCCAGGATGATGGCGATTCCGGTGGGTGGAATGCCAACGCTCGACAGGATCGTCGCCAGAATGACAATGCCGACGCCCGGCGTTCCCGGAGAGCCGATGGCGGCGCCGGTCGCCATGAGTGTGATCAAAAGCATGCCCGACACGCCGAGTTCCACATTAAAGACTTGCGCCAGGAATACGGCAGCGACGCCTTGGTAAAGAGCGGTGCCGCCCATATTGATGGTCGTGCCCAGCGGAATCACGAACCTGGAAACGGAGGATTTGACACCAAGCTTTTGCTCGACCGTCGTCAGGGTCAGGGGCATCACTGCCGCTGAACTGGATGTGGAAAACGCCATGAGAAGGACTTCCCGCGTGTTCTTCAAAAAAATCCCTAGGGGCTTTCTCGTGATCAGCAGGGACAGCGCCAAATAGACGGCAAAAAGTATAAGCAGACCGGCAAGGACGGTCGCGACGTAGACGCCGGTTCCGAGAAGTGCGGAAAGCCCGACTCGCGCGGTCAGCCCTGCAAGCAGCCCAAACACGGCAACAGGTGCGAAGCGCATGACCCAGCCGACGATCACCATGCACGCCGCCTGAACGGAGCCAAGGATTTCCAGCAGCGGCGTGCGCTGTTCCAGCGGTGTATTGATGAGGGCAATCCCAATAATCGCGGCGGCAATGACGATCTGAAGCATATTGCCACTGACGAACGTGCTTAAGGGATCGGTCGGGAAAATGCTAATGATGAGTTCCGGAAGGTCTTCGGGTTTGGGCACAGACTTGCCGGCTGTGGCCGTCTTGTCGACGATCGATTGGGCTCCGGACTGAAGAGAATGTTCCACTAAGGATTTATCAATGTACTGCCCCGGCTGGATGGCCGTGGAAACCGCTAATCCAATTCCAACCGCCAAAATAGTTGTGGAAAGGAAAAACAATATGGTTCTCGATCCCAGCTTGCCCAGACGGCTGCCGCCTTCGCCTGAGGCGATGCCACGAATAACAGAGGCGACGACCAAAGGCACCACAACAAATTGGATGGCAATAAGAAAAAGCTTGCCGGGTAAAGCAACCCAATTGCCGACTAAAGCGGAGGTTTGGGGCTCCATATATCCGCCGGTTGGGCCAATAAGTATGCCCGCCGCGACGCCCAAAAACATGCCTATGAGAACCTGAAGCCATAGCCTTTGGCGAGCAAGCGCCAAAATATGGTTTGCCAGTCGAGGCAGGGTTCGAGGAGTTCCGTAAAAATCCACGGGTGGAATTCATCCTTTTTCTGGTAATTTTGTCTTCAGTTTGCGGGGCGCAGCATCAATTTTTTCGGCTCGGACGGTAGCTCATATATCCGTGGCCCGCTTTGATGGTAGTCAAGCCGCCGAGGAAGTGGAAGATGAAAACTCTGTTTGAGCGTCAACTGCTGCATTTGACTGCCGTGGCATTGCTAGTTTATGCCGTTTATCAGCTGCGGAATTTGCCCGAATTTGGTTTGGGCGGTTTCCTGGGAATCTCCACGAGCAGTTGGGTGACGCTGACAATTGCGGTCGCCATCATTCACCAAGTTTATGTATGGTTTTGCTGGCGAACGGAATTAGAGTGGAAGCTGCTTAGTCAGATAATGGGGCGCCTTGCTTTTGTTCTATACGCGGCTGGCTTCACTGTCTTAATCGTGCTGCGACCGATCCTGATTTTCATATTGGGTTGGTCCAATAGGGGGAGTCTCCCGATTGATCCGATCTTGGGATATGCCGTTTCAGCAATACTTGTGATTCCGGCTCTTTATTTGATGTATTCGGTAAAGACTTATTTTGGATTTCGGCGGGCATTCGGCCTGGATCATTTTGACCCATCGGTGCGGGACCTTCCTCTGGTCAGGCATGGCATTTTTCGCTGGTCGCCGAACGCCATGTATGTGTTCGGTTTTATGGTGCTCTGGGTTCCGGCATTCTTGTTTCAATCCCTGGCGGCGCTGGTGGTTGCCGCCTTCAGCCACATTTACATCTGGGTCCACTTTTATGTGACCGAAAGACCGGATATGCGTCGAATTTATGGCTAATGCCTGGGAAAAACGTAACCGTTTCCCAGCCTCAATTCGCTGCCGGTTTGAACAGCAGCTTGATATAGGAGCGGAATAGCAGAATTTGCTGGGCGGTGACGTGCGGGTCGTCCATGGCGCGGGACATAACAATGCCGCCTTCGACGACGGCGCTGACCATGTCGGCTAGGTGATCCAAATCGATCTCGTCCGTGGTTTGATACTTCTCTGCGATACTGTCGAACATGTCGCGGAACCGGTCCCGCCAGTTGAGCACAGCGCGGCGGTTGGCATCGCGGACTTGGTTGTCGAATAGCCTGTCCTGATATGCGGCGGTGGCGACGATGCAGCCAGGGTGTCCGTTGGACATATCATCGATTAGTTCCGCCAATAACTTAAGTCCCACCAGCATGGTCTGCAGCGGATCATCAGCCAGCTCTTTCGCCCGGCCGAACAAATCGTCGAATAGCGCGTCTTCGATCTCGATATGGCGTTCGATTAGCGCCTTGGCCAGCGTGTTTTTGTCTGGGAAGTGATAGAAGAAGCCGCTTTTGGTGATCTCGGCGCTGGCGACGATCTCGTCGATGGAGGTGGCGTCGAAGCCCTTTAACAGCACCGAATCCTGGGCCACATCCATGATGCGCTGCCGTGTGTCTTCGCCTTTCGCCATCAGGGCCTCCGGAAAAACTGTACCGGCGGTACAGTAAATGGCCGACTTAGCTCTGTCGACCCCGGAGAAGTTTCGTAATCAATTGAATTCATTGCATAAAATAAAATGCCGAACTGGACCATGGGTCGGCTAGGCCCGGCCGTAGGAACCCGGTACACCTGAGGCCATCAACAACGAGCCGAAGGAAAACAAGATGACCAACCTGCAAAACCTATTAAGCGCCGAGACGCCGTTTCTAACGGATGGCGGATTTGAAACGTGGATGTTTTTTGTTGAGGGATTTGAGGCGCCGGAATTCGCCGCTATCGTGCTGATGGACGATGAGGGGTTTAGGCAAAAAGCGCGGGAGTATTTCGAACGTTTCCTGAAAATGGCCGCCGTCGCCAACACCGGCTATGTGCTGGACACCAACACCTGGCGGGGCTGTACCCAATGGGCCGGCGCCCTTGGCGTGAGTGAGGCCGGTCTGCTTCGACTTTCCAGGGATGCCGTGGAATTTGCGCGGAGGCTTAGAGATGAATGGCGAGGCCGGGTCTCCCCGGTCCTGATCAACGGTGTGGTCGGCCCGGCTGGCGACGGGTACGCGACGGAGACCTTGCTGACCGCCACGGACGCTTTCGCCCTGCACCTGCCACAGATCGAGGTCTTTGCCGAGACCGGTGTGGACATGATCTCGGCCCTTACCATGACCAACGTGCCGGAGGTGGTAGGCATCGCAAAAGCTGCCGAGGCCAAGGGCCTGCCCGTTGTGATCTCGTTTACTGTGGAGACTGACGGACGGTTGCACTCCGGGCAGAGCCTAGCCGAAGCGATCACGGAGACCGACCGGGAGACAAATGCATCACCGGCTTACTATATGGTCAACTGCGCCCATCCCGATCACTTCAAGCATGTTTTGGACGGTGACAGTGCTTGGCTCAACCGGATCGGCGGGGTGCGCGCCAACGCGTCCCGGATGAGCCATGAGGAGCTGGATCAGGCGGAGGAGCTGGACGCCGGTAACCCGCAAGAGTTCAGCGAGCTGCATGTGGAGTTGGCAGCGAGCCTCCCGGCGCTCAAAGTTGTCGGCGGCTGCTGTGGCACGGACCACCGGCATGTGGAGCATGTGTCACGCCACCTGCACCATAAGGACCGCAAGGCGGCTTGAAGGTAGGTGCCTTTTCTTTTTCTTAATTGCGTCACCCCCGAGTTGGAGCCAATGTAAGTTGGGGCCAATTCTCGGGGGACCATTTCGACCAATGTATGGACCCCCGATAGCCGCTTCGCGGATCGGGGGCGACGCAAGAGAGAAAACATGTAATCTCTGCGCTTACTAAGCTTCCCCTCCTTCCTTACCCTCCCCCAAGACGGGGGAGGGGATTTAACCCATCTCTCCTCTCGGCCCGAAAATAATCACCGTCGCGCCGATGAGGCAGATCGCGCCGCCGGTCAGGTCCCACTTGTCGGGAATCTTACCTTCCACTAGCCACAGCCAGGTGAGAGAACCCGCGATATAGACCCCGCCGTAGGCCGCGAAGGCGCGCCCGGCGAAGGCGGCATCAAGCCGGGTCAGCAGAAAGGCGAATACCGCCAGTGCGACCAGCCCCGGAACAACCCACATCCAGGTCCCACCGGATCGCAACCAGGTCCAAAAAGCGAAACTGCCGCTGATTTCCAGGAGGGCGGCGGCGGCGAAAATGAGACCCGTGAGGGCATAAGTCATGACGAAATCCTTTTCGTTTTGGGCCTGACAAAGTGCGGGACAATCGGGCGAAAATAAGTAGTCTGTCGCCCATCGAACAGACTAATCCAGAGGAGTCATCCGACAATGTTTTTTAAGTGCTCTCATCCGGGATATCGGCACAACCATACCTGCGCCCCGGCGGCCGACCAGGGCGCCACGGTGTCCAACGGGTCCAAGACCCTGACCATCGACGTTCACTGCCACCGGCAATCCTATCCGGCCGGCGAGATGATGAATGCGGAGGCCGAGCGCGTTGGTTTCGCCGCACTGTCTTTCGGGTCCGAGTTGACCAAGAAGGTCAACAAGGAGCAGCTTGAGTATATCAAGCCCAAGATGCAGTCCATCGAGGAGCGTCTGAAGGACATGGACAAGATGGGTGTGGATATCCAGGCGATCTCTGTTTCGCCGTATCAGTACTATTACTGGGCGGAGCCTGAAGTCGGCCGGGACGTCTCTAAGATGATCAACGACGAGATGGCGGAAGACATCGCCAAACATCCGGACCGGCTGGTCGGCTTAGGAACGATCCCTTTGCAGAACACCGAGATGGCGCTGGCCGAGTTGGACCGATGCGTCAATGAGCTGGGCTTCAAAGGGGTGGAGATCAATAGCCAGGTGGGCGGCGAGGACCTTTCCGCCCCGCGGCTGGCGCCGTTCTGGGCCAAGTGTGAGGAAATGGGCATTCTGGTGTTCATCCACACCGCTGGGTTCACTCATCCTGACCGGCTGAAGGAACACTATTTCATCAATCTGATCGGCCACCCGATCGAAGCGAGCATCGCGCTTTCCTACCTGATCTTCGACGGTGTGATGGAACGGCATCCGGGCCTGAAGATTTGCGTGGCCCATGGCGGTGGTTATCTGCCTTCTTATGCAGGCCGCATGGATCACGCCTATCACGCTCGCGCCGACGTACGAGAAGGGCTGCCCCATCCGCCGACCCACTATCTAAAGAAGTTTTACTTCGACACGATGGTGTTCGAGCCCGATCAGCTCGAGTTCTTGATCAAGAAGTACGGTGCGGACCATATCCTGCTCGGTACCGATTACCCCTATGATATGGGCGATGACGATCCGGTCGGACTGCTGAAGCGGGTCGAGGGCCTGTCGGAATCCGACTTTGACGCCATTCGCGGCGGTACGGCGGCGCAATTGCTGGGGCTTTAAGCGACTAAAATAAAGCTCGTTTCAACTCGAGATTGACACCCGGACGGGCCTTTATCCCGTCCGGGTGTTCTGTTTGACATACCCGTTTACATCGAGGTCATATGTAAGAAATACCACTCATCTATACTAGGGTCATGGATATGCTCGCCCATAAATCTAAACGACCATCGGGCGCCGGCCTCGCGCAGACCCTCCTCGGGGGCGAGGCGGTAAATGGTGACTATTGGCTAGACGAGCGCGGCGCTTTCGAACGTCAAGTGCAGCTGAAGCAGATTGCCGAGGTGCAGAAGAACATCCATTTGCCGATCATCGCAAATTCGCTTCTGGCGATTTGCGTGCCGGTAGTGATGCGCCATGCAGTGGATCCGATATTGCTATGGAGCTGGCTCACCCTGGTCATCGGCTGGAATATTGTCCGGTTGGTTTATTTCAGGGGGGCTAGCAAGGGATCTGCGCACTTTGAGACGCAGCGCCGCTGGGCAATGCATTATACCGTCGCTGCGCTGATTTCAGGGGTGCTTTGGGGATCGGCCGGCTTCATGATGTTCCCGGCGGAGCAAATCCACTATCAGGTATTCCTGGCCTTTGTGTTGGGTGGTATTTCCGCTGGCGCCGTCGCAGCATATGCGGGCTGGCTCCCGTCCTACTATGCCTTTGTTGTCCCGGCAATCTTGCCGGTAAGTTTTAGCTTCATCGTCCAGGGCACCGAGCTCGGCTATTTCATGGGGAGCATGCTCGTCCTGTTCACCTGCATGCTGACCCTGCTGGCGAAGTCGTTTAACCGGACCCTGGTAACCACAATTTCCATGCAGTTCGAGAAGACACAGCTCGCCAACGAGCGGGATATCAGCGAAGCCTTCTTTACCCGCGCCTTCCACTCCAGCCCGGCAGTCATGGCGATTTCTAATCCGCTGAACGGCGAGCATTATGACGTTAACGAGACCTGGTGCAGCCTCACCGGCTATAGCTATGAAGATGCGATGTCCCATTCATCTTTGGACCTGGGTATCTGGGCGCGACCGGATGACCGGGCGAAGATGATCGCCGAGTTAGAAGAAACAGGTTCCGCCCGGGATTTCGAAACGGTTTTCCGCACCAAAGAAGGTGAGGAAATCGAGATGTTGGTCGCCGGCGAGTTTATCGAAGCTGGTGGTGAACTCCGGTTCTTGTTTATCGGTCTCGACATCAGCCGATTGAAAGAGGTAGAGCGGCTCAAGACAGACTTCCTATCGGTGATCAGCCACGAGCTCCGCACGCCTCTTACCGCTATCAAGGGCGCCATCGGTGTGGTCCAAAGCGGTACGCTCGGCGAGCATAGTTTCGAGACTATGCGACTTTTGCACTTGGCGGGTAAAAATGCCGACCGGCTGAGCGGGCTGGTGAATGACATCCTGGACTTCGAACAGTTGCATTTCGGCCGGATGGAATTTCGCTTCGATACACATGACTTAAATGACATCGTGGTGGACGCTATTGGCGATAAATCGCAAATGGCCAGGGAGAAAGGCGTGGTGCTGAACTTCCAGCCCACGGATACGCCGGCCCTGGCGCAAATTGACAATAAACGGATGATACAAGCGGTTGGACATATTTTGTCCAATGCCATCAAGTTCTCGCCGAAGAACCAGGCGGTGGACATTTCCATTCTGAGGCATGACGACAAGTTCCGTCTGGAAATCAGTGACCATGGTCCGGGCATCCCCGAGGAACAGCGAGACAAAATATTCTCCCTCTTTAGCCAGGGCGATGGCACCGCCACGCGCGCAGAAGACGGAACGGGCATCGGTCTCTGTATTGCCAAGGCCATCGTTGATGGCCATTCCGGCGGCATTGATTTTATTTCCGCCGAGGGCAAGGGAACGATCTTCTTTGTCGACGTGCCGATCGACTAACCAACTGAAAAAAATCACTTAATTATCAAACTGCGGCTTTGCGGCGAGGGTGTGCCGCGCCTTTCGGCAGACCTATATCAATTTGATATAGTATATATTGACTCGTTATATCTCGACACGATATATAACGGTTCGATATATAAAATGTCACCAGGAACGATCCATGGATACGAAAACCCTATGTCTCGCGACCCTCAGTCTGGGGGACGCCACCGGCTATGAAATTAAGAAAATGTTCGAAGAAGGCTCGTTCAGTCATTTCTATGACGCCGGGTTCGGATCGATCTATCCCGCCTTGAACAAGATGCTGAGCGAGGAGTTGGTCAACTGCCAATACGTGGACCAGGCGGGTCGGCCGGATAAAAAAGTCTATAGCTTGACCGAGAAGGGCAGGGAGCGGCTTATCCAGGAACTCCACAAAGCGCCTGCCTTTGACAAAATTCGGTCCGAGTGCGTGGTCATGATGTTCTTTGCCCATCTGTTAAGCGATTCACAGACGGAGCGGGTCTTTGACACATACGTCAATCAATACAAACAAGGCATCCAGTGCCTGCAGGAACTGGATTTGAGTGAAGCCGCCCACGGACGCAGGTTCGTGCACGGTCTGGGTCTCAAACTCTATGAAACGATAGTCGAATACATGGAACAGCATAGGGAACAACTGTTGAATCCGTTACCGGATCAAGCCCCTCCAGGCGCCGTTGCTGATGACGAGGAAAACCTCCCTGGGGGTGCGGCATGAGAAGGTCATACATCGTTGCCGGCGTAATTGCTGTTGGCGTCGCCGGCTGGGTCGCGTCGGGACAATTTGGGGAGACGCCCGTGTCCGAGGAGACGGCTGCATCGGGGACTGAAGGCGCTGCCAAGCCCACCGTTATTCCGCGGGTCCGGGTCCGCGACAGCCTCGCACAATCCCGAAAAAACGAACTTATCGTTCTGGGTCGTACGGAAGCATCCCGGCGGCTGGATCTGCGCGCCGAAACCTCAGGCCGGATCGTGGCGATCACCAAAAACAAAGGCGAACTGGTTGAGCAAGGCGAAGTCATCGCCCGTCTCGCCATGGATGACCGCCAAGCCAGATTGCGTCAGGCAGCGGCATTGGTGAAGCAGCGGGAAATTGAGTTTCAGGCATCCAAGGAACTGTCGTCCCGGAACTTCCGCTCCAAGGTAAAGTTGGCGGAAACCGAGGCCAATCTCGCGACGGCTAAAGCGTTATTCCAAAACATGAAGCTGGACATCCAGCGCACCGAAATTCGCGCCCCTTTCGATGGTGTCTTGGAGAAACGCCCGGTCGAGGTCGGCGATTACCTGGCCGTGGGGGGCGCGGTGGCCACTCTCGTTGATCTCACGCCTGTGTTGGCAGTCGGAAACGTCACCGAACAGGAAGTGGGTTTGGTCAAGGTCGGCGCCGCAGGAAGGGCAAAACTTGTGACAGGGGCTATCGTCAACGGCCGGATCAGATATGTCTCCACGGAAGCGACAGAGGCCACGCGTACGTTTCGTGTGGAAATGGAGATCGACAATAGCGCGCGTTCGACAATCGCCGGCATGACGGCGGAAATACGGCTCCAACTTGAGGCGTTGAAGGTGCATAAGGTGTCCCCGGCGGTTTTAACGTTGGCGGATGACGGCGCGGTTGGGGTGAAAGCCGTGGATGATTTGGGGCAGGTCCAATTCCATAAAGCTGAATTGGTCGCCGAAGATCGGGATGGAGTCTGGATTGCCGGTCTGCCGGATCGGCTGATGATTATTACCGTGGGACAGGAATTTGTCCGGCCCGGTCAGAAAGTTGAGCCGGTGCCGCACGAAGCGCCGGTCATCTCACGGCTGAAAGGTCAGTAATGACCGGCAAAATTATTGATGCGGCGATCAACCGGGCACGGACCGTGATCAGTGCTCTGGTGTTGATACTTATTTCCGGCTCGGTCGCCTATGTGGAAATTCCCAAAGAGTCCGATCCGGATATCAATATCCCGATCATTTACGTGAACGCCAAGTTGGACGGCATCTCTCCGGAGGATGCAGAGCGGTTGATCGCCCGGCCTATCGAGCAGGAACTTCGCTCCATTGAAGGCGTGAAGGAAATGCGCTCTACCAGCTTCGAAGGCGGCGCCAATGTGACTTTGGAGTTTGAGGCTGGCTTTGATGCCGATGTGGCGATGGCGGATGTTCGGGAAAAGCTGGACCTCGCCAAGCCTGATCTGCCGGAACAGACCGAGGAGCCGACGGTCCATGAGGTGAACTTCAGCCTGTTCCCTGTGCTCACGGTAATTTTGTCGGGCGATGCGCCAAAGCGGAAGCTCAATTCCTTGGCCAAAGACCTGCAGGACGTTATTGAATCCATTCCCAGCGTCTTGAAGGCGGAAATCGCCGGCGACCGGGAGGATATGGCCGAATTCATCATCGATCCGGTGAAACTGGAAAGCTATGGCATCAACGCCGGGAATGTCACTTCGGCGATGCGCGCGAACAACCTGTTGGTCGCCGCCGGCGCACAAGACACGGGTGCGGGCCGGTTTTCGATCAAGGTGCCGGGCGTTTTTGAGACCGTTCAAGACATTATGGAAATGCCCGTTTTGGTGAACGGAGACGCCGTTATCCGGGTGAGGGACGTGACGTCCGTCCGCCAGTCCTTTAAAGACCCCAAAGGGTTTGCCCGGATTGCAGGACAGGACGCCGTCGCGTTGGAGGTCTCCAAACGCACCGGGCGCAACATCATTGATACGATTGAACAGATACGCACCGCCGTCGAGAAAGAGCGGGAGAACTGGCCGCCGGCCCTGCAAAACGCTGTTCAAGTGAGTTTCTCCCAGGACAAGTCAGACAACATCCGGCTGATGCTGCTGGATTTGCAGAACAATGTGATCAGCGCCGTCGTCCTGGTCATGATTGTCATTATCGCGTTTCTCGGGCTCCGGACGGCGGGGTTGGTGGGGATCGCCATACCCGGTTCTTTTCTGGTCGGCATCCTGGCGCTCTCTGCGCTGGGCATGACCCTGAATATCGTCGTGCTGTTCAGCCTGATCCTGGCGGTGGGCATGCTGGTCGATGGTGCGATTGTGGTGACCGAATACGCAGACCGGAAAATGATCGAAGGGGAGCCGCGGGCCATCGCCTATGGCTTGGCCGCCAAGCGTATGGCCTGGCCGATCATTGCCTCGACCATGACCACGCTGGCGGCCTTTTTGCCGTTGTTGTTTTGGCCAGGCGTGGTCGGGGAATTTATGAAGTTCCTGCCGATCACGCTGATTTTGACCTTGTCGGCCTCGTTGATGATGGCGCTGATTTTCGTGCCGACCTTAGGTTCCATCTTCGGTAAACCGGGGGCGCTGGACGCCGCGGCACAGCGCGCCATTAATGCCGGTGAAAAGGGCGACGTTTTTGCCGCCGGTGGTTTTACCGGACATTACGTGTCCATATTACATGCGGCGCTCCGCCATCCGGCAAAAGTCGTGGCGGCAGCGTTCGCGGTCCTGATCGGTGTACAGGTGTATTACGCGACCCACGGCAACGGGATTGAGTTCTTTCCGGAGATCGAGCCGGAGAACGCCAAGATGCAGGTGCGCGCGCGGGGCAATCTCTCCATCCATGAACAGGACGCCATCATGCGAGAGGTCGAGCGCCGGGTGATCGCTATGGATAGCGAACGCGCCAAGCCCGAGTTTAAGACCATCTACACACGGACCGGCCGGGAGGAGAATAGCCAGGAATCGGAAGACATCATTGGGACCGTCTCCATCGAATTCGCCAAATGGAACCAGCGCCGTCCGGCCAAGCTCATTCTCGCGGACATCAAAGAACGGACGGCGGACCTGGCAGGCATCTATGTGGATGCACGCAAGGAAGAAGAGGGGCCGCCCGTTGGCAAGCCCATCCAGTTGCAGATCACCTCGCGGTATGCCGAGCTATTGGAGCCGGTGGCCGTGCTTCTCCGCACGAAATTGGAGAGCCTGCCAGGCCTGATCAATATCGAGGATTCCCGGCCGCTGCCCGGCATCACCTGGGAACTGGAAGTTGATCGGGCTCAGGCCGCCAAGTTTGGCGCCGACGTGCAAACCATTGGGTCAGCTGTTCAGCTGGTGACCAACGGCATCATGGTCGATGAATACCGCCCGGATTCCACCGACGATGAGGTGGAGATCAGGGTGCGATATCCGGTCGAATTCCGCACCATCAAGCAACTCGATAGTATCCGGGTGCAGACCTCTTCGGGTATGGTGCCCCTGTCTAATTTCGTCAAACGCAAGGCGATGCCCAAGGTTGGCACGTTGAACCGGGTCGATGGAAAACGGGTGCTGACGGTGAAGGCGGACGTGGAGGAAGGCGTGTTGGCGGATAACAAGGTCCGGGAAATCGCCGCGTGGCTGGCCGGCCAGAACATTGATCCCCGCGTCGAAATAGAATTCAAGGGCGAGGACGAGGAACAGCGTCAGGCGGAGGAATTTTTGTCCAAGGCGTTTGGTGTCGCCCTGTTCATCATGGCCATCATACTTGTCACCCAGTTCAACAGTTTCTACTCGGCGCTGTTGATTCTGTCGGCGGTGGTTATGTCCACCATCGGCGTGTTTATCGGCCTGATCATCACCGGCCAGCCGTTCGGTATCGTGATGAGCGGCGTCGGCGTGATCGCCCTGGCTGGGATCGTGGTCAACAACAACATCGTGCTGATCGACACGTTTGATCATGTGCGGAAGACAGTGAAAGACCCGATGGAAGCGATTTTGCGGACAGGCGCCCAGCGTATGCGGCCGGTCCTGCTCACGACGGTCACCACTATTTTGGGCCTCATGCCCATGGTGCTTAGCACCAACATCGATTTTGTGACCCGCGAGGTCAGCATCGGCGCGCCGTCTACCCAATGGTGGACTCAACTCTCGACAGCGATTGTTTTCGGGTTGGGATTTGCGACGGTGCTGACCTTGGTGGTAACATCGGCGTCTCTCATGATTCGCGCAAATGTTCAGGATTGGTGGCGGTCGCGCAAGGAAAAGCCGGGCGCTGAGCCCGCCCTCAGCCCTGCTGAATAGAGGGGGATCTGTCAGCCGCCGGGTTTCGGCGCTTCCGGCTCATCGTCCTCGTCGTCATCGTCATCGAAGTCGAGGGTGGCGTCCGGATTTTCCGCCGCCTGGCGTTCCAGCTTTTTGTAGCTGGCGGGACTAAACGCGATGCTGATCAAATAGAGGAACAGGATGAGCGTCAAAGTCAGCCAGGGTGCGCTGACAATCAGCGCCGCCAGCAGTGCGACCGTCAACAGTAGAAACAGCGCGTAGTTTCTGGGAATGCGCACGTTCTTGAAGGAATAGGTCGGGATACGGCTGACCAGTAAAAAAGCAACCGCGACAATGACTGGTCCCACTACGAGGGGGTGACGCAGAATCGGCCAGTCCAGATGAAACGACATGATGAGCGGCAGCAGCACCAACCCGGCCCCAGCCGGCGCCGGAACCCCGGTGAAGAAATTTTTGGTCCAGGGCGGCTGATCCGGTTTTTCCAGATCCGTATTGAATCGCGCCAGGCGCAGTGCGCAACAGACGCTGAAAAGCAGCACCAGGACCCAGCCTATGGGGCCAGCCGATTTCATGGTCCAAAGATAAAGCAGCAGCGCCGGTGCGACGCCGAACCCGATAAAGTCGGACAGGCTGTCCAGCTCAGCCCCCAGTTTGCTGGTGCTCTTCAATAGCCGGGCGATACGTCCGTCCAAGGCATCCAGTATGGCGGCGATGACCAAGGACCAGACGGCAGGCTCCCAGCGCCCCTCCAGGCCAAACCTGAGTGCAGTCAGCCCGGCGCAGACGGCCAGCATGGTGAGCATGTTGGGAATCATTC
The DNA here is from genome assembly GCA_964611435.1 of uncultured Rhodospirillaceae bacterium. Classification (GTDB taxonomy): domain Bacteria; phylum Pseudomonadota; class Alphaproteobacteria; order Rhodospirillales; family UBA2165; genus JAYPHU01. The sequence goes on along the minus strand of CAZSXT010000004.1, from coordinate 134,699 downwards.
GGTTGAATGACAGGGCCTTGCGGCGTTCTCCCTTGGGACCGAACATTTTAGCGTACCTCTCCAACTCGGTTCTCTTCCGTCGCCCGGAAATCCGCTATAACGGTTTCTCCGGCGATGGTCCGTTGTCCGACGGCGACCAGGGCCGACATGTCGCCGGGCAGGTAGACATCTACCCGGCTGCCGAACCGGATCAGTCCGAACCTTTCTCCTGTTTGAAGCTTTTGTCCCTCGGCGACATCGCACTTGATCCGCCGCGCCACCAGTCCGGCGATTTGGACGAACCCGATGTCCTGGCCCTCCTCACTCGTCAGTCGGTAGCTTTGGCGTTCGTTATGCTCGCTCGCCTTATCGAGAGAGGCATTGAAAAATTTACCCGGCCGGTAGGCCATCTGGGCAATTGTTCCGGAAATGGGGATTCGGTTCACGTGCACATCGAACACGTTCATGAAAATAGACACGCGCGTTAGCGGTTCGCTGCCCAGCCCGATTTCCTCCGGCGGGACCGCCGGTTGCACCATGCAGACAACGCCGTCGGCGGGACTAATGACCAGTCCTTCCCGGGTCGGCGTGGTTCGGTCCGGATCCCGAAAAAAGTAGATACACCAGAGGGTCAGAACAACGCCAACCCAGCCTGCCGGTTCCTGCCAATAGAACAGGCCAGCGGTAATCACGGCGAAGATGGCGATAAACGGCCAGCCGGCGCGGTTGATGGGGACCAAAACTGATGTCAGCACGTCAAATAATTCCCGGGAAATGTCGAAGTTGTTCTTACCCGTCAATCACGCACAATAACGGATTTGACGGAATACATAGTCGATTTCGTGAGTAAACGGAATGGCTTATGAAAAATCGAGCGTACCCGGAGACTACCCGCGGCCGGAAAACGAATCCAGACTCATTACCGTGCGCAGCAAATCGGCGACGGTTTTTGCTTTCATTTTCTCCATTACCCGGGCGCGGTGAACTTCGACTGTCCGTTGAGTGATGCCTAAATCAAAGGCGATTTGCTTGTTGAGTTTGCCCTTAGCGATCATCTCAAGCACGTCCCTTTCCCGCGGGGTCATGCTCGTCAGCCGCTGGCGGATATCGTCCTGATGCCCTAAGGCGTCCTTTAGTTTATTGCTTTCGTTGATCGCTTTATCGACGGTTTCCAGGAGCAGCTGATTGTTGATTGGCTTTTCGACAAAATCAAAAGCCCCTTCCTTCATTGCCCGAACAGCCATCTGGGTGTCGCCGTGGGCGGTAACAATGATGATGGGAAGACTGGAAGGTTCGCTGTTCAGCTTTGCCTGAAGATCAAGACCGCTAATACCAGGCATCCGAACATCCAAGAGGATGCAGCCAGGAGACTCAACCGGAAGCGCGTCCAGAAAATCATTCCCGCTATTGAAGGTGAGTACGTTCAGATCCACAGATTCGAACAGGTCCTTCATTAGTTCCCGGCTCGCCTCGTCGTCTTCGACCACGTAGACTGTCGCTTCCTCAGCCAATATAAATGCCTCCAGGCATTACACGCCTTTACTGCCCGATTTGTCTCTTAAGTAGTATTAACTTATGGTTGTAAGGTTTCAAGCTTCCCTTGATGATGGGTCCTTAAGGGCAGAATCTATAGCGTTCATAATCTCTTCGATATTGAACGGCTTCGTCAAATAGGTGCGAAATCCAGCGTCGATTCCCTTGGCAATGTCGTGTGGCATGGCGGCGGCCGACAACGCGATCACCGGGATTTCCGCGGTCCGGGGCTCTTTCTTCAGTCGAATATTAGTCTCATAGCCGTCAATGCCGGGCAAATTGATATCCATAAATATGACGTCAGGCATTATGGTGCGAGCCAGATCGATCCCCTCTTCACCAGTGGTCGCGGACACGAGAGACAGGCCCGGAAAATGGTTGATCACCTCGCTCATCAGTTCCAGATTAGACGTGTCATCTTCCACGTAGAGGATGACGCGGTTGCCCCGACCGGTGGTGCTCGATAGCGAGCTATCCGCCGAAGCAGTTGCGGCTGGGGTGCTGAAATATCCTGCCGGTGTCATAATCGGTAGTTCGAACCAGAATATACTGCCCATACCCAACTGGCTTGAATAGCCGATACGGCCGCCCATGGCCTCCACCATCTGTTTCGTGATGGTCAAGCCGATGCCGGTGCCTTCAATGCCGTCGTTGTCGGCTCCTAACCGGGTGAATGGTTCAAACAGCCTGGCTTGATTTTCTTCGCTGATACCCCGCCCGGTGTCTTCAACTGTGAAGCGCAGCATCGCGTCATCTTGTTTCGTGCAGGAAACGATAACCCGGCCGCCCCTGACATTGTATTTAACGGAATTGGACAAAAAGTTCAGAAGCGCCTGCTTTAGTCTCATCCGGTCCGCACGAATTTTGGGAAGGTCCCGCTGTTCCGTGTCATTTATTATGGTGACCTTATTCCGTTCCGCCTGAGTGGCGATAAGCGCGATGCTTTCCTGGATGGTCTCTTTGGGATCGACATCTTCTGGAGAAACGGAAAACTGGCCGGATTCTACCCGAGAGAGATCCAGAATATCGTTGATCAGTTGAAGCAAGTGTCTGCCACTGTTCAGAATTTGCCCCACTTGACGTTGCTGGCGTTCGCTGAGTTGTTCCTTGCGGTTTTGCAATAACAACTGAGCATATCCAAGTACTGCATTCAGCGGCGTCCGTAGCTCATGACTCATGCTTGATAGGAATTCCGACTTGGCCCGGTTGGCGAACTCCGCATCCCGTTTTGCAAGTTCAAGCGCTTCTTGAGCCAAATGCTGCTCAGTAACGTCTTGCGTTGTTCCTAAGACGGCCAAGGCTTTTCCATCGTCTCCGTAGCTGATTTCGCCCTGGGCGCGAACATATTTGACCACACCCTCCGCAAGCGTCAGCCTATACTCGACGGAAAACGATTTTTGCTGATCATCAATGGTTTTCTGGACAATTTTCCTAACCCAGGGACGGTCATCTTCATGTATGAGAGAGATGAACTGATCATATTCGATTGCCGGACCTGCCGGATCCAGACCAAGCAGCCGGTAGTGTTCATCCGACCACCTCATTTCCCCTGTCACCAAATCCCGCTGCCAGCTGCCGAGCTTGGCAATTCGTTGTGCGGTGTCCAATCCCTGGTTACTGGCTTCGACCCGGCTTTCCGCCAATTTTCGCTCAGTAATATCCATGGACAATATGAATATTCCGACCACGTCGCCGTTTTCTCCGACGTCAGGGGTCAAGGATACATTGGTCATCACTTCGGAGCCGTCCGGCATCGGCAGCACATTGTCGTAATTGACCTGCTCGCCGGCAAAGGCTCGATCGATATAGCCCTGTACCCGGTCCAGCGTCTCTTGGCCGAAGATGTCGACGAAATTCTTTCCGACGACGTCGTCCCGACGCAGGCCCACCGTTTCGAAGTAGTGATTGGCGAAGGTGAAATTCAGATCCCGGTCGTTGTAGCCGATAAAGGCCGGCACCTGATCAGTGATGAGGCGTAAGCGGTCCTCACTCTCCCGAATTGCCTGTTCGCGCAACTTTTGCTCGGTGACGTCGGCATAAATGATGATGGTATTGCCATTCTGCAGCCGGTGCTTACGTATCTGCGCCCAGCGTCCGCCACGCAAACTCTCGATCATCGACTCCGACTCCTCGGTGTCCTGCAAACGGGATTCTATCCACACGTCCCGCTCATCCTCGTCGGCGAAGTCGCGAACCTCGGCAAGGACCCGAATGAAATCGGCATACTGGCGGCCTTCCTGTAATTCATCGATGACCTCCAGATGTTCATCACGGAAATAGCCGTTGCAGTAAACGAAACGATCGTTGGCGTCCCAAAGCGCAAAGCCTTCCGAAAAGTTCTCAATGGACGAGAAAAATAGGCTCTGGGTTTTTTCCGCTTGATCTCGGGCCAGAACCTCCGCGGTCTCTTCAATCGATGTGCCGTGATATCCAAGAAATTTGCCGTCCTCGTCGAATTTGGGAATGCCGTTGGAGCGCATGTAGTGCTCCGTGCCATCGGCAGCGGTCAGCTTGAAGCGGAAGTCCCTAAACGGCCGGCGCGCGTCGAGATCAGCGATATGGTTCTTCCAGACATCGTCGTTGTCTTGTGGACCCGCAATGTCCCAACGGCGTTTTCCCAAGCGCTCATCCGCGGCGACGATGCCCGGTTTGCCGCCGGCTGCGGACATGTATGTGAAGCGATGTTCGGCATCTGTCTCCCAGAAGCGGTCGGCGGCTGCCTCTTCAAAGTCCTGGAACCGGCGTTCGGATTCCTCGACGGCGCGTTGGGCTTCCTTAATGTCGCTGATGTCGTTGATCACCAGCATCGTCGCTTCTTCGCCTTGCCAGGTGATCAGTGAAGAGGAATCGGTGGCGTAGAACTCCGTCCCGTCGAGGCGAATATGGCGTATCTCAACCGGGTGGGATTCTCCGGATTTCAACAATTGGCGGCGAGGCAATTTCAGAAGTTCACGAGAGTCTTCATGGGACAGAGACAGGGAATCTCGACCCATCAAGTCGATAGCGGACTCGGCGCCGAAAAGCCGCGTCGCGGATGAGTTGGCGAAGACGATTTTCCGCTCCTTGATCACGAAAATAGCAACCGGAGATAAATCCACGAGCGTCCGGTAACGGCTTTCACTATCGACAAGCGCCTGCTCGGCGGTCAGCCGTGTTGTGATGTCCTCTGCTGTGCCGCGTAGTCCGGCGAAATTTTCCGTCTCCGGATGGTAGATGGGGACCGCGCTGAGGAGAAACTGCCGGTTTTCCCCGGTTTTACTTTTGATGGTGAACAGGCGATCCCGGAACGGGCGTTTTAAATCTGGGGCGATTGCGTCCGGTGAATGCAGAGACATAAAATCGAGAAGCGGCCGGCCAATGAGTTCCGCCGGATGATATTGCAGTCTTTCGAATATCCGATCAGAGACATATGTGAATTTGAAATCCCGGTCTGTCTCCCAAATCCAGTCCGAGACCAGCCGGGTAATATCTTCCAGGCGCTGCTGGAATTCCAACGTGGACCGCACATGGGGATCCCGAGCGGAAATTCGTTCCGCCGGTTCACCATGTTCTTGGTGCGTCGGTCCTAAGGACTCGTCGCGAAGTTCCAGATCATCCACTTCCTTATTTCTCTCCAGCGCTACTGGTCTCTACCGATGAGAGTAGGTATTTACCATAGCAAATGGGGAGGGGTTTGGAAATTGCAACACCTGGAGAAAGCAGGTGTTTGACCGGAAAACGACTGAAATCAGAGAACTCTCTGGAAACTTAATTGATGGAGGGCAGGGTAAACACTTGGCCCGGAAAGATCATATCCGCGTTTTTGATCTGTTCCTTATTCGCGTTGTAGATCACCGTATACTGAAAACCGCTGCCGTAGGTTTTTCGGGCGATCCGCCACAGGCTGTTGCCGGGCTCAACCACCACCATGGTGCCGGGTTTCACATCGGTGAGCGGCACGGAGCGGGAGAAAACAACTTCTAGCCGGGCGGTCACCTTCCCATTGGGATCGACCATATCGGCTCGTAACGTGTAAACGCCGGGTTCCACCGCATCAGCGGGCGTGTACGACCAAAGGCCGCGCTCATTGGCGATGCCGCGGCCCACAAATTCGTTGTTCAAGTAGAGATGCACACCGGTTTGGGGCGGCGCTTTGCCGGAAATATTTACCTTGCCGTTTTCATCATAGTCCACGGCGTCGACAGCCAGCCTGATGGCATCATCCGTCAACGCAGCATCCCCGGGCTTTTGCAGAACTTCAACCGGGCCATCGCCCTGGGATGGAACCTTCATGGCAAGTGGCTGATTTTGATCAGGCGTTTCCGCCGGCCGTCCGGCGATGTCCTTGCCCTTTTCCGGCACCACCAGAACCACATCGGTTTCCGACGGGATCACGGCGCCATCCGAACCGGTCATTTTTAGGGAGAGCTGCCGGCTGCCCGCCGGTAGGGCTGCGGAGGGGACGAAAACCCATTCGCCGCGCTGGTCGGCGACAACCTCGCCGATCTTATTCTGACCGTCGAAAATTTCTACCTTGGCGCCGGGTGCGGCGCGGCCGGCCATGACCGCGTCACCTTCGGGGTTGATGCGCACCACGTCAAAGCTGGGACGGGTCGCCGTCGGTTTGGTTTCAAGTTCCGGCTTAAGCTCAAGCTCTTGCTTGGGCGCCATCGGGGCAGGCTCGGCAGCGGCTTGTTGCGCAGGCTCAGGCGACCGGTTCACCGGTTCTTCCGCATCTTCAAGCACAAAATTCAAGCTGATCGCGGCAGCGACAATCACGCCGCCTAATATTGAAAGCAGGGCCGCTTTGGTCACGTTCCACATCCTCTCCCGGCTCGGATGCCGGAATCCATAATCACTTCATATATGTACAGGAATTCGCCGTATTTTGCCACGGATTGTTCGGCGCGGAGGCCAGGATGTCTAATAGGGGACATGGGCCGCTGCGACAAAAGCAGCAATGGCCGCCAATATCAGCGGCAGGCAAGATAGGAAAAATATTGTAACCGGTGGCTTGATCCAGCCCGCGATCCGTTGTGGCAGCGGCAGCTTTTCGGCCGCAGTGTCGGCGAAAAACACGAATCCGAGGACGATCAGCGCCAAGCCCAGGCTCTCTGAAATCTCCAGCAGCCTGAGGGAAATGAGGCCGATGCCCATATAACCGCCCCACATCAGGGCGAAGCCTGCCGTCGCCCCGGGGAGAAAAATCTGCCATACGAGGTAGGCAAGCAGGACGACAGCCAGTCCCGCAGCCATATCCCGGTCGATCAGACTGTCCCCGATCCAGGCGACGACCGCCAATCCGGCGGCGGCGGCGATAGCCATGGTGTGAGCGTTTGGCGGCGATGCCTCGGCCCGGCGCAAGCGAACCATGGCCAGCGACCAGGCGGCAAACGCGACGAGTGCGATTACGTCGATGCCGCCGCGTATCCACCAGATCAGGAACAGCCAAACCACCAGATCGAGACCGGTTTCCCAGAGCCGATTGGCCGCCTTGATCGTCGGTAGGACGTAGTCGATCACAGCGCCTGCCACGAGCCCGCCAATCACCAGATAGGCGATGCCCGAGCCATCGCGCGGCGGCGGAAAATGCCGAACCCCGACGGTCAGCGAGACAATCCACGCAAACGCAACGCCGACGGCGGCTGATTCCAAGCGGGATGCTGAGTCCGAGCGGGTGGTGATTCTCAGAAGAAGGGCGGCGATAAGCGTTGCGGCGATCGGCAAGGCCAGGAGCCGGAACCAAATTTCTCCGGTGAGTTCAAACATGCGCCAACCTAAAGGCGATTCTACTTCTTTGTCACCTTGTTCCGGATTGGCGGCAGAGATTTTATGTAGACGGCGATGGCCTTGCGGTCTTCTTTGCTGATCTTGGCCAGGTTTTCACTAACCTCGGTCATCGCGCCGCCAACGAAGTCACCGTCGGGCATCATACCGCCGTCCAGCACATCCATGATCTCCGCATGAGACCACTTACCGATGCCGGTGTCTTTATCCGGTGTAATGTTGGGGACAGAGCCGTTGTCCGGCCCGTCAGGCGTGCCGGCCATGTTCATGTCGCTCTTGAGCGCCCCCATGAAGTTGCGGGGCGTGTGACATTCCCCGCAGTGGCTGAGCGCATTGGAGAGATAGGCGCCCCTGTTCCACTCTGCATTCTGCGCTGGATCGGCTTTGTAGGCGCCTTCGTCGAAGAACAATATCTTCCAGAAGATCATGGAAAACCGAAAACCGAAGGGAAAGTTGATATCGTGGGGTTTGTTGGGTGTCGCCACCGCCGGCAACGAAAATATATAGGCCTTCAGATCCCGCATGTCCTGATCGGTCATTTTGGTGAAGGACGGGTAGGGGAAGACCGGGAAGTAATGATCACCATCCGGCGATTTGCCCTCGCGCAAGGCCCGGATGAAATCCGCATCGGACCAGTTGCCGATGCCGTGGGTCTTGTCGGCGGTAATGTTCGGCCCGTAATAGGTGCCGAAGGGCGTTTTCAGCGCATGGCCGCCGGCCAGCAAGGCTCCCTTGTTCTTTGTGTCCGTGTGACAGCCCGCGCAACCTGCGGCATGAAAGATGTACGCGCCGCGCTTCACCGCGTCCGTTTGTTGGGCCGAAGCCGGTGGTGTCAGCGTCACTGCAAGAGCGCCGAACAAGGAGACAAAGAAAATACGGAAGCGTGTCATGAGGGAGAGTCTAGCACGAAGAAAATTGTTTCAAACATTGAAAAGCAAAACACCGGCACGAACCCGCGCCGGTGTTTCACCCGTAAATTTTGTGCGCGGCCTACATTTCTTTCTTCGGGCCGCGATAAACCTTGTGGCAGCCGCCGCAGGTCGCGCCGACAGCGCCGAACGCTTTCTTTGCCGCGCCAAGATCGCTGCCGCCGGAAACCTTCACCAGGTTCGCCGCTGCATCGTTCATGGCCTGCAACTTGGCTTTGAAGTCGCCCATGTTTTGCCAGATTTCCGGCTTGGCCCGGCTGTCGCCGATAGAACCGTCCGGCCACATGTTTTCCAGCTTTGCCCCTGCGGCCTGAATGGCCATACCATGGGTTTTCATGGTCGCGGTGTCGCTGGCGCCTTTAAGGCCTTTCATCGCGCCGCCCAACGCCTTCATGGTTTGGTTGCGCTCTTTGAGCAGCTTCATTTGGTGCCCGGCAGAATGGACGGGTACCGCACTGCCGAGCACGACAGTCAGGCCGGCGAGAGCTAAGAAATATTTCGTAAGACGTTTCATGGATAAACCTCCGAGATTGCACACGTTTAGCCGTTGAAGACTCCGGCCTGGGTAGATAACAGCAGAGTGTTGGACTTATTCCCAGTCCTATGTCAGTAAATTATTCGTTATAAACGATTCCGCCAATCCCGATTACGCGTCGAATTTGTCAAACCTATGACCCAGATTTCCGCCCTTGCAGTCTATTGCGGCTCCAAATCCGGCAATTCGCCGGCATTTTCGCAGGCGGCGCGCGATTTGGGACGGGAAATGGCGACGCGTAAGATAGATCTGGTCTATGGCGGCGGCACCATCGGCATCATGGGGGAGTTGGCCAATCACGTGCTGGCGGGCGGCGGCGAGGTGATTGGCGTGATTCCCGATTTCCTGTTTGATCTGGAGGTCGCCCATGTCAACGTGACCGAGCTGATCCGGGTCCCCAACATGCACGAACGCAAGCACACCATGTTCACCCGCGCCGACGGCTATGTGGTGCTGCCCGGTGGGTTGGGCACCATGGAAGAGTTCATCGAGGTCCTGACCTGGAAGCAACTGCAGCTTCATGACCGGCCAATTGTTGTCCTCAATGTCGAGGGCTGCTGGGACGGCGTGGACCGGCTGGTCGACGATATCATCGCCCACGGTTTTGCCCACCCCAAGTGCAAGGATCTCTATACCGTCGTCGAGCGCGTGGAGGATATCTTCACGGCCCTGGAAAACGCCCCGGAACCCGGCCGCGTGGTCTTGGACGATCATCTGTAGGGACTAAAACCCCAGCGCCGGTTCTTCGTTCAGACGGATCCAGTCTTTGAGCGGCCGGCCGTCGAGCATCGCCTGCATCTCCCGTAAATAAACCCGCCGGAAGGCCGCCACACCGGCGTCCGTGCGGCCCAGCATTTCCAGGCTGCGGTCGGTGATCCGGCCCTGGCCGCCCTGAGTAACCGCGTCCTCCAGGATCAGAATGTAGGGATGGTCCAGGTAGTCGTTGAGGTGGCCGTTGCCGTCCAGGATTTCCTCGGTGATCTCGCGGACCGGGCGGGCGGCTTTGATCTTGTCCTGGAACGCGGCGTGCATATTTTCGAACGCGGGCATGTCTTTCTCGTCGATATGCACATTCTTGATGAAGAACACCCGGTGGTTTTCGTCATCGGTCGGCACCAGGATGATATAGGTGTCACGCCAGCCGCCGACCTCGGTCAAGTCGCCGAAGGTGGGTATGATGATCCGCATGATGTTGGGCATCAGGTAGAGCGTCTTACGCAGCGCGCCACCGGGCACCTTGGTTTCCCGGATCATGCCGTAATCGGTCTCGTAGATGTTCATTTCCGGCAGGTCGTATTCAGACCGGCCAAGGTTGTTGTGGGAGCCGCTGAACGTGTGGACGAAGGCCACATGGGTCTCGTCGAAATGGTTCTCCATGGTCTGGAACCAGTTGCTGGGAAACTCCAGCGCGTGGGTCTCGATCTGGCCAATCTCCTTGTAGCCGTCGAAGGGCGGGAATTCGGGTGGCTCGCCCTCGCCGAAATAGGCGAAGATGACGCCTAGATGTTCCTGTGTCGGATAGGCCGGGATATTGGCGCGCTCGAACGGGCCGGCCGGTTTCTCGCCGGGCCGCGCGACGCAGTTGCCGTCGCCGTCATAGGTCCAGCCGTGATACATGCACTGGATGCAGTCGTCCTTCACCCACCCGGTCGACAGCTGGGTCGCCCGGTGGGCGCAGCGGTAGCCAACCACGTGGGCCGTGCCGGTCTCTCCCCGGTAGAGGGTGAACTTTTCTTCCATAATACGGAGGGGCATGGCTTTGCCCGCCTCAATCTCCCGCGACAACGCCACCGGCTGCCAGAATTTACGCAGATATTTGCCACCGGTCGTGTCCGGTTTGGCTGAGACATAGTCCGCCCAATTTTCCGTTGTTTTCGTCTTATCGCCGTCCATTGTCCGCTGCCTCCGCTGACAAGAAGTTCTTGAGCCGAAAGTGTAGCCAAACTCTCGGGAAATTGAAAAGGTTGCGTTGTGCGGAGTCACTTGCAAACGCATGTCCCGGCGCTTATTTTGCCGCCGTCCGAAACGCGTAGTTCACGACAAATGATCTGGGGCGCACCCCGGCGGACGATCTAAGACTTAAACATTTCATGTGGCTTGAGCGCGCCGGCGCAGTGCCGGAAAGACTGTGCCGACCGGCAATCGCGCGCCCGCCGGACAAGAGGAGAGTCAAATGGCCGATCAACTGGACATTATCTATACTCAAGTAGACGAAGCCCCCGAACTGGCAAGCGGATCGTTTCTGCCGATCATTCAATCCTATCTGGCCCCGGCCGGGATCACCGTCGGCACCAAGGATATTTCCCTGGCCGGCCGGATCGTCGCCAACATGACGCCCTTCATGCCGGCGGAGCACGGCCAGCCCGACGATCTGGCGCTCTTGGGCAAGATGGTGACCGAGCCCGACGCCAATATCATTAAGCTGCCGAATATCTCGGCCTCCATCCCGCAGTTGAACGCGGCGATCAAGGAACTGCAGGAAAAAGGCGTCCCGGTGCCGGACTTCCCGGAAAATCCGTCCACCGATGAAGAAAGGAAAATTCGCGCGGCCTACGGCAATGTGCTGGGCAGCGCCGTGAACCCGGTGCTGCGCCAGGGTAATTCGGACCGGCGCGCGCCCAACGCGGTGAAAGCCTATGCCAAATCCCACCCGCACAGCATGGGTGAGTGGGTGAAGGACTCCAAAACCCACGTGGCGACCATGGGCGTCAACGATTTCCGCTCTAATGAAAAATCCGTGACCGTGCCGGCGGGCTCTGAAGGGGACGCCAGGATTGAATTCGTCGCCAAGGACGGCAGCGTGACCGAGCTCAAGGCCGCGACCCCGCTGGACGCCGGTGACGTGGTCGATTCCACCTTCATGGACTGCAAGGCGCTGCGCAAATTCTTAGGTGAACAAATCGAAGACGCCAAGAAAAGCGGCGTCTTATTTTCGGTCCACCTGAAAGCCACCATGATGAAGGTCGCCGATCCGATCATCTTTGGCCACGCGGTCTCTGTTTATCTGGCCGATGTTTTCGACAAGCACGGCGATACATTGGCCGACGCGGGCGTGAATCCCAACAACGGCATCGGCGAGTTGATGCAGAAAGTGGCGGAGTTGCCGGCGGATAAACAGGCCGAGATCGAGGCCGATATCCAGGCCTGCATGGACAGCCAGCCGGACCTGTACATGGTCAACTCCGACCGGGGACTGACCAACCTGCACGTGCCCAGTGACGTGATCATCGACGCCTCCATGCCGGCGCTGATCCGGGGCGGTGGCAAGGGCTGGGACAAGGACAACAAGCCCCGGGACGCCAAATGTGTGATCCCCGATTCCAGCTATGCCGCGGTCTATGACGAGACCATCAAGTTCTGCATCGAGAACGGCGCGTACGATCCGACCAAGATGGGCACCGTCGCCAATGTGGGTCTGATGGCCCGCCAGGCGGAGGAATACGGCTCCCACCCGCAGACCTTTACCGCCCCGGCGGACGGCGCGATCCGCGTGGTCGATGCGGCGGGGAACACGCTGCTGGAACACGATGTGGCCGAAGGCGATATCTGGCGGGCCTGCATCACCCGCGACCCGGCGATCAAGGACTGGGTGCAGTTGGGTGTGCGCCGCGCGCGTCTGACCGGCGATCCGGCCATCTTCTGGCTGAATAAGGACCGTGCCCACGATTCGCAATTGATCGAAAAGGTGCACGAGTACCTCAAGGACCTGGACACCGACGGTCTGGATATCCAGATCATGTCGCCCAAGGACGCCACCCGGCACGCGCTGGAGCGGGTCGCCAATGGCCAAAACACCATCTCGGTGACCGGCAACGTGCTCCGCGACTATCTGACCGATCTTTTCCCCATCCTGGAGGTCGGGACCAGCGCTAAGATGCTATCCATCGTTCCCTTGATGGCGGGCGGCGGTCTGTTCGAGACGGGCGCCGGCGGTTCCGCCCCAAAACACGTGCAGCAAATGCTGGAAGAGGGGCACCTGCGGTGGGATTCCCTGGGCGAATTCTGTGCCCTCGGCGCCTCGCTGGAGCATCTCAGCCAGTCCCGCGGCAACGCTAAGGCGCAGGTCATGGCGGATACCCTGGACCGGGCCATCACCATCCACCTTGAAACTAATAAGTCGCCCAGCCGCAAAGTTGGGGAGCTGGACAATCGGGGCAGCCACTATTACCTGGCCATGTTCTGGGCCCAGGCGTTGGCGGAGCAGGATACGGATGCGGAGCTGAAGGCCCATTTCGAGCCCATCGCCAAGGCGTTGACCGAAAACGAAGACAAGATCGTGGCCGAGCTCAACGATGCCCAAGGCCACAGTGTGGATGTGGGGGGGTATTACCGCACCGATGCAGCCAAGGTCGCTGCGGCTATGCGCCCGAGCGCCACACTCAACGGGATCGTGGGGTAAGGGGCGGAATACCCCGTAATTAGAAGGCTTTTCTCCTTGACGGGAGAGGCGGGGGGCCTTAAAAAGCCGCCTCTTCCGGGGCGAGGGCCTTTCGGAAACGAGTTTTATTGAGCCGGTCTGATTCGGGGCCGTCGAAGAGAGATTGAGGAAGAATGTTATGTCCAGACGTTGTGACATCACCGGTAAAGGCGTTCAGACCGGCAATAATGTGAGCCACGCGCACAACAAGACGCGCCGCCGCTATCTGCCGAACGTGCACAAAATGACCTTGCACAGCGATACGCTGGGCCCGGTGACCCTGAAAGTGTCGGCGGCCGGTCTCCGCACCATTGAACACAATGGCGGGCTGGATAATTTCCTGCTGACGGCCAAGGCCAACAATTTGACCGATGAAGCCAAAAAGCTTCGCAATCGTGTGAAGAAAGCGCAGGCGAAAAACGCCGCATAATCACTTTCTCTGATTGCCGAAAAACCCGCCGTCAGGCGGGTTTTTTATTGCGTGCAGATATTTTGCTGGTGCTGCAAACGAAATAACAATGCTCACAATTAAAAATAAATTGTGAGAATTTTGTTAACTATATGATTTTATTAAATAATATTATGATTAGTGCATCATGCCAGGCTTGGGACGGTTCGCCTTTTCGTCAAACAGATCGGTGAGATTCTGCATCATGGTGCCGCCCAATTCTTCCGCATCGTTAATGGTGACGGCCCGCTGGTAATAGCGGGTCACATCGTGACCAATACCGATGGCGGTGACTTCAATGGGTGTTTTTGTCTCAATAAAGTTAATGACATCCCGCAAATGCCGTTCCAGGTAGTTGCCGGGGTTTACGGACAGTGTGGCGTCGTCCACCGGCGCACCGTCCGAGATCACCATCAGAATGCGCCGTTGTTCCGGCCGGCCGATCAGCCGGTTATAGGCCCAAAGGAGCGCCTCGCCGTCGATATTTTCCTTTAACAGGCCCTCGCGCAGCATCAGGCCCAGATTGCGCCGGGCCCGGCGCCAGGGTGCATCGGCCGCCTTATAGACAATATGCCGCAAATCGTTGAGCCGCCCCGGATTGGGGCTTTTGCCTTCTTCGACCCAGCGTTCCCGGGCCTGCCCGCCTTTCCAGGCGCGGGTGGTGAAGCCCAGAACCTCGACCTTCACCGCACACCGTTCCAGCGTCCGGGCGATGATATCGGCGGACATGGCCGCGACGGAGATCGGCCGGCCCCGCATGGAGCCGGAATTATCGATCAGCAAGGTCACCACGGTATCGCGGAAGTTATGTTCTTTCTCGATCTTGTAGGACAGCGGGTGTAGCGGATTGGCCACCACGCGGGCCAGCCGGCCTGAATCCAAAAAACCCTCGTCCAGATCAAATTCCCACCAGCGCTGCTGTTGCGCCATCAGGCGGCGCTGCAGCCGGTTGGCGAGGCGGGACACCACGCCCTGCAAATGAGAAAGTTGCTGATCCAGTTGTGCGCGCAACCGGCCCAGTTCTTCCGGCTCGCACAACTCTTCGGCGGAAACGACCTCGTCATACTCGGTGGAATAGGCGCGGTAGGGTTCCACATGGCCTTCCGGGAAATCCGGGTGTTGGGGGCGGCCCTGCATGGTGGCTTCCGGGTCTTCTTCTGAGTCCTCCGGATCCATTAGGTCTTCAACGTCTTCCATGGCGTCCGGGTCCAGGAACTCCATTTCCATTTCCTGTTCCTGGGTGTCGTCCCCATCGGCGTCGGATTCAGCGTCCTGGCTGTCTTGTTCGTCCTGATCCTGCTGATCATCTTGGTCATCATCGGACTGGCCTTCCGGCTCCGCATCGCTGTCGGCCGGTAAATCCAATTGCTCCAGGATATCCATGAGCGACTCGCCGAACGCCTCTTGATCGTGCAGGGTGGTTTTCAAATCGTTGAATTTATTGCCGATTTTCTCATCTACCCAGTCCCGCCACTGGCGCATCATCGGCTCGGCCGAGGGCGGTACGGGCTGGCCGGTCAGCTTTTCCCGCAACACCATGCTGACGGCGTCCGCCAGTTGGGCTTCCTGCTGTTCCTCGACCAGATGAAAGCCTTTGTCGTGGGCTTGGGCTTCCTGAAAGTCATAAAGGTTCTTGGCGACTCCTTCGAGCGTACGGCAGCCGAGCGCCTCGACCCGCGCCTGTTCTGCTGCGTCAAAAAGCGCCGCGCTGGTGCCGCTGGCCGGGCGCTGGCGGTTATAGACGTCGGTATCGTGATAACGCAGCCGGAGTGCGGTGGTGTCCGCTTCACCGCGGAGTACGCGAAGATCATTGGTGTCGAATTGCCGGGTGGGTGTCGGCAGGCGTGCGGTCATGCCTTCGCCGGTCTGCATCAGGCCATGGGCGCCGGGGGCAAAATTCACCTCCACATCGTCGCGGGCCGCGACCGCCTTAAGGGCGGCTTCGGTGACTCGTTTGACGAGCTCTTGATTGTCCTGATCCATGGTCCGGCCCAAACCGACGGCTTACGAGAGGGTGACGTTGGCCGCAGACTCCGGCAGTTCTTCGCCAAAGCAACGCTGGTAGTACTCGGCGATGACCGGACGCTCCATCTCGTCGCATTTGTTGAGGAAGGTCAGGCGGAACGCAAAGCCCAGATCGTTGAAAATTTGCGCGTTTTCGCCCCATATAATCACCGTCCGGGGCGACATCACGGTGGAGATATCACCGTTGATGAAGCCGGAGCGGGTCAGATCCGCCAGTTCCACCATCTTGCTGACGGTCTGTTGGCCCTCGGCCGTGTTATAGGCCGGGACTTTGGACAGCACGATTTCCGCTTCGGCGTCGTGTTCCAGATAATTCAGCGTGGTGACAATATTCCAGCGGTCCATCTGGCCCTGGTTAATCTGTTGGGTGCCGTGATAGAGGCCGGTCGTATCGCCCAGACCAACCGTGTTCGCCGTGGCGAACATGCGGAAGAACGGATGCGGGCGCAGCACTTTACTCTGATCCATCAGTGTCAGCTTGCCCTCGACTTCCAGCACCCGCTGGATCACGAACATTACATCCGGCCGGCCGGCGTCGTATTCGTCGAAGACCAACGCCGTCGGGTTTTGCAGGCACCAGGGCAAGATGCCTTCCTTGAACTCGGTGACCTGCTGGCCGTCCTTAAGCACAATGGCGTCCTTACCGACCAGATCGATCCGGCTGATGTGGCTGTCCAGATTGACCCGGATGCACGGCCAGTTGAGCCGCGACGCCACCTGCTCGATATGGGTAGATTTACCGGTGCCGTGGTAGCCCTGGATCATCACCCGGCGGTTGTGGGCGAAGCCAGCCAGGATGGCG
Organism: uncultured Rhodospirillaceae bacterium; assembly: GCA_964611435.1. Taxonomy (GTDB): domain Bacteria; phylum Pseudomonadota; class Alphaproteobacteria; order Rhodospirillales; family UBA2165; genus JAYPHU01. The sequence goes on along the minus strand of CAZSXT010000004.1, from coordinate 118,265 downwards.
AGGGTCGTATCCCGGTCAAAGCGGTAGGCTTCGTCCAGAATCGGCACGTATTCGTTTCCTTCGGAGAAGGCCGGCACTTCGAGATCGCTATCAATCCCGAAAACCTGGCGGACGGAAACGGTGATATCCGGTTTTTCGAAGGGAAACACACCCTCCTCGTTGGAAGTGGTCGTATCTTTGCTCATCAATTTTTCCGATTTCAGCTTCTGAAAGGGCTTAGGAAACCATCAACTGCATCAATGTCTCATAAGCCTCGTTGACTCTCTTAAATCTCTCCTCGGCGTCTTTGTTGCCTTTGTTGGCGTCGGGGTGGTGGCGCTTCACGAGGACCTTGTACCTTGCCTTTACCTCCGCCTCGGTCACCGGATAACTGAGCCCCATTACAGCAAGCGCTCGGCGTTCCGCCGCCAGCGGCGACGTTTTGCGGGGCTTGCTTTCGGACTCATCCGGTCCCAAAAATCCGAAAGGATCGTCAATTTGCTCGAATCCGGCGTTCGGCTTAGTGCTTCCGCCCGTCAGTGGTGCAGAGCCTAGGGGCCAGGATGGCCGGTTCCAAGTGATATCGGATCGAACGGCGGCTTCCACCTCCGCATCGGACATGCCTTCATAATAGTTCCAGGCTTTATTGTAAATCCGTACATGGTCCAGGCAGAACCAATGGAATTCGTTCAGATTTTCCCGTGAAACCGGCGCGCGAAATTTGCCCTCGGAGGCGCATCCCGACCAAGCACAAAGGCGCTGATGAGGCTCTCGCAGATAGGCGAAGACATCTTCGACGGTTTGGGACTGATTTTTCATGGGTCCACTATGTAAGCGTGTCCGTCCGAAGGCAAGTGAAGACGAGGAGGAAACCTACAGACCAACTTATTACCACTTTAATTTTGCGGAAATGTTTATCAATCCTGGGGTTAATCCTAGGATTCTGACGGATATCCACTGCAATTATTTCTTGAACCAATACTAAAATGTGAAATTTTGGAGACTAGGCATATTGCAGCTTTAATTTGTTCATTTTACGTCGATACAAGGGTAGTTCGCCCCTATGAGTACCGAGTTCCTGCGCAGAAATGTAACCGTCAATGGTCACCGAACGAGTATCAGCCTGGAAGCATCCATTTGGGACGGATTGGCGGAAATCTGTTCCCGGGAGGGGTTGAGTTTAAATCAAATTTGTTCCGTGGTGGAGGCCAACCGGGGCCTTGCCAGCCGTACGTCTGCGTTGAGAACTTTTATACTGAATTATTTCAGAATGGTCGTAGATCACCACGAGGGCGCCGCCAGAGGTCAAAAACTAACTCTAGGCCCGCAGTTGGAAAAGTTTATTCAGGACAATTCCGGCCCGAGTTAGCCAGCCCGATGACATCCAAAATTAGTCGGACGCGGCGAATTCCGGCCACAGCCGGCTGACGATTTCCCCATCCGCCGCATAGGCGTGACAGGTCCCGATAATCGCCGGCTTTGTTTTCGGCTTTTTGATCTTTGAATGTGAATTTTTGATCGGGATGATGGTCTGATAGGCTGTCGTCGCCAGGGGGCCGATGATCATCTGGCTGATATGGGTGCAACCGTTGACTCCCCCCAGCTTTTCACGGACGGCTCTGGTCCATCCTCCGGTGATCTTCAGGCCCTTGAGGCGAGCAATATTACCGGTGATGTTGGGACAAATATTGTACGGCGACGCTTCCGTCGAGGCCTCTGCTTCTTGCACCACTAAGTCATCGTTCACGGTCAGTCTGATTAACATGTCGTGGACCGGCTGGCCGCTGGCCACCAGGCCGCGATCCTGGTTATTGAAACTGTAGGTCTTGATGTCGGTGATCCGGCCTTCGATATCCCAAAGACCGTCTTCCCGTTCATAGCCGACGCAGCGGATTTCCCTGGTGTGGATTTCCTTGCGGGCGGCGGGTTGCGAAAGCGGCATGATCGCTTACTCCTTCAATCTGTGGAACGCGGTATAGGCAGTGTCCCCGACCACGTCAATTAGCCGTCCTTGAAGTCATCTTTCTCCAGCAGCCACGACGCGATAAAGCCAAACACCAATCCCCAGAACGGCGCACCAATATTAAAGATCGGCTGTCCGGCGAGCGTCACCAGGAAGGAAATCAGCGCGCCAAAGGTGAATTTACCGCTAAAGGAAATGACAAACGCCGATTGCAGAATCCGGATCAGGGCCAGGCCGGCGAGTGTGGCGATAAACGCCGGCGGGGTGGCCAACAGGAATTTGGTGAACGTCGGCGCATAGATGCCGAACAGGATCGCCATCAGGCAGATGCAAATTGCTGCCGTATATTGCCCCTTTTTGTCATCGCTGCTGGACAGGATGGCGTTGACCGGGCCCGTCAGGCAGGTAGAGACGCTGCCGAACAAGCCACCAAAGATGGACCAGGCGCCACAGGCCCCGGTGATCGTGTTGATCGGCGGCGCAAACCCCCGGTTGGTTAGGATGGCGATGCCTTGGGCGTTCTGGGCCGCGAGGACGGTCACTGCCAGCGGCACCACCAGTTCCACCATCGCGGCGGCCGAAAATTCCGGCACATAAAAATTCGGCGAGGCCAGTTCAAAGGCGATTTCGGCATCCGGATCGAAGCTGCCGGTCAGGATCACGGCGAGAATACCCACTACCAAGACGGCGATCATCGGCGGAATCTTTGCCGCTACACGCGGGTTGATGGATAGGATGATAAATACTGCGGTCATCGAGCCGGCAATGATTGGGGCGTCAAACAGGGACTGTATCCAATCCAGGCCGAATTGCAGAAACACGCCGGCAACCATGGCCATGACAATGGGCATGGGCAAATACGAGGTGATCTTCTTCACGCTGCCGGTAAGCCCCAGGATCAAGAGCAAGACCCCGGTGCCGAGAAACGCGCCGATGATTTCCGGAAAGCTGAGATGGGTGAGGGCCGGTCCGACCAGGACCGAACCGGGAATGGTCCAGAAGAAGACCAAAGGCTGGCGATAGGCGATGGAAGCGACGATACCCAGAACACCATTGAAGACGAAGGCCGCGAATATCCACGAGGACAAATCGGATTCCGTCAGCCCGCCTTTGAGTCCGATATTGAGGACGATGGCGATCGGCGCGGAAGCGGCGAACAGAAACGCAATCAGCGCGTTGCTGACATGAACCGGCGAAATATCCGAAATAATCTGTGCCGGGCCGGGTAGGGGCCGGTGTATGGGTTCGAGGGCCACGGGTTTGCCTAAGTTGATGGAGCCAATCGCCGCGCAGTTTTCCCCACCAGGCGCACAAGAGCAAGCCTGCACGCGGTCGTGTCTGGACAAACAAGAGCCCGTCAGTCACTCTCCCGCCGCCTCGTTAGAGGCTCAAGATCAAAGGAGAGCCCAGGTGCAGTATTTCGTGTGGGGCGTGAACGCCGAAAACGTGTTGGAAAAACGCCGGGAAATTGTCCAGACCCACTGGGATTTTATCGCCCAATATGATGATCAGCTCATCCAGCGGGGCCCGGTGATGGATATGAATGACGTATCCAATGTCCTGGGTTCGACCCATATTGTCGAGGTGGAAACGAAAGCCGAAGCCGAAGTGTTCGCTTTTGAAGAACCCTTCTACAAGAACGGCGTTTTCAAGCAAGTCCGGATGATGGGCTTTGAATTGGAACTTGGCCGGACCCAGTTCGTGTTCGAAAGCAATCCCGATTGGCCGAGGTTCTTTGTCTATTGTCCCGCCAACACCGCCGGTGATCCCAAACGGAAAGAGTTGCGGGACGCACATCAAACCTATTGCAAGGTCTTCGATGAAAATTTCGTGTGCCGGGGCGCGATCCTGGCAGAAGACGGACCCTGGAACGGGCAAATCTTTTTCATGGAGACGGAAGATGTCTCTGTCGTCGAAGCGTTTCTGAAGGACGAGCCTTACTGTGCAGCCCGGCTTTACGCGGAAATACAGATCAATCGCTGGACGATGGGTGGTCCGCGGAACCTGAACGCCGGCGGCGCACTCGACAAGTAAGCGGTTCGGCTGGTCTTAAACAGCCCGATCGCTGGACGAGGCCTGGTAGTTTTCAACCCGAAGGCCCTTTTCGTCCGCGCCTACATCATAGACATAATAGGATTTGCCCATCGGGCCGAAGGGGAGATCACCCTTGAGGGTCACCCGTTCCATTCGGCGGCGGGCCGGCAGATAGTCCCGTGCGGCGTAGTGCATCACCAGCCGGTTGTCCCACAAAACCATTTTGTTGACCTTCCAGTGCACCCGGAACTGGTATTCCGGCACATTGGCCTGGGCATAGAGCATATGTAGAAGCGCGTCGCTTTCGTCCTGCTTCATGCCCTTGATCGACAGGGTGAATTGCGGGCTGACAAACAGGGCGTTCTGTCCGGTCACCGGATGAGTGCGGACAACGGGGTGCACTGGGTTGGGAAATTTGTCCATCATTTCCCAAAGTTTCTGCCGGTGCTCAGCGCTATTGCCGTAGAGCCGCTTAAAATTCTTGAAGTCGTGCACTGCTTCCAGACCGGACACGAAATTCTGCATTTGGTCGCTGAGGCCCTCGAACGCGGCGGTCATACTGGCGAATAGCGTGTCACCACCGACCGGGGGCACGATCGCAGCGCGTAACAGCGTCCCCATGGGAGGTTCCAGGCGAAAAGTCTCGTCGCTGTGCCAGACGTCGGTGGAGAGCGGCGGATGGTCGCCGTCATTATCCAGCACGATCATTTCCGGCATTTCTTCCAGGTGGGGTGAGAACGGGTGGACCGTTAACTCCCCGAAATTGGCGGCGAAAGCGGCCTGTTGTTCGCGGGTGATATCCTGATCGCTGAAAACGATCACGCCATTTTCCATCAAGGCGTCGTAGACGATTTGGCGGGTCTCGTCGTCCAGCGGGTCCGCCGTATTGACGCCGTGAATTTCGGCCCCAGCGTTCGGTCCAAGCTTCTTCACCCGCACCTTAGCGCCGGTTTGATCCGCGATACCATCCATGATTGCCTCCCGAATTCACTAGCTAGAACTTTCCTCAGGTGGGAAAAGGCTCTAGATTTACCCTATTACGCTGCCGGACATCATACATCACGGTACGCGTGACAACAATCCAGCATCGCACAGGGAGGTACCAGCATGCTTACGTCAAAAACCTTTAAACTCCTGTCCGTGGCCGCCGTCATCGGCGCCGCCGCCGCGTTCAGTGCGCCTCAGGCAAGCGCGCAGGAGGTGAAACTCCGTCTCCACACGTTTGTTCCGGCGCCGTCCGGATCTTTCAAGGCGCTCGTTTGGTGGGCTAAACAGGTGGAGGAGAAATCCAATAAACGGATTTCCATCAAGCTGTTCCCGTCCCGACAGTTGGGCGGTAAACCGTCCGAGCTTTATGATCAGGCGCGGCGCGGCTTTGTCGATATCACCTACGTGCTGCCGGGCTATAATCCGGGCCGGTTCCCCCGGTCTGAAGTCGCCGAGCTGCCATTCATCAGCGGCCGTCCGCCGACGGTCATGTCGCCGGCCGTTTGGACTTTGTACCAGTCTCACCTCAAAGAAGAGTACAAGGACACCCATCCGCTGTTGGTGTTTTCCGCCGGCTCGATGGGTCTGTTCTCCCACAAGCCGATCAAATCCGTTGACGATCTCAAGGGGCTGAAGGTCCGGGTTTCCGGCCGCGCTTTGACCGACACGTTTAAGGTGGTTGGCGCCACCCCGGTCGGCATTCCCGGTACGGGTTTTGCCGAAGCTTTTCAGCGCAACGTGATCGATACTGTGCTGACGGCCTGGACCATTTCATTGCCGACCAAGCTGGTGCGGATGGCGAGCCACTATGCACAACCCGCGATCAGCAACCCGGTTCTGATGCTGGTCATGAACAAGGACAGCTACAACAAGATGCCGTCTGATCTGAAGCGCGTCGTTGACGGTGAGTCCGGCATGGGCCTGGCGCACAAGTTTGGCGCCCGGTGGCTTAAGGATGATGGGCCTGCGTTGAATGTCGCCCACAAGTCCGGCAAGCCGTTCTATACCTTTAGCGAGGCCGACCGGAAGAAGTGGGAAGCGGCGGCTGCGCCGGTGTTCACGAGCTGGGTCGCCCGCATGAAAGAGAAGGGCATCGACGGTCAAGAACTGATCGATGCCGCTCGCGCGGCGGTCGCCAAGTTCGAAAAATAGAACGTTCAACAATTGCGGCGCGGCGGGATGGATGACCTGCTGCGCCGCGGTTCGTTCTGCCTGTCCCTAACAGGCGTCCACCATGACCCATAGTTCAAACAAATCCGATGCCGGTGGGACGCCGCGCGCCCTGGATAAGATCGCCCGCACGTTGGCGCTTGTAGGCGGTTTTGCTGTTGTTGGGGTCGCACTGTTGACGCTCGCCAGCGTCATCGGCCGCTATGCTTTTTCCAAGCCTATCACCGGGGACTATGAGCTGGTCGAATACGGCATTTCGTTTGCCGTGTTCTGCTTTCTGGGCTTTACCCATCTGACCGACGGACATTTGATTGCCGAATTTTTTTCCAGCCGCATGTCGAAACGTAAGCTGGAGCTTATCGATGTCTTCCAAAACATCATCCTGTTGGCCATCCTGCTGGTTCTCATCTGGCGGGTCGCCCTGGGCGGAATCGATAAGTTCGAAACCAGCGAAGAGAGCATGCTGCTCCAGATGAAGGTCTGGTGGCTGCATCTGATCGGCGTTATTGGCTTGCTGATATTTGCCTGGGCGTCTTTCACAAAAATTATCTCGGGGCTGAGGAAATGACCGGGCCGGCGCTGGCGGGATCACTATTCGTCGTCCTCCTAATTTTTATCGGACTGCGGATGCCCATCGCCATCGCGCTGTTCATGGTTGGCGCCATCGGCATGACCATGGAAACCAGTTTCGAACAATTGTTGATATGGGTGGAGGCGGCGCCGGTAGGCCGGACGGCGTCCTATCCGCTGTCGGTGATCCCACTGTTTCTGCTGATGGGGCACTTGGCGTTGCATTGCGGGCTAAGTTCGGTCTTGTATGAATCCGCCCGGGCCTGGTTTGGGCATCGGCGAGGCGGCATTGCCGTCGCGACCATCGGGGGGTGCGCGGCGTTCGGCGCGATCTGCGGTTCCTCCATCGCCACCGGCGCAACCATGGCGGCGGTCTCTTTGCCGGAAATGCGAAAGCTCGGCTATTCCGGGGCGTTATCGACCGGCTGTCTGGCCGCCGGCGGAACCCTCGGCATCCTTATCCCGCCTTCCATTATCCTGGTGATCTACGCGATTATTACAGAGCAGTCGATTGGTGATCTATTCCTGGCGGCGGTGATTCCGGGCCTCTTGGCCATGCTCTATTACATTATCGCCATCATTATCTATGTCCGTTTTTCTCCCGAGTCCGGGCCCGCCGCCGAGCGTGTCGGCTGGAAGGAGCGGATTATCAGCCTGAAATATGTCTGGCCGATCCTAGTGATCTTCTTTGTGGTGATCGGCGGCATCTATGAAGGCGTATTTACCCCGACAGAGGGCGCCGCCGTCGGCGCGGCCAGCACCGGCGTGATGGCCTGGGTCAGAAAGATCAGTTGGGAAGCCTTTAAGGAGGCGCTCATCGACACCGCTAAAATCACCGGCATGATCTATCTGATCCTGATCGGCGCGGAGATTTACGGCTCCTACATGGCGTTGTCCGAACTGCCGCTCAGCATCGCCGAGATGATTTCGGGCACCCAATTGTCGCCGTTCATGGTAGTGATCCTGATCCTGGTGATCTACATCGGTCTGGGCGCGGTGATGGACGGTCTCGCCATGATTCTGATCACCGTGCCGGTTTTCCTGCCGATATTGCTCGGGCTTGATCTCGGCATGTCGAATGAGGCCAAGGCCATCTGGTTCGGTATCCTGGTTCTAAGTGTTGTTGAAACCGGGCTCATTACGCCACCCGTCGGCTTAAACGTTTATGTCATTAATTCCCTTGCGCCGGATGTGAGCCTGGTGGAGACCTTTAAGGGCGTGGTCCCGTTCGTGATCAGCGATTTTTTCCGTCTTGCCACAATCGTGGGTTTCCCGGCCGTTGCCCTTTGGGCCCCGGGTCTGCTTTAAATTTGAAGCTTTGAATATAAAAAGAGCGCCTCCAATTTTGGGGCATTACCCTAGACTCAGGCTGCTTATAAGATTGCGAGGAAAATCGAACGACGCTAACGTTTCGACTGGAACCCCAAGAATTCCGGCGCAAAGAAGAGTTTAAACGGGGCTTCGAATACCCATTTAAGTGTGTAAGCGTATAAGAAGAAGCCATACTGCGTTGGCAAGTGACTCTTTTCGGCCGAGGCTGTTACATGTTTGCGACAAGTATTCTGGGCGTATCAATCATTCTGCAGTTTCTGGCTGCGGGACTGGCGCTGAATATGATCCGCGTCACCGGACGCCGCCGCGCTTGGATTTTTATCGCCGCCGCGCTAACTCTGATGGGCGTCCGGCGCACCATTACCTTTACCGACACGGTCCTGGCCGGGGCGCAGAACAATATACATTTCGAGGCCGAATTGGTGGCTTTGACCATTTCCGTGCTGATGCTGGCCGGCGTCATTCTCATTGGGCCCATGTTCAAGAGCCTGCGGGATGGGCAGGCCGATCTTAAACAAAGTGAGGAACGGTTTCGCCGGGTGTTCGAGGAAACCGGCGTGGGTATGGCCTCGAATACCCTCGACGGAATTTTCATGGATGTGAATCAGGCGTTTGCCGATATGCTGGGCTATAGCCGCGAGGAACTCGTCGGCAAATCAGTATTTGACGTGACCTTTCCTGAAGATATGCCAAAAACCCGAGATCACAGGGCGAAAATCATCGACGAAGGCCGGCAGATGGACACGTTGGAAAAGAGGTTTCTGCGCAAGGACGGCAGTCATTTCTGGGGGCTTTTGAACCGGACACTGATCCGGGATGCGGACGGCAATCCGGATCACTTCGAATCTCAGATTCAGGACATCGATGAGCAGAGGCAAACCCAGGAACAGCTATTGTTGAATGAAAGCCGGTTACAGAGTTCCCAGGAACTGACTCGTATCGGTTATTTCGAGCGGGATATGGTTGCCGACACCTATTTCATCTCGGATATATGTTATGAACTTTATGGCTTTCCTGTTGGTTCGCCCATGTCATATGAAAAATTTCTGTCCGTCGTCCACCCAGGCGACCAGGCGCGTGTTGCCGAAACAATCGCGGCGGGGATCGACGGCGGTGCTCCATATGAGATGAATTTCCGGGTTGTCCATGCAAACGGGGAAGAACGCGTTTTGGAAAGCTCCGCCAAACCGTTGCTCGATAGCGAGGGGAATACTTACAAAAATATCGGCGCGGTGCGGGATGTGACCGAGTCCGAACAACAGGAAACCATCCTCCGGCAGTCCCAAAAGATGGATGCCGTGGGCCAATTGACTGCTGGCATTGCTCACGATTTCAACAACATCCTGAGCGGTGTCATAGGAAATCTCGAATTGATGCGTGGCGATATTATGCAGGATACTAAAAATACCCTGCGGCTGGACCGGGCGATAACAAGCGTGAAGCGGGGGGCCGAGTTGACGGACCGGCTTCTGGCGTTCTCCCGCCAACAGAGTTTGGATGTTCATCCCCTGGATGTAATCCGGCTGATCCAGGGGATGGAGGATCTATTGCGCCGGACTCTCGGCGAAAACATCGATATTTCAATGGACTTGTGTGATCATGATTGGCTTGTGAACACGGATGCGCAGCTTCTGGAATCGGCTATTTTGAATTTGGCAATCAATGCACGCGATTCGATGCCCGATGGCGGAAGACTGGTGGTGGCCGCTGATCAGGTCAATTTGGGCGCCCGCGCCGAAGAGTTGTCCGGGAATATTACGCCGGGTGAATATCTGGTTATTCAGGTCTCAGATACGGGTATGGGTATCCCCCTGGAACTTCTGGACCGCGTGTTTGATCCGTTTTTCACCACAAAAGAATTCGGCCGGGGGAGCGGTTTGGGCCTCAGCATGGTTCACGGATTTGTGCGTCAGACCGGCGGCGACGTCCAGATCCAGAGTATTCCCGGAAAGGGAACCACGTTGACTCTGTATCTGCCCCGGTCGGCCGCACGCGCCGAAACGGCCGGCCAGCAAGCCGATCCCGCATATCAAAAATTGACCGGCAACGGTGAATGTGTGGTGGTTGTGGAGGATGATAAGAATGTCCGGGAAGTAACGGTCGAAATGCTGTCGCGCCTTGGCTACGACGTGCTGGATGCGGGAGATGGGAAAGACCTTGAAACGGTGCTGGACAACAGCGGCCAACATATTGATTTGGTGTTGTCTGATATTGTGTTGGCCAATGGCAGCTCAGGCGCCGAAATCGCCAAGATCGCGATTGGAAAAGATCCCAGTACCAAAATCCTGTTTATGACCGGTTACGCAGAACATGAAGTTATCTCGGAAGGCAATGACAAAAGACGCTATCCGGTGATCTCCAAGCCGTTTACCTCGCAAATGCTCGTCGAGAAAATTGCCCAGGTCCTGGCGCCAGTGGCTGAATAATCCTCCATCATCAAGAAGCTTGGCGACGGACTTTCAGTTGGGTGATCTGATGGCGGTGACGCCGGGTGATCTCGAACCTTGTGTCGTGGAACAGGAATTTCTGGCCAACCTCCGGGATGCGCCGGGATTCGTGCAGTACCAATCCGGCGACGGTGACCGCTTCTTCGTCGGGGAGGCTCCATTCCAATTCCCGGTTTAAATCGCGGATCGTGAAATCGCCATCGACTAAATAGGAGCCGTCGGACATCGGGTGCAGTCCCGGGACGGCCACATCGTGTTCGTCGGCAATTTCTCCGACGATTTCTTCAAGAATGTCTTCCAAGGTGACCACGCCTTCGAGGCTGCCATATTCATCGACCACAATGGCGAAGTGCTCTCGCCTGTCACGGAACGCGTGAAGTTGGTCCAACAGTCGTGTGGTTTCCGGAATGAACCAGGGTTCCGAGGCCAATTCTAGAACATCCAGGCTGGCTTCTCCGTCATCTGGATGGGCATGCAACGTCCGTAGCAATTCCTTGGCGTGAATGACGCCGACGATATTGTCTCGCTCTCCTTGCCATAAGGGAACTCGGGTATAGGGACTTTCCAACACTTGTTCGACGATTTTTGCCGGCTCGTCGTCAACATTGATCATCTCGACAGACTTCCGGTGGGCCATGATTTCACCCACGTCCACCTCGTTGAGGTCGAGGACGCTGCGCAGCATGGCGCGTTCGTGTTGGACGGCTTCATGCTCTCCTTCGTGCAGTTCGATGGCGCCGCGAAGCTCCTCCGTATACGGCACGAACGTTTCTTCGGAGTGCAATTTTAATCCGAATGCTCGAAGTGTGCCCCGGACGATCACCAAAATAGCTTGGGTGATCGGCGCGAAAACAAAAACAATCGGGCGCATGATCGGCGCTACGACAAGCGCTGTCCGGTCGGCGTTCTGCAAGGCATAGGTCTTGGGCAGAATCTCGGCAAAAATCACAACCAGGGCTGTCATGACGGCCGTTGCATAGGCCACTCCGTTCTTGCCAAAAAGCGAAATCATCAGGCTTGTCGCCAGGGCCGACGCCAGGATGTTGACCAGATTGTTGCCGATCAGGATCGCCCCGATCAGAGAGCCTTTCTTTTCATGCATTTGGTTGACGATCTGGGCGCGCGGATTACCACCGGCTTCCAGCTGGTACATCACCGGCCGCGACGACCCGGTGAGCGCGGTCTCCGATCCCGAAAAGAAGGCCGATAGAATAAGAAGTACGCCGATGGCGATGAGGGTGAACGTCATAAGGTCCTCAATTAGTTATCAAACTGACGTAGGAAAATCCTAGTTTTGTCCGAAGTATTTTTCCCGTTCAGGCCGCGATGGATTGATCAACCACTTGCCTTACGTCGTCCATCGCGACATCGGTCGCAATAAAGGCCTGGCCGATACCCCGGGTCAGGATGAATGTCACTTTACCGTCTTTGACTTTTTTGTCGCTGGCCATGTGGCTTAGCAAGGCGTCGGTCTGCCAACCCACATTCGCCAAGCGCGTGGGACTGGCATAGAGGCCCACCGCGTCGAAGTGGCGTTTGACCCGGTGGGCGTCCTCTTCGTCGCATAACCCCATTAAGGCCGACAGGTCGTGCGCCATAACAATGCCGATGGCGACCGCTTCCCCGTGCAGGAGCCGATCCGAAAATCCCGTTTCCGCCTCCAGGGCGTGACCGAAAGTATGCCCTAAATTAAGTAGCGCCCGAACACTGGTCTCCCGCTCGTCGGCGGCAACAATGTTGGCCTTGGCGCGGCAGCTCACAAGGACCGCGTGCTGACGCAACGTCTTGTCGCCGTTGCATAACGCTTCGCCGTTCTCCTCCAGCCAGACAAAGAAATCCGGATCATTGATCAGCCCGTACTTCACGACCTCAGCATAGCCCGCCAAGACTTCCCGGTGGGGCAAGGTGTCCAGTGTATCGATGTCTGCCAAAACAAGGCGTGGCTGATAAAACGCGCCCAGCAGGTTTTTGCCGTGCCGGGTGTTGATGCCGGTTTTGCCGCCGACGGAACTATCCACTTGGGATAAGAGAGTGGTCGGCACCTGGATGAAGTCAACACCGCGCAGAAGGGTGGCGGCGGCAAACCCCGTCAAATCACCGATCACACCGCCGCCAAGGGCAACCAGCGCGGTGCCGCGTTCGATCTTTTCGTCCAATATGCGATCCGTCAGCTCCTGAAAATGATCCAGGGTCTTAGTTTGCTCGCCCGCCGGCAAAACGATCTCTCCCACCGTTACGCCGGCAGCTGCAAGGCTCCCCGCTAGCGGCGACAGGTAGTGCGGCGCAACGTTCTCGTCGGAGATGACGATGACTCTTTTCTGCCGAAGCACCGGTGCGATCAGTTCACCGGCGCGCGCGATCAGGCCGGACCCGACATGGATGTCATAGCTCCGGTCACCAAGGTCTAGCGTCAGGATATCGGCGGCGCTCATGCATCCTCCGCCGCGGTCAGGCTTTCACAATGTTCGATCAGTTTGGCCAGCACCCGTTTCGCCGAGTCGGGAGCGGGTTCGTCGCTCACATCGAAAACAATATCCGCCTCGGCGTAAATGGGATACCGGGCATCGATCAGGTCCTGCAGAATTTTCTTCGGATCGCCTTTCTTGAGAAGCGGGCGGTGATCCCGTCGCGAGGTGCGGCGATGCAGCAATTCCAGGTCAGCCCGAAGCCAGATTGAAATGGCCTTTTTCCTAAAGCGTTTGCGGGTTTCCTTGTCCATGAAGGCGCCACCGCCGGTGGCGACGACCGCCGGTTCGCCTCGCAGGACACGGGCGATGACCCGGCGCTCTCCGGCGCGAAACTCCGTCTCGCCAAATTGTTCAAAAATTTCATCGATGGTGCAGCCTGCCGCCGTTTCAATTTCGGTATCCGTATCAATGAACGGCATGTCCATGGCGGTTGCCAGGCGTCGGCCCAAATTCGACTTGCCGGCGCCCATAAGACCGATCATGACAATAAACTTGTCCTGTAGATGGTCTGGTAGTTGATAGGCGGGTTTCTTGCTCATAGGCGGTTTATATCACGGGTCGCACAGGAATCCATGACGTTCAGTTCTGTCGGTGTTTCGTTGAAAGCATTGATGACAAAGACTAAACTGCCGAAAATTCGCCACAGTTGGTAAATACTTATTCGCCTGTGTCGTTGAGACAATATGCCGGTCCGCAGCCGCAGGCAGCCGACTCACGGCAACATGGAATTGTTGGATATATGAAGAAGCTGTCCAGGTTTGTGATCCTATTGGTTGTCGCGCTGATCGCCGGCGCGACCATTTTAATGTCGACCTGGGATATACCGGCGCCCGTGGCGAAGGTCGAAAAGGTGCTCCCGAATGATCGCTTCCCAAAATAATCGCGCCGGCAGAATGCTGGGTATCGCTGCCGGGGTTTTGGCGGCGGCCTTGCTTTGGGCCAGCGAAATCCAAGCTCAGGGGCCACAATCGTTGGAGCCGCCAAAACCCTTGACGCCGCCGGCCGCAGAGCCTGCCGTGACACCAGCTTCCGAACCAGCGGCTGACGCGCCAGAACAACCAGACGCAGTACCGGCCGCCGGCACCGGGGTGGCGTTGGAACCGTCAAAGCTGGGGGCCGGCGGAAACGTGCTGATTCCCGGAAAAATCGAGGTTGAGAGCCTACAGACTATCGATGCCAATTCGATCGGCGTTTTGTCGGAAGAAGATGGCGGCTTCGGTATTGGCATGTGGGATGGAACGAGCCGGGCGCGGGTGGAACGGCTTTTGTCCAAATTACCTGTCAACGCGACCTCCCGTGCGATGCGGGGGATGATGAGGCGGCTTCTCCTTAGCACGGCCAAGGCGCCCGCCGGCGAGTCCCTCAGCAAGGATGGCAAATCCGATCTGATCGGCGCCCGCGTTGAATTACTGGCGAATATGGGCGATCTGACCGGGGTCTCCGATTTGTTGAAGGTGGTGCCGGTTGGTGAACAGACGGGGCGATTGCTGAAAAGCGAAGCGGACCTTCTGTTCCTCGGAAATGACAATGCTCGGGTCTGTTCCCTTGTCGCCAGTCAGATCAAGGAAGTCGAAACCGATTATTGGCAAAAGGCGTTTATATTTTGCCAGTCTCTCGCCGGTCAACACGACCGGGCGGCGCTCGGCGCCAATTTACTGCGGGAGACCGGGATCGACGACGATGTGTTTTTCGGCATTATCGAAACACTCGCGGGACTGGACAAGTACGAGGTGGCCAGCCTGTCGGACCCAAAGCCGCTTCATTTTGCGATGATCCGTGCGGCCCGGGTTAAGCTGCCGGCGGATGTAACCTCTGCCAACAATCCGGCCATTCTAAGAACCATCGCCACCAGTCCGAATGCAAGTCCTGAACTTCGCGTCGATGCTGCTGAACGGGCTGAGGCCATGGGCGCGTTGAATACCGAGGTGCTCCGACAGCTGTATGCGGGGATCACGTTCGGCGAGCAGGCGCTGGCCAATCCGTTGACCACGGCGGATGCGGAGAGAAACCCACTCAGCCGGGCGCTACTTTACCGTAAGGCGCTGGTGGAGAGCATGCCAGCAGCGATTGCCGAAGTATTGGCCAAGGCGTTTAACCTGGCGCGGGAAGAGGGCCGGTTTGAATCAATGGCGCGGGTGTATCTGCCGATCCTGAGGAGCATTGAACCTGCCCAAGACTTCATCTGGTTCGCGCCCGACGCCGTACGTGCGTTTTTAGCGGCCCGGGAAAAGGATTCCGCCTTGCAGTGGTTGACCATGTTGAAATCGGCGGCGGCCGTGGATGAAAAGGCGGCTGATGTATTGAACGGTCTTCTACCCTTAGCCCGGATTGCCGGTGTGATTTCGGACGAAGAATGGCAGCCGGAAATATTGGACCTTTGGTGGGCCGCCCGGACGCGCCAAACAGAGGAAAAACCAATCAATATGGAGGATGCGCTGGCCGACGCGGCGTTGCTCTATGATCTGATGGGGGCGCTCGGGGATCAGGTGCCAGCCTCTAGATGGGATGCGTTGCTCGATGGTCCGCCGCAGGGGACGGCCTTAATGCCCCAGCCGGCGATATGGCGCTCCCTTAAGGCCGCATCCAACAATGTGCGGGTTGGAGAGACTGTACTTCTCTCCTTACTGGCCCTCGGTCGGAATGGTCCGGTCCAGGCGAATCCGATTGTCATGAACCGGGTGGTGTACAGTCTTTGGAATGTCGGCCTTGGGGATGACGCCCGGTCCTTGGCGCTGGAGGCCGCGCTCGCCGCCGGCATATGAGCCTGGCCGGAGAAAAACCTTTCAAATATCCCAGGCGGGCCCGCCCCAAGGCGCCGCCCTCCAGACAAGTGGACATTTTCCTGGAAATGATTGCCGCCGAGCGTGGGGCGTCTCTCAACACCGTGGCGGCGTACCGGCGGGACCTGGAAGATTTTTCCCTGTACCAGCATCGGCGAAAGCTGACGATTGAATCAGCCGGAGATGCTCATATCCGGGACTATCTGGCGCAACTACGAAGCCGCAAGAACGCTGTTTCCACAGTTGCGCGGCGTCTATCGGTATTGCGTCAGTTCTTTCAGTTCTTGTTTGCCGAAGGATTCCGGCGCGAAGACCCCACGGCCGGGATTGATGGACCCAAGTTGGGTCAGTCATTGCCGAAATATCTAAGCGAGGACGAAATTGACCGCCTGCTGGCGGTGGCGAGGGATGGGATTGGCGCGGGGGCGGGAAAAGCGCTCCGCCTAACCGCCTTGATGGAAATACTCTATGCGACGGGGCTTCGCGTATCGGAACTCGTCAGTCTTCGCACCGGTTCAATCTCCAGGGATGGACAGATGCTGACCGTGCGCGGAAAGGGCGACAAGGAACGGATCGTGCCCCTTAGCGACCCCGCGCGGGAGGCTATTTCCGCATATCTCGCCGATAGAGAGGGCCGCAGAAAATCCGGTGGCGCATCGCCATTCCTGTTTCCTGCTTCGTCCAAAAGCGGTCATTTGACAAGGGATGCCTTTTCCAAGCAGCTTAAAGATCTGGCCATACAAGCGGGTCTTGATCCTGCGCGCGTGTCGCCCCACGTATTGCGTCATTCATTTGCCAGCCATCTGCTGGCGCACGGAGCCGACCTGCGAGCCCTGCAGCAAATGCTGGGACATGCGGATATTTCCACCACCCAAATCTATACCCATGTTCTGGAAGAGCGGCTGAAGAACCTGGTCAACAGAAGTCATCCTCTGGCGGCCCTGTCCTCTGGAGTCTCGACCGGCGATGGCGACGATGAGGGCTAGACGCCGTCGAATTGTCGCTGCCGCCATATCGGCATGTGCGGCGATGCTACCGGTGTCGGGGGATTTTAATCCGGTTGCAGCACAAGTGGTGCGCGCTTGTCCGCCGGTCAAAGGCGGCGTGAACTTGTTTGTGGAAACGGACGGGGGAAGGGTGGTCTACGATCACACGCTCAACAAACAAAGATTGCGGGCACTTGCTTTAAAGATCGGCAGTATTGCCGCGGGCTCAAGGCAACAGCCTCTTGGCCTCACCACCGTCAGCCGGATATGGGATCCTGACTTGCGGCTACAGGGGGCGAACATCGGCCGCAATCGCTTTTGCGCCCGAATCGACACCCTGAAGATCAAAATCGTGTTCAATGATCTGCGGGTCTACGTTGCAAGAGATTATCCCCGCGGCTCCTGTCAGTACGCAGCCATCATTGCCCACGAACACGAGCACGTGGATATCTTTCGAACGGTTTTGAATAAGTATCGTGCGATCATCGAGCGGAGGTCACTGGCATTCGTTTCAAACATGAAGCCGGGACTGGGGCTTACTCAGGAAGAGGCTTACCAGAAGGTGATCCGTCAGATTGATCACCTGTGGGATGAGTTAGAACAAGATATGAGCCGCGAGATGGCGGCGAAAAACGCGACGATAGATTCGCCGGAATCCTATAAGCAATTGAGCCGGCAGTGCCGAAACTGGTAGGTCTCGATCAATGGGGGTGTTGAGGTTCTGAAACCCGCCGCTCTGGTCCGCCAAAATTTTTATCCTCCCGCCGCCGCCTGTCCGGTCCGAAGAAGGTTGGACACTCAACAAACGGGCGGGGTTTTTCGATGATTCTTTTGATCCGGGAAAACAGGTTCACCGCCGATACAGGTTTGACAAGATATTCGGTCACGCCGGCATCGCGGGCGGCCCGGATATTGGCGGCTTCTGAATAAGCGGTCACCATGATAATGGGCACGAACCGATCCGGACTCTCATCAGAGGTTCGCACCAATTTAATGAAATCCAGACCACTCAGCGGCATCATCTCCCAGTCCACCAAAATGATGTCGGGCGGGAAGGCTTCAAGCAGTTTAAACGCCTCGGCGCCGTCGGAGGCCTCGCGCATGAGACGGACATTATAGGACCGCAATAATTGTTTAAGCACCCGCTGCATAAAGGGATTGTCCTCGACGATCATGAAGCGGAGCTGGCTGATATCGAGCGCCGCCATGACTACGCCGATGCCTCCCATTTCTCGATGATCCGGGTGAGGCCGCTCATCAATTCTGCACCGATATCGCCACCGTCCCCGCTGAGCTTCTGGGTGAAAATGGCGTGCAGGGCGTAGATGTGTAGTTCAACCACTTCCTGGCCAAGCTCATTGAGTGGGAGAGTTGCATTCTCCAAAAAGTGCCTCAATTGGTTGCCGACAACGGTGAGCAGGTCATAGCCCAGCGTACCGCCATTGCCGGTTACGTCGTGGGCGACGCGGGCTATCTCGTCCAGTACTTCCTTCTGGGAGTCAGGGTCGTCAGTCATTTCTTTCAATTTGGCGCCCAGGGCCTCGATATCTTCTTCGATGCTCTCGAAAAAAAGAGCGGAAAGCCCCGGAAGATCCGCTTGCGCCTGTTCCAAAACGTCGTCGGTGACGGCCAGAGGGCCGCCAATTCTGACTTTGCTTAGACACTCGTTCGGCGGTTCTATTTTTTTGGCGGCTTTCTCGTCGGCCATGGACGTTATCCCCCAGTGAACAGGTTCTTTGGCGTACGGTTGGGACTAAATTTATGCGTTTCCAGGGAGGACAAGCAATGTGTTTGTGCGAGCCGTCATCCGGCTAGTCGCGTTCGACCTTCGCAGTCCAGCCAAAATCGTCAAAAATTGTGTAGAGCGCGGGGAGCATGAATAGGATCAAAACGGTCACTGCCAGCAGACCAAAGGCAATGCTGGTGACGAGCGGTATTAGCACCTGAGCCTGAAGGCTTTTTTCCGTGAGCAACGGCAGCAGTCCCATGATCGTCGTGGTGGAGGTGAGCAGGATTGCGCGGAACCTCATTCGAGACGCGTGAACGGAGGCGTCTGCCGCGCCCATACCCTCCCGCCGTTCAATCTTGATGAACTCGACCAGCAGTATGGCGTTGTTGACGACAATGCCGGCCAGAGAGGCAAACCCGATGATGCTGGGCATAGAAAGATCGAGCCCCAAAAGGTAATGACCCCAGACGACGCCGATCAAGCCCAGCGGGATGGTGATCATCACAATCAACGGTTCGATGTAATTCCGGAACATGAAGCTCAGGAGTAAAAAGACGCCAATCAAGCCCATGCCGAAGCCGTTTCGGACCGAAGCGCCTGTCTGCCCGCCTTCCTGGACCTGCCCGTGAAACTCGATCGATAGGCCCGGATACTTGACCAGGAAATCTGGCAGAAAGCGTTCCTGAGTGTCGGCCACTATCTCGGCCGTGTTGGCGATGGCCGTATCCACGTCGCCCTGGACCGTGATCGTCCGCTTGCGGTTGATCCGGTTGATGCGCGCCACGCCCCGGCCGCTTTCCAGGGTGGCGACAGCGCCCAGCGGCACCTGATCACCGCTGGAGGACGTAACCGTGAAGTACTCCAGGTCGCTGAGGCTGCTTTTATCGGCTTTGGCCAAGCGTACGTCGATTTCGTAGGATTCCTTGCCCACCTGGATTTCGCTTGCGGTTTTGCCGAAAAAGGCGGATCGCAATTGCCCGGCGATGCTTTGCGCCGTCAGGCCCAAAGCGGTTGCGCCGTCCCTCAAGTGAAGCCGAATTTCAGGCTTACCCGGTCGGAGATCATCGGACAGGTCAACCACGCCTTTGTACGAAAGTAGCCATCGCTGCATTTCCAAGGACGCCGCTTTAAGTTCGTGTAGGTCGTGGCCGCGGAGGCGGATATCGATAGCCCGACCGGCGGGGCCGAGCACCGGTTCCGTAAATTTGAGGCTGATCACGTCCGGCGGCGTTCCAATCCTTTCCCGCCACCGATTGAGAAACTCATCCACGCTGATGGTCCGCTGTTCCGTGCCCAGCAGATCGACGGTGACTGTCGCGACATGAGGGCCGGTCTCAAACGCGTCGACATTTTTGTTGAACTGGATATTCACATTGCGCACCAGCTTCTGCCCATTCGGCTGTTCCGGTGTCAGTTGTGTGTCGATATCCGCCAGGGAGTTGGTGACGTCGGCGATAACGGCCTCCGTACGTTGCAACGGTGTCCCTTGCGGCAGCAACAGCCGCGCCTCGACCACATTGCCTTCGATGTCGGGGAAGGCCCGGAATTTGATCTTGCCGCCGGCGAGCATGCTGACCGAACCCAGGAAGACCATCAGGATCAGGCCCACGGTCAGATAGCGCCAGGCCACCGCCTTCTCCACCAGCCGATGGACAATGGTTTCCCGGAGCCAGATGATCCCGGCTTCCAGTTTGCGGCGATAGGCGGGCGGTTCGGCCCTTTCGGTCTGAGTGAGGGTGCCCTTGATGTGATGGGGCAGGACCAGGAAGGCCTCCACCAGGCTGACGCTCAATGTCATGATCAGGATGATCGGCATGACCTTGAGGATCGAGCCGATATCCCCCTTGAGGAAGGCGAGGGAGCCGAACACACAGACGGTGGTCAAGAAAGACGACGCCACGCCAGGCAGCACCTCCTTGGTCCCTTTGATGGCCGCTTCCAGGGGCGCCTCGCCCTTGGCTGAATGAGCGGCGATGTTTTCGGAGATCACAATAGCGTCGTCGACCAATATGCCGATGCCGATCAACAGTCCCACCATGGTGATCATGTCGAATGACAGGCCCAGGAACGACATGGCGGCGATGGTGCCGGCGAAGGAAACGGGGAAGCCCATTGCGACCCAGAAGGAAAAGCGTAGGGAGAAGAACAGGAAGAGGGTCAAAACCACTAACAGCAATCCTTGCCAGCCATTGCGGATCAGCAGACCCAGCCGGTCCCGGACGATGGAGGAAATATCCCGGGTAATCTCGAACTTCACCGTCGGCGGCGCGCGCTGCCGCTGTTCATCAATAAAGGCGCGGACCGAATCGATAACCTTTAGCGTGTCCTCGGTCTTGGTCTTGGAGATTTCCAACACGGCCGCACGCACCCCGTTGAACACGATCTTTTCTTCATCCTGTTCGAACACATCGGTGATTTTGGCGATGTCGCCGAGCCGTACTTCCGCACCGCTTTCCGAGCCGACGACAACCAAGTCGTCCAGTTCCAGCGGGTTTCGTCGTTCGTCGCTGAAGCGGATCAGCACATCGTTTTTGTTCGTCTCAATCGTGCCCGCCGGCAGGTCAACGCTTTGACGGCGGATGATGTTGGCGATGTCGTCGACGCTGAGCCGATATTGCCGCAGGGTTTGCGCGCCCAGCTCCACCCGGATTTGGTGATCGGAAAACCCGGCAATCTTGACCTGGGAGATATTGGGCCGTTCCAGCATCTGCGCTTTTAGGTTCTCGGCATAGGCCTTCAGGTCGGGCACCGACATGGGCCCGGTGACCGCGACGGCGGCCACGAAATCCACCTGACCCAGTTGCCGGATGATCGGCCTTTCAACCTCGTCCGGGAAATTGTCGATGGCCTCCACCTCGGTTTTGATGTCGTTGAAGAACGTGTCGAAGTTTTTGCCTTCCAGCATTTCGGCTACGCCGACGCCCCGGTTCTCCCGCGCTTCACAGCGGATTTCCTCGATGTTTTTCACCGTCTCCACCGCATCTTCGATCCGCTGACAAATGGCTTCTTCCACGTCTTCCGCTGTGGCGCCGGGATAGAGAACGGAAATCTCCACGTTCCGCGGCGGGATTTCGGGGAAGGTCTCTCGTTTGACGCTGGCGGCGAACACCAGGCCGATGGCGAGGAAACTCACCATCACCAGGTTGGCGGCGGTCGGATGCCCGGCAAAATATCGGATCATTGATCGGTCCCGTTGGCGGCCCCGATCAGATCATCGCGGGCCTGCTTGTCATCTACGCCGTCGATGCGCATACCCTCAATCGCTGGAATTAGATCGGAAATCACAATACGGTCGCCTTCGTTTAAACCATCGGCGATCACGGCAATTTCGTCTTGGACATAGCGCAGGACGATTGTCTTAATCCTGAGCCTGCTATCCTTGTCGATGGTGTAGACCTGGTTTCCGTGGAGGGCGGCGCGGGGCACGACAATCTGATCAGTCTGGGCCCGCCCCCGAAACTCCACCTCGACGAACATGTTTTTGGTGAGGGGCGGCCGGCGTTGGCCGTCCAGCTTATAAGGATTATCCACTGCGACGATCACACCTACGGTCCTGGTGCGAGGATCAACCCGGTCGCTCACCCGCGTTACCCGGCCCGGCCATGAGACCGAGACGTTGCCGGTTTTGAGTTTGACCTTCGGTTTGAGGCCCAGCATTTCCTGGAGCTGTTCCGAGGCGCGGCTGGCATTCATGTTGGCGAAGCGAGACGGGTCTACTAGCCAAACCAGCTTATCGAGCTGAATTTGCGCGGATACTTCTGACACAGAGATGCTGTCGGCAGTCACCACGGTTTGTCCGGTCTTGGCGAATTGCTGCGCCTCCACGTTCACCGCCGAGATACGTGCATCAAAAGGCAAGGTAAGGGTGGTTCGGGCTAAATCCCGTTTGGCATCCGCCAGCCGGGTTTCCAGCGCCGCCACTTGGGCAGCCAGCCGGTCGTGTTCGGCCGGTAGCAGGTTGAGGCTGTTTTGCAGGTTTTGAACACTTTGCCGGCGCGACAATAGGTTTCTTTCTTCCTGATCGACAGCCGATTGAGCCACGGTCTTGCGGGCTAGGAGTTCTTTCTTGCGTACGAATTCCCTTTCGCTCAGCGTCAAACTCCGTTTCTCGATGTCGAGGGAGGCCTGTGTGTTCTTTCGCCGCGTTGCGAGTTCGGCCAGTTGCGCTTGCGCGGCCCGGATATCGGCCTCAATCCGGCGCACCGCCAGGTCATAGTCGGTCTGATCGATCCGCATCAGGACAGTGTCCTTGGGCATGATTGCGCCGACCTTGAGCAGAGGATGAATGTCGATCACGGTGCCTGCGACCTCGCTGACGCCTTCCCAGACCTTGCCGGGGGAGACATTGCCGAATCCGCGTGTTGTCGGCACGACGTCCACCTTGGGGACCGAGATGATCCGGGCTTTGCGGGCGGTTTCCTGGATCTCTGCCTGTTGCGGCGCTTGCTTGCCACGGACCATGACCGCGACGACAGCAATGCCGATCAGGATCGGCGGGATAATCAGCAACCTTTCCTTCCAGCTTGGTTTTTGATCCTCGCTCATGGCGCGTCTCCTTTGACCTGTGCGCCGGCGGGAGAGGGGAGTCCCAGCGCGGCCAGCACAGACTGCACAATTGTTTCTTCGATGATTTGAACCCGTTCGGGCGTGTATCCATCCCAGCCAAGCCGCCGCCAGAGAATCACCCGGGCAATGCCGAACACCAGGATTTGTCCCATGACGGTATGGGCGCCGACCGCGGCCCGTTCCTCGTCCGCCGGATTGTCCGAGGCGGCCGCGACGATCTTGGTGAGAATTTCATGGAGAGGGCGAATGCGTCCTTCGTAGAGGATGTCGAAATCCTCCGAGGGCATGGCGTATTCCCGCATCACCAGCGGCCCCCGCCATTCCATGAAATGATCTTCGATGAACATGCGGAGAATGTTGCTGACGAAGCCGGTGACCACGCCGGCCAGCATCTGCTTATCCCGGCCGGCGGCTTTCAATGCTGCCCGCAGTTTCGCCGCCGCCGGGGCGACCACAGGGTCCGTATCATTGACCAGCTGGGTCAGCACCGCCCGGTAGAGTTCCCGCTTGCCGCCGAAATGATAGGCGATGGCGGCAATGTTGACGCCCGCTTCCTGCGCCAGTTGACGGGTCGAGACCGCGTCAAAGCCCTGACGGGCAAACAGTCGTAGCCCGGTGTCGAGTAACTGGGTGCGAGTGTCTTTCCCTTTGGCAGGATTTGTTTGAGGTGACATGCGCGAACTCCTAATTTAATCATTAGATTAATTCAAACGATTGATTAAAACAAGGAAAATGAAAGAAAAGGTCAATAATCTTGTGAGATCAATATGTTATTAGGTTATAGGGCGCAGAGGGGAGGGGGCTCTTATCCAAAGGCCCGTTCGTGGCGCTCCCTGTCTTCGTCGCTGGCCGCTGCAGTGGACAGGGCTTCGAAGTCCTTCATGGTGGATTTATTGTCCGCCCAGGTCTCATCGATGGGGGCGAGCACTTGGGAAAGGTCCGCCAGTTGCGGCGCCAATTGGCAAAACACCTGATAGAGCAGGATATACGCCTTCTCCTCCAGCTTTGGGGACGTAAAATCGTCCGGTACGTCAAACCACTCGGTGGCGACGATGGCGCCGGCGTCTACATTCTCGGCCATCTCGTGGACGGTGATGCCGAACTTGGCTGCGCCGTCATAAATGGCGAAGTTGGCCGGATAGACACCGGGATAGGATGGCGGGCCCGGATGAAAATTGTAAGCCGGGCCGGGCAGTTGGTTGAGAATATCGGCTGGTACGATAACGGACGTGCAATAGGCAATCAGTCTGGAACCGCCAAGATCATCCGGCCGCCCGGCCAGCGCCATCAACGCGGCCTCATCCCTCACATGGGTGAGCCGCAGTTGAGCGTTCTGTTCTTCCAGTACCCGTGTGAGAAATGGTGCTTCGGCGTCGCCTGTTAGAATGATGATCTCGTCCGGCATGGGCCGGAGCATACCACCCCTTCTTCGGTCAGGACAAACCCGGTGCGCCAGGTATCTCCTTCAAATCTCGTTCAATTCGCGAATTATTCTAAATTAGGGATGGAAAGCCGGGAGCAAATCGGCAAAATGGTTCCATCAATGAACAATCCCCAAAAGACTGAAACGGAACGAGGCGATCATGCGCAAATATCTTCATATCAATCTCAACGACCGTAGCATCGAGACCGATGAGATCGATGGTTTGGATACCATCAAGGTTGGGCGCTACCTGATAGCGAAGACCCTGCTGGAAAAGAATGTGGCCACGGTAGACCCGCTGGGCCCCGACAATCCGCTGATCTTTTCCGCCGGCCCGTTTGCCGGATCGAACTTTTCCAACGCAAACCGGTTGAGCGTCGGCTGCAAAAGCCCGCTGACCGGCGGCATCAAGGAAGCCAATTCCGGCGGTACTTTTGCTTTCGCCATGGGCCAGCTCGAAATTTCCGGGATTAATCTCTATGGCGCTTCGGACGACTGGGTGGTTATCCGGATCACCAAGGAAGGCGACATTACGTTTGAATCCGCCGATGAATATCTCGGCATGGGCACCACCGAAACGGCGATGAAGCTGTTTGAAAAATACGGCGAGAAGATCAGCCTTGGCCTGATCAGTCAGGTCGGCGAATACCAGGGCCTGATGGCCGGTATTTCCTTCACCGATCCGGAAGGCCGACCCTACCGAATCGCGGCACGAGGCGGCGTCGGCGCTGTCATGGGCAGCAAAAAGGTGAAAGCCATCGTTATAGACCGTAACAAGATGCCGACCTTCCATGACCGCAAGAAACTCATGGGCTCGGTCCGGCAATATGGCCAGTGGCTGGACGAAGATCCGGCCATTGATGCGTTCCGCAAATACGGCACCGCCATGGTCGGCGACTTCACCAACAAGGTTGGCGGTCTGCCGACCCGCAACTTTAGCGCCGGCACCATGGTTGAGGACGGTCCGCTCAAGATCGGCGGCAACTATATCCGCGATTTGAACCTGGAACGGGGCGGCGAGACGACTCACGCCTGCATGCCCGGCTGTCAAATTCAATGCTCCAACATCTATGTGGACGAGAATGGCGAGGAAATGGTCTCGCCGATGGAATACGAGACCCTGGGCCTGATGGGCAGCAACTGCGGCATCGAAGACCCGGATGACGTCGCCAGGCTCAACCATATGGCTAATGATCTTGGCATCGACACCATCGAGGTCGGCGCCATGCTCGGCGTCCTGATGGAAGCCGGCGAGGGCGAATTCGCCGATCCGGAATTCATGGCCAAAGCCTTGCAGGATATCCGCGAAGGCAACGAACGCGGCAAACTGCTGGCTCAGGGAACGGCCCGGGTGGGAGAGCATTACGGCGTGAAGCGGGTGCCCGTGGTCAAAAAGCAGGGCATCAGCGCCTATGACCCCCGCCAGATCGAGGTGACCGGTATCTCCATGATGTCGACGGCCCAGGGCGCGGATCACACCACCGGCAACATTCCGCAGTTCCTGTGCGACGACAAATCGACGGAGGAGCTGGTCGAAGCGAGCTTGGACATCCAGAAGATTTGCGCCGCCGCGGACTCGCTGGGGCTCTGCCTATTCGGCCGTTCGGTGACCAACGTGCATATGGACTTCGTGGTCAATGCGCTCAATGAGGCGCAGGGTACGGAGCTCACCGAAGACTTCTTCATGGAACTGGGTAAGGAAACCCTCGCCATGGAGTGGGAGTTCAATGAGAAGGCCGGCTTTACGGTCGAGGATGATGAGCTGCCCGAGTTCTTCTTTGATGAAGGTATCCAGCCGACGGGCAAGAAGCAGCGCCACCGCGCAGCGGACGTAAAGAAGTATCTCGACCAAATGATGGCTTAGGGGCCGTCGATACCCCCCCCATCCGGCCTTAGTTTAGTCATCCACGGGCCCGCGCAGCGGTGACCCGTGGACCCACGTTTAAAATAAGTTGGGTACGCGGATCACGACGCGGGCTATTCCCGCGCCGGTCCGCGCATGACTATTTGAACAATTAATTCGCGCCGTGGCAGTGCTTGAATTTTTTACCTGAGCCGCAGGGGCATGGCGCGTTGCGACCAACCTTGCCCCAGGTGGCGGGGTCTTCGGGATCAGGCTCTTCCGTCCCCTGACGCAGGATGAGGGGCGAGGGCGCGACAGGGGCGTAACCCGTTCCACCGGCCTCCCCGTCCATGACGACCTGTTCCGGATCCATATCGAATGTGGCCAGTTCATCAAAATTCTCGTAGGTCTCCATCGCGCTGTTGCCGAACATGTCAAAGCCGTCAACCGGTGCGACTTGCAGTTCCAAGTGGCTCATGATCATGGTGACCCGGTCGTCCAGTTCGGTCAGCATGCCGTTGAACATTTCAAAGGCTTCGGCCTTGTATTCGTTCAGCGGGTCCTTCTGGCCGTAGGCGCGGAGGCCGATTCCCTGTCGCAAGTGATCCAGCGCCAGCAGGTGTTCTTTCCAGACCTGATCCAGGACCTGAAGCAACAGGCTTTTTTCCACATCGCGCATGACGTCAGGGCCCCAGGTCGCCGCTTTCTCCGCCATTTTCTTTTTGGCGGCATCCGCGATGCGTTCGCTGACTTCGGCGTCGGCGACACCTTCTTCCTTGGCCCAATCCCGGACCGGCAGATCCAACCCGAACACCCGAAGCACTTCTTCGTGCAGGAAATCCATCTCCCATTGTTCAGCGTAGGCCTTTTCCGGCATGGCGCGGCTGACCATCAGATCGATCACGTTGTCGCGCATATCGCCGATGGTTTCCGACACGTCGGTCGCGTCCATCATTTCGCGGCGTTGCTCGTAGACGACTTTCCGCTGATCGTTCATCACGTCATCAAACTTCAGCAGGTTTTTCCGAATATCAAAGTTGCGCGCCTCGACCTTCTGCTGCGCTTTTTCAAGGGCCTTGTTGATCCAGCGATGGACGATCGCTTCGCCGTCTTCCAGGCCTAGCTTCTGCAGCATACCGTCCATCCGTTCAGAGCCGAAGATACGCATCAGATCGTCTTCCAGGGACAGGAAGAACCGGGAAGCGCCGGGATCACCCTGGCGCCCGGACCGGCCACGCAACTGGTTATCGATACGGCGGCTTTCGTGGCGTTCAGTGCCGATCACAAATAATCCGCCTGCGGCCTTGGCCTTTTCCTTGCCCTCGGCCACCTCTTTGCGAATTCTCTCCTCGATCTCCGTCAGCTTGGTCTCGTCATTGACCTTTTCGGCTTCTTGCTGGATCAGCATGTCCACGTTGCCGCCCAACTGAATATCGGTGCCCCGGCCCGCCATATTCGTGGCGATCGTGACTGTGCCCGGCGAACCTGCCTGGGCGATGATATAGGCTTCTTGTTCATGATGCCGCGCGTTCAGCACCTGGTGCGTGATTTTTTCCTTCTTGAATAGATCGGAAATGACTTCAGATTTCTCGATGGAGACCGTGCCGACCAACACTGGCTGACCGTTGGCTTGGCATTCTTTGACCAGCCCTACGATGGCGTTGTGTTTTTCGCCGGCGGTCCGGTAGACCTCGTCATCGTGATCGGCCCGGACGCATTCCACATTGGTGGGAATTTCCGCGACTTCCAGTTTGTAGATTTCCGAAAACTCGCCGGCTTCGGTCATGGCCGTACCGGTCATGCCGGCCAGCTTGGGATACATGCGGAAATAATTCTGATAGGTGATCGACGCCAGAGTCTGGTTTTCGTTGGCAATCTCGACGCCTTCCTTGGCTTCCAGCGCCTGGTGCAGACCTTCGGAATAGCGTCGGCCTTCCATCATCCGGCCGGTGAATTCGTCAATAATGATGACTTGGTTGTCCTTGACGATGTAGTCCGTGTCGCGCTCGAACAATTTGTGCGCGCGCAGCGCCTGATTGACGTGGTGGACGAGTGCGATGTTGGAGATATCGTACATGCCGCCGTCGCCGAGTAAGCCCATCTCACCGAGGATTTCCTCGACTCGCTCGGTGCCGTCGTCGGTCAGGGTCACCGATTTGGCTTTTTCGTCTTTCTCGTAATGTTCGGGGTCGAGCTGCGGGATGACCAGATCAATCCGGTTATACATTTCGGACGAGTCTTCGGCTGCGCCGGAAATAATCAGCGGGGTCCGCGCCTCGTCGATCAGGATTGAGTCCACTTCGTCGACGATGGCGTAGTTAAAGGGCCGCTGGACCATTTCGACCAGGGTGAATTTCATATTGTCGCGCAGATAGTCGAACCCAAATTCCGAGTTGGTGCCGTAGGTGACATCCGCCGCGTAGGCGACCCGGCGTTCCTCATCCGAAAGGTTCGGAATAATGCAGCCGACGGTCAGGCCCAACCGCTCGTAAATCCGGCCCATCCACTCGGCGTCGCGCCGGGCCAAATAATCGTTCACGGTCACCACGTGTACGCCTTTGCCGCTCAGGGCATTAAGATAGACCGGGAGAGTACTACAAAGCGTTTTACCTTCACCGGTCTTCATCTCGGCGATCATGCCCCGGTGCAGAACCATACCGCCCATGAGCTGAACATCGAAGGGCCGTTCACCAAGCGTCCGTTTGGCGACTTCCCGCACCGTGGCGAAGGCCTCGGGCAGGATCGCGTCCAGTTCTTCGCCGTTTTCCAGGCGTTCCCGGAATGCCGGCGTTTGCTGCGCGAGCTGGTCGTCGGAGAGTTTCTCCATCTCCGGCTCAAGCGCATTGATTTCGTCGACGATCTTGGCGAGCCCCTTCACATATCGGTCGTTAGCCGAGCCGAAGAGCCGCTGGGCGAGGGAATCAAGCATTCAAATTCCTCTGATTTTCCAATTCTCGGCGCGCGTCGGGGCGCGTGCGCCATTCATGGGAGAGAGATAGAACCGGAACGGGCCTCTGTCAACGACACCAGAGGACTGAATCACCATGTTTTTCCGCAGGATTCCCTGCTCGCGCGCTTGTGTGCTGTTTATGCCCTTCACGGTCGGCTACAATCCCGCATCGGCCATCCAATTTCGGAGAAGGAGAGGGATCGTGCGAAAATCAATAATACTGGGCGTAGCGGCTGTCATGGTCGCGGGATCCCTCGGCGTCGGGGCGTTTGCCGCCGACGGCATCACTCAACAGGTGCCTGTGGCGCAAGTCGACGGGATGATCATCTATCAGTCGGATATCGACGCAGCGAAAGCGCAATTTGGGGCGCAAGTAGCGCAGTATCCGCCACTGGTCATTCAGCAGTTTATTCTGAATAACATCATTGATGCCCGTCTTGGGGCGCAGGCGGCGCGCGCGCAGGGTATCGACAAAGAAAGCGCCATCAAGCGCCGGTTGGAACGCCTTAATGAACAGGTGCTGCGCCAGGAACTTGTTGAACGGGCCGTGGCCAAGGGCATGTCCAAGGACCGGCTGCAGGCTCACTACAAGGAATTCGTGAAACAGAACCCGGGACGGGATGAGGTCCACGCCCGGCACATCCTGGTGAAGACCGAGGGTGAGGCCAAAACGGTCATTGGCCGGCTGGACAAGGGCGAGGATTTTGCCACCCTGGCCAAACAACTCTCCATCGGTCCCTCGGGGAAAAGCGGTGGTGATCTTGGCTTCTTCACCGCGGACCGCATGGTTGCGCCGTTTTCAGTTGCCGCGTTCCAGACCAAACCCGGCAGTCACACCACAACACCGGTGAAAACACAGTTTGGCTGGCATGTGATCAAGGTCGAAGCCAAACGAAAGGGCAAACCACCCAGCTTCGACGAAGCCGCTCCGACGTTGCGGGAAAGCCTGCGCGACGAGATCACGGGCCAGCAAATGGAATTGCTGCGCAGCAAGGCCAAAATCGTGATCTACGGTCCGGACGGGAAACCGGTTCCGTAGGTTTGGCCCTCCCCCTCACCCCCTCCCACGAGGGGAGGGGTCGCGCATCGCGCGGGGGAGGGTGATCTACGTTTGCCTTCCATAAATTAGGCAACAACCCTAGACCACTGCCTCGCTTACCGTTAAAAGAAGCGCCGTTTCATCAAGACTTTAACCGGACAGTCCCATGCCCGAGAAATCGCCTTTGGCGCCCGAGAAATTCCCCGACCTGCCGGCCATCAAGGGCCTGGAGATGGCCGCCGGCGTCTGCAACGTGCGTTATGTAAACAAGACCGACGTTCTGTTTGCCTCGTTCGCGCCGGGCACCACGGCGGCCGGTGTGTTTACCAAATCCAAGACCGCCGCCGCGCCCATCGATTGGTGCCGCAAGTGCCTGGAAGGCGGCGAGGCGCGTGGACTTGTGGTCAATTCGGGTAACGCCAATGCGTTCACGGGCAGGGCCGGTGTCGAGGCGGTGGAGGCTATGGCGTCCACGGCGGCGGGTCTGTTGGGGTGCGCGTCGGAAGATATATTTATTGCCCAGACCGGGGTGATCGGCGAACCCGTCGCAGTCGACAAAATCACCGAGAACCTGCCGGGCCTGCAAGCGCAGTTTGCCCAGGATTGGGAATCCGCAGCCGACGCCATCATGACCACCGACACGTTCCCCAAGGGCGCGGCGGCGGTCACCGAGATCAACGGTACGGAAATCACCATCACTGGGATCGCTAAGGGCTCCGGCATGATCGCGCCGGACATGGCGACCATGTTGGCCTTTATCTTCACGGACGCTAAACTGCCGGCGGATGTCCTGCAGCCGATCCTGGCCGATGTCACCAACAAGAGCTTTAACGCGATCACGGTTGATTCGGATACATCAACCAGCGACACGCTGATTCTGTTCGCCACCGGCCAGGCCGGCAATGGAGAGATCACGTCCGTCGACGATCCCGAACTGGAGGCGTTCAAGATGGCGCTTGGGCTGGTGTGTGTGGACCTCGCCCATCAGATCGTTCGGGACGGAGAGGGCGCCACCAAGTTTGTGGAAATCCAATTGACCGGCGCCGAGGATGATGCGGCGGCAAAGACCATCGGCCTTTCCATCGCCAACTCGCCCTTGGTAAAGACGGCCATCGCCGGCGAAGACGCCAACTGGGGCCGGATCGTCGCGGCGGTCGGAAAGTCCGGTGAGGCGGCGGATCGGGACAAGCTCCGCATCACCATCGGCGGGATTGATGTCGCCCGGGACGGCGGCGTGGTTCCCGGCTATGACGAGGCGCCGGTGGCCGAACATATGAAGGGTCAGAACATCCTCATCGAAGTGGATGTGGGGGTCGGCCAGGGGCGGGCCACCGTCTGGACCTGCGATCTCACCCACGGCTATATTTCGATCAATGCCGATTACCGGTCCTGATCCGGCGTGTCTGGAAGCGGAGGTTCGGGCGTCCAAGCCCGGTGCGCCGATTGTGCTTGTCGCCGCCGTGGCGCTGTTGGATGTGGACGACCGGGTGCTGATCGCAAAGCGTCCCGAAGGCAAGGCCATGGCGGGCCTCTGGGAATTTCCCGGCGGTAAGGTCAAGGATGGTGAAACGCCCGAGGCGGCCCTGATCCGCGAACTGGAGGAAGAACTCGGCATCGACGTCAGCCAAAGCTGCCTCGCGCCGCTGTTCTTTGCCTCTCATGCCTATGACGATTTTCATCTGCTGATGCCGCTGTTCCTGTGCCGGGTGTGGAACGGCGCGCCTATGCCGCAGGAAGGTCAGGAATTGAAGTGGGTGCGGCCCATGCGCCTCGGCGATTATCCTATGCCGCCGGCTGATGAACCGCTGGTCGCGCTCCTGCAGGATTTTTTGTGATCACTGCGCCCCTTGCCATCGGCGGAAAATCCGCCAATGATGGCTGCGCAAATCAACCAGCACAGGGACATTATGGCGGATTCTAAAACCATCACCGCGTGTGTATTGATCATCGGCAACGAGGTTCTGTCGGGCCGCACCAAGGACGCCAACATGCACTGGCTGGCCGAACGGCTGACCGAGATGGGCATCCGTCTGCGAGAGGCGCGGGTGATCCCGGATGTGGAAGACGTGATCGTCGGCGCGCTCAACGAATGCCGCGCCAAATACACCTACGTCTTTACCACGGGGGGCATTGGCCCGACCCACGACGATATTACAGCTTCCTGCGTCGCTAAGGCCTTTGGCGTGGAGATCGAACGCCGCAAGGAGGCGGTCGAGCTTCTGGAAGGTTTCATTGCCAAGGAAAACCTGAACGAAGCACGCCTCAAGATGGCGGAAATCCCCGTCGGCGCGGAGTTGATCTATAACCCGGTCAGCAAGGCGCCGGGCTTCCGGATGGATAATGTCTATGTGATGGCTGGCGTGCCGTCGATTATGCGCGCCATGTTCGAAGGCTACGCTCTGACCCTGCAAAGCGGGGACAAGGTGCTTTCCGCGGCGGTCGCCTGTTATCTGCCAGAGGGCGCAGTTGCAGCGGGTTTGGGCGCGATTCAGGACGAGCACCCAAACGTGGATATCGGTTCTTATCCGTTCCGCCGCGCCGGAAAGTTCGGCTGTACCTTGGTGTCCCGGGGCACCAGCGAGGCTGAACTCGAAGAGATTGTTGGCAAGATCAAAGCGATGATCGTCGATCTGGGCGGCGAGCCCATTGAGCAGGACCTGGTCACGCCGGAAGGCGAAGCAAAAGACGACTATTAGGGACGATTGATAAGGGGAGAACAGCCAATGCCGCTCGACGGCGGACCCCGCATAACCCGGCTCGGCGAGACCTTCTTCGCCGAGGTCACCGAGATCCATCTCGGTAAGCCGCTGAATGACAAGCTGTTTGAGGTATTGCACCAGGCTGCGCTGGAACACGCGGTTTTGGCGTTCAAGGTCCAGCATCTGACCGATGAACAGCAGGTGGAATTCTCCAAGCGCTTCGGCCCGTTGGAAGACGATCTGATGGATCCCACTCAGCATGTGGCCTTCATGTCCAATAGGGAGGCAGACGGAAGCTTGCGCGATCCGGACTCCCGGCTTTCCAAGTTTCTGCGCTCAAACCAGCAATGGCATTCGGACAGCACCTTTTATCAGGCGCCGGCCCGCTATTCGTTCCTGTCGGCGCGGCAAATGCCCGCCACCGGTGGCGCGACCCAATGGGCGGATCTGCAAGCCGCGTGGGCGGCGTTGCCGGCGTCACGTCAGGCGGAATTGGACGGGTTGATCCTGGAGCATGATTTCCAGCGCTCCCGAATGAAGGAAGGGCTGGTGTTCACCGATGAAGAGCGGGCCAAGTGGCCGCCGCTCCGCCATCCGTTGGTGCGCCGTCATGAAGAGACCGGGGCCAAGTGTCTTTATGTCGGGTCCCAGGCCGAGACCGTCGTCGGCTGGCCGGAAGACGAAGGTAAGGCGCTGATCGATGAGCTGCGGGCGTTTTGCGCGGAGGATCGATTCGTGCACACCCATGAATGGGACGAGGGCGACATCGTCATGTGGGATAACCGCCGGGTAAACCATCGCGGCCGCCCCTGGGACGAAGGCGCAGAGGCAAGGATCATGCACCGCACCTCCGGGCGCGGCACCGGCCCGACAATGGTGGACGGTGCGGCGGTGGATGAGTATGCGCGGTGGCAGGCGCTTTCTTGAGGCGGAAAGGCGCAACCCTCTTTCCCTGATCCATTCAAAACGATAGGTTGACCGCCCGCTCAACGCGATGCCCGCGTGGTGGAATTGGTAGACACGCGAGACTTAAAATCTCGTTTCCGTAAGGGAGTTCCGGTTCAAGTCCGGACGCGGGCACCACCATATATTGTTCACCCCATCCGGCCCTTCGGGCCACCTTCCCCCGCAAGGGGGGAAGGCTGTCGTGAGAGCAAGTCCGCAGCCAAATGCCCTCCCCCTTTACGGGGGAGGGTGCGGGGTCCGGGGTTATCCGGACAACGCGGGTGGGGGTGGCCCATTTAGTTCACCACGAAGAGCACGAAGAGCACGAAGAGCACGAAGTTCACGAAGGGATTAAGGCGCAAAACCAACTTCGTGTCCTTTGTGATCTTCGTGGTTAAATAATGGATACGCGGGACAAGTCTGCCTCCGCCGTAGCGAAGCTCCGGCTTCGCGCAGGCAGGACCGCGCATGACCAAATATTTAGCGGCAAAAAACACTCGTTATCCACGGACTGCCGGAAGCATGACCCGAGGATCCATATTCAGTGTATCACCCGTTCCTCGGGCAGTTGGACGGTGACCGTGGTGCCGAATTCCGGCTTGCTGGTGATGTTGAGCTTGCCGCCATGGGCTTCCACCAGGCCGGCGGCGAGCGGCAGGCCGAGGCCGGAGCCCTCCACCTCGGAAACCTGGCTGTTCTGCACCCGGCCAAAGCGGGTCAGGGCGATTTCGATTTCCCGGGCGGTCATGCCGACGCCGGTATCGGTGATCAAGATTTTGAGACCGGCTTCCGGGTCTTCATCCATCTGCAGCATTACGATCCCGTTCTCCGGCGTGTATTTGACCGCGTTGGACAGGAGATTGACGAGGATCTGTTTGATGCGGACGCCATCGGCATAAATGGTCGGCGCCTTGTCGCCCATCTTGTTGATGATGGACACCTGGTGGAAGGCGGCCCTGTGGCTCACCATGGTGATTGCCGAGTCGGCTATATCCAGGAGATCAATCTGGGATTCATGCAGTTCAATCTTGCCGACTTCGATAGCGGAGACATCGAGAATGTCATTGATCAAATCCATCAAGTAGACGCCGGAGTTATAGATGTTCTCTGCGTAGTTTGCGTATTTATCGTTGCCCAGGGGCCCGAATATGCCGCTCGACATGGTTTCCGAGAATCCGATGATGGCGTTTAGCGGCGTGCGGAATTCATGGCTCATATTCGCTAGGAATTCGGCTTTGATCCGGTTGGCGGCTTCGGCGGCTTCCTTGGCGACAAGCAGTTCCTTGGTCCGTTCGCGGACCTTGCGTTCAAGTTCGGTGTTGGAATCGCGGAGACCGTGTTCGATGATCTTCCGGTCGGTAATATCGCGGATCACCATTAGCTTATTGACCCGTTCGGTTTCCCGCTGTTCCAATTCGTGCTTGCTGACCTTGTGTTGAATTTCGGTGACAGCCACTTCAATGGGAAAAGTGAGCCCACCCTTGAGTTGACCGCTGGTTTCGAAACATAAGGCGGTGGTGTCGTCGTTCTCGTCTCGTGTGCCCGTTTGGTTGATCGGCACGATTTCGTCAGCCATGAGGATGTTGACCGGTTTGCCGATCAGCTCCCCCGACCCGAAATCGAACATCCGCTCCAGCGCTGGATTGGCGAATTCAATCTTGTCGTCGTGATCGACAATGACCATGCCGTCAAACGCGTTCTCCGCATACTTTCGAATAACCGACTTTTGGTGAGAAGCGGCCATGCTCGCCCGAAAGGCGATCAGCGACTGCCGATCCAGGTTGACGGTAAGGCTGTAGATATAGGACAGCACCACCTGCAGCATCAGCGGTGTTGCCTGGATGGAGAGAGGCCAGCTCAGCTGGACAAGATAGGGAATGCCGCCGAAGGCGATGATGGAAAGGCCTGTCCCGACGGCGCCCCCGCGCCAGCCTTGCCCATTTAGGAAGCGGGCGCACGGAAAGATGAAAATCAACCCGGCCAGCAAGAGGATCATTGGATTGAGGGTTCGGATTTCCCGCTTCTGCACCAGGCTCTCATAGGCGAGGGCGATAACATAGGGGCTGGCGATGGATTTGTGCACGGGGACGGTCAATTGATCACCCAATTCGATCGCCGTTGCGCCAACCAGGATGTCCTTGTTGATCAACAGGGAACGCGGGACCCGGCCTTTCAAGATATCGATGAACGAGTATTGGGGGATGGCGGCGTGCTTAATGCCGAAATCAATGTTGAAGCTGTCAAAACTGGCGTCGGTCCGGCCCGCCAGGGCCATGGGCATGGACCGCACGGCCTGGCCGTCCCACAGTTCCACATAGACCTGCTTCCGAACGTGGCCATCGCTGTCCGGGCGCATATTGATGGAGGCGATCTCCGCCTGTTTCAGGAAAGGCAGCAAGGGCGCCGACAGCACCAACTTGGATTTGCCGGCCCCGTCCCGGACTTCTTGGCGAAAGACGGGAAGGATGATCTTTGCGCGGGATTTCCGCATGGCGGCGAGCAGAGCTTCATCTTCAGCCAGGGTAGAGCGGGAACTGAAGTCAATATCCAGGGCGATCTGTCGCACCCCGGCGTCATTTAATTTTTCGATGAGTTGGGCATGTGTGCTGCGTGGCCAGGGCCAGACGCCGATTTCCCGGATACTCTTGGGATCCAAGTTGATCATGACCAGATTCTTGGTGGCGGTGCGCGGGGTATTCTCGAACCGGAAATCCATCAACCGGTGTTCGAGGAAGGACAGTCCGCCGCTGAGGTAGACAAGGGCGACAAACCCAAACAACAAAAGGTGTGGTAGAAACCCTCTTCGCGCCACACGCAGAAATCCAGAGATATCGAACTGGGGAAGCTGTCTCACCTAGCCTTTTCCGCCACCGTTACCGCCGCCGTTACCGCCACCGTTGCCGCCGCCGTTACCGCCGCCGTTACCGCCACCGGAGTCACCGAAGCTGCCGCTGTCGCCGCTGTCGCCGCTGTCGCCGCCACCGCCGCCACCGCTGTTACCGCCGGCATTGCCGCCGCTCTGACCCGGACCGGCGCCACGCCCGTTGCCACGCCCGTTGCCGCCGGCGTTGCTGTTGCCCCGACCGGCATTACCCTGACCCGCGCCCGGACCGGCGCCCTGACCTTGACCTTGCCCCTGGCCTTGGCCGCCGCGTCCTGACGTCGCATTCACGCTGACATCGCCACCGGTCGCCGACGACACACTGGCGGTCTGGCCAGTGCTGACATCGGAGGAGGAAGAGCCATCCGAGGAAGAAACGCCGACAGTGCCCTCACTGACGGACACGTTGGCAGAACTATTGCTGACGCTGACGCTAAAGGTCGTGCCTTTGACCCCGGCGATCAGAAAAGGGGTTTTGACTTCGAATTTTCGATCCGGTTCTTTGTTCACCTTGAACAGGATGCTGCCGATATTCTGTAAAACCTGCGTGTTTTTCGGATCCCGTGCTTCCTTCGGCAAAGAAAACGTTGTCTTGGCGGCCACGGCCATCACATCCCGGGCGTTGGTCAAAACAACCCACCCGTCCGGCCCGGTTTCCACACGGGCGCCCGGTTTCCACACGGGCGCCCGGTGCGACCACCATGCCTTCGCGAAGTTCCCTGGCGCCCGGCGTGTCGTCTTCGGTCACGCCCACGCTGCCGGAGGCGGTTTCGACCTGCCACTCATTGGGACCCAGGTTTGCCGCGGTTTTGACAGGGGATTCGCTGACCGGGACGATAGTTTCAGTCTTGGTGCGATCGTCGCCGAGGGAGCCGGCCACCGGGAGCAAGACAATGGCGGCGATTGCCACCGCTGACAGCTTTTGGGCGGATTTGAGGTTGAGGCCATTGGCCATAAAATGCCTCACGATGCGTCCTCCCCGACACCCAGTCTTTGATCGATGTCCTTTATTTGTTCAGCCGTCAGAAAGGTCCGGGCAAACTCGCGATTGTGTTACGCACCCGGCTGTTCCGCCTGCACAGCCTTGGTAAACCAGTAGTAGGCGGCTTCCGCGCTTTGTTCGAGGCCCTGGCCCTTAAAAAACATTACGCCGACAGTGTTTTGCGCTGGCGCATAGCCGGCGCTGGCGGCGGCGAGCAGCAATTCAGCCGCTTTTTCCTCGTCTTTCTCCACACCCTGGCCGTTGCGGTACATGTGGCCCAAATTGTTGTAGGCCTCGGCAAAACCGGCGCCGGTCGCGATTTCAAATAACTCGGCGGCCTTTTTGTAGTCCTGGGGCACGCCATCGCCGTCGTCATACATGTTGCCCAGGTTCAAACCCGCGCCCTTGTGTCCATTGTCCAGCGCCTTCTGGTACCAATCTGCGGCGGCTTTCATATCTTTTTCGACGCCAAGACCGTTTTCGTACATCCAGCCGATACTGTGCTGGGCGTCGGCGTCTTTCTTGTTGGCCACGGGCTGCCACTGTTTTAGCGCAGCCGCATAGTCCTCGGCTTCAAAAGCCTTGAGACCGGCTCTGAATTCCGGACTAGTGGAGCTGCAAGCGGACAGGACAAGCGCCGCCAGCACCCCAAGAATACATAATTTTGTTTGAAACACTTTCACCACTCCACATGCGGTCGTTGCCGCATGGCCTTTCGATAGTATCTCTTTCGTTTTACGAAATTGATATAGGGGTTTACCACGATCACTAGAAAGATAACGCCACATCAGGTTATTCTACTGAAGATTAAATGGCTATCGCGACAGCGTTGACCTTGGTCCCCTGAAATCCTTATATTTCTGGAGATAGAGAGTGTCGCCATGACCATACAAATCACGCCGCTTCATCCTGTTTTCGGGGCCGAAGTCACCGGCATTGACTTGCGCGAGTCGCTGACGCTGGAACAAGTTTCTGCAATCCAAAGTGGCATAAACCAGTATGCGGTGTTGGTGTTCCACAATCAGCCCATCACCGAGGATCAGCACGCCGCCTTCGCCAAAAATTTTGGACCCATTGACGCTGGGCTGAATCTGGCCAGCAACCAAAAACAACGCCTCAAAAACCCGGACGTGATTGATCTGGCGAATGTGGATGATGACGGCGCCGTGCTGCCCACGGACAATGCCCGCAATGTCTCGCTGATCGCCAATCAGATGTGGCACAGCGACAGTTCCTTTAAAAATCCGCCGGCGCAATATTCCATCCTCTGCGGTATCGATCTGCCGGGGGAAGGGGGGCAGACCGAATTCGCCGATCAGCGGGCGGCTTACGATGCGCTGGACGAGGATATGAAGGCCCGGATTGAAGGCCTGGTCGCCGAACATTGGGCGTTTCATTCCCGGAACATGCTGGGCGGTGCGCATTTCACCCCGGAAGGCATGGAGAAACTGCCACCGGTCCATTGGCCAATCGTCCATACGATCCCGGAATCAGGCCGGAAATCCCTGTTCATCGGCATACATACCCGTGAAATTGAAGGCATGCCGACGGCGGCGGCGCGGATGTTCCTGCTGGATCTGTTGGAGCATGCGACCCAGAGAGAGTTCGTGTACCGCCACGAGTGGCGGAACAATGACGTCCTGATGTGGGACAACCGGTGCACACTGCACCGGGGCCGGCCGTATAACTTTGCCCAAAAGCGCGAACTTCGGCGTTGCTCAACGGAAGTCGTGTTTGCCTCAGCCTGAGGTCATGGCCCTAGATCGTCGGTTCCTTGGCCTTTGCCTCTCTCACAGCAATATAGACGCCGCACGCGATGATCAGTGCGATTCCCATCCAGGCGGTCAGGTTTGGGAAGTCGCCAAAGACCACATAGCCGACGACCGTGGCGGCGACAATGGAAACATAGAAAAACGGGGCAATGACCACGGCGGGTGCGGCTAGGAAGGCGTAGATCATGAGACCTTGTCCGGCGAAGCCCATGGTGGCCATGGCGAAGAGTATCAGGGCGTCCTCCGCCGGTGGCGGGATAAAGAAGAGGGGGCTAAATGCGGCGGTGGCGAAAAAGCCGACCGCGCCCGTATAGACCACCATTACAAGCGGACGCTCGCTCACCGTCAGTTTGCGCGTGGCGATCTGGAAGAACGCAAACACAACCCCGGCCCCAATCGCGTACCACGTTCCAACCCCAATATCCTGAAATCCGGGCTGCACAATCAACAGGATTCCCATAAACCCTATGATGACCGCGGCCCAGCGGCGAAACCCGACTTTCTCCTTAAGGATGGCCGGCGACAAGAGGGTGACCACAATCGGAGATATAAACGCGAGCGCTGTGGCGTCGGCCAGGGGGATGTGCTGGATTGCCAGATAGAACAGCGCCACCGTGCCCACGCCCAATGATCCCCGCAGTAGCTGAGAGGGCAAACTGTTAGGGATTGCTGCTTTCCAGCCAAATCGCCAGATGAGTAGCGAAGATGCCAGAAGCAGCATGAATCCGTATTGCGCCATGACGAGTTCGGCAACCGGGTATGTCGCGGTCAGATGCTTGGCGAATCCGTCTTTGAACGCGAAGACCGTCGCCGCCACCATCATCAGGAATATGCCGCGTAGATTTGTGGTGAAGGAAAACGACACAGAGTAGCCTTACAGAAAGGAACGGCTATGATTATGGCCGTTGGATCGGACGGCACAAGCCTCCCGACTTTTCGTCCCCATGGTTGATCTGTTAAACTCTAAGAGATAGCGCCGGACCCTAAATGATGGTTTTGAGAGGGTTCGCCGCCGGTGTGCGTTAGGATGGGAGGTCCTCTAGAATGGGATATGAAACGATTACCGTTGAAGAAATGTCGCCGGCCTGCGGCGCGATTATTGAGGGCGTCGATCTTTCGCAGGACCTCACCAACCGGCAGTTTGATGAAATCCACCAGGCGGTATTGGATCGCACGGTCGTTGTCTTTCGGAATCAAAACCTGACCGAGAAACAGCAGGTGGCCTTTTCCCGGCGGTTCGGCGATTTGCAGCCCGCATCGGTCTCGGGATTCGAAAAGCACCCGACCGTGCCGGAGATAGATATTCTGGAGTACGACTCGGACAACCCGCCGCACGTCACCCGCGATTTGTGGCACACGGATTTCGTCGGCCGGGAAAAGCCGTCCATGGGCACGACCCTGTATGCCAAGGATATTCCGGCCGAAGGCGGCGATACGATTTGGGTGAACGGCGTCGCCGCCTATGAGGCCCTGTCGGACCGGATGAAGGCTCATGTGGATGGTTTGTGGGCCTATCACGATTCCTATCAGCCTTATGACGAACATGTCCGCCCGGAACTGTGGGAAAAGGACTACCAGATTTATAAGCGCGAGCAGAAAGCGAGCTATACACCGGCGCTCCATCCGGTCGTCCGCACTCACCCGGAAACCGGTCAAAAAGGCCTGTTCGTCAACGAATCCATGACCAGCTTCATCAAGGATATGGACCGGCGTGAAAGCCGGTTTCTGCTAAACTATCTGTTTGATCACCTTCGGACACCGGAATTCCAATACCGGCACAAATGGCGGACCAATGATCTGGCCGTCTGGGACAACCGGGTGAGCCTGCACTACGCCTTATTCGACTATACGGAGCACCGGCTTATGCACCGGGTGATCATTGCCGGCGACAAGCCCTACTAAGCGGGAATATATACAGGCAAGGAGAGCGCCATGGCGCATATCGCTGAACTTATCACGGCGCGTTTCGGCTTGCCGTCAGATGTGGACCTGGACTCGCAGGCCGCCGGCCGCCTGGCCGATATTTTGGCCCGGCGCAGTTACCGCCGCTATCTTGAGCGGGAGGTGCCGGAGAGTTTGCGCACCACGCTCTTGGCGTGTGCGCAATCGGCGTCGGCCAAGTCCGATCTTCAGCAATATTCCATCATTGATGTGCGGGACCAGGGACTCAAAGACCGGTTGTCGGAGATTTCCGGTATGGCTTTCGTCGCCAAGGCGCCGGTGGTGCTGATATTCTGCGGTGATCTTCGCCGCGCGCGGCGGATCACCGAACTCCGCGGCAAGACCTATGCCCAGAATAACGCGGACAGTTTTATGAATGCGGCGGTGGATGCGGCTCTTGCCATGCAAAGTTACGTGCTGGCGGCTGAGTCCCAGGGACTTGGGTGCTGCGGGGTGAGCCAAATCCGCCGAGACATGGACGCAACGTGTTCGCTGTTGGGCATTCCGAAAGGCGTGTACCCCATTTGCGGACTAACCGCCGGCTGGCCCGATGAGCAGCGTGATATCAGCCTCCGGCTGCCGCCGGCGGCCGTGGTCCACCGGGACGGCTATTCCGATGACGCCTTTGAGGAAAATATCGACGCCTACGATCAGCGCCGCCACGCGATCCGCCCGATATTGCCGGAAAACTATTTGCAGACCGAAGACTACCCGCCGCCGGAATTCTATGGCTGGTCGGAACAGGTCTCCCGGCGGTTATGCAAGGCCGGCGACTTGTCAGCCATGGGGGCGTTTCTGAAGCGTCACGGGTTTGATCTGAGCTAACGGCAGGTGGGCACAAGGGGAACAGCATGAAATTCGGCGTATTTGACCACTTGGATTATGGTGGCGCCGCCACGCCCGGGGAGTTCTACGAGAACCGCTTGAAGCTGGGGGAACTGTACGAACAGGTGGGCATCTATGCCTATCATATGGCGGAACACCACGCTACGCCGCTGGGCATGGCGCCGTCGCCCAACGTGTTCCTCTCGGCGCTGGCTCAGCGGACAACCCGGCTGCGCTTCGGTCCGGTCGTCTATTGCCTGCCCCTTTATCACCCGGTCCGGCTGTTGGAAGAAATATGCATGCTCGATCAGATGAGCGGCGGGCGGCTTGAAATGGGTATCGGAAAAGGCATCTCCCCGATTGAACATGGATATTACGGTTTGGACTACGACCGGGCGCCAGCCATGTACCGCGAAGCGCTGGAGCTGATCACCGAGGGGATGAAAGGTGGCGTGCTCAATTTCAAGGGTGAGCATTTTCAGGTCGAGGACATGCCCATCAACTGCCTGCCGGTGCAGACGCCCCATCCGCCGCTTTGGTACGGGGTGGTCAATCCGGCCAGCGCGCTGTGGCCGGCGGAGAACAATGTCAACGTGGTGACCAATCTGCCGGCGGGTCCGGCCAAAGAGGTGGCCGAGGCCTTTTTCGGTAGGTGGCGGGAAACACATGCGGAGAATGATCCGGAGCCTCTCATGGGCATGACCCGCTATATTGTCATTGCCGAAACCGACGAGGCAGCACTGGAAACGGCGCGCCGGGCCTATCCGGTCTGGCGTAAAAGTTTCTTCACCCTATGGGATCGATATGGCAAATCGCCGATCGGCGTCCACTATGCAGAGACGTTCGACGGCATGGTCGAAACCGGCCAGGGCATCGCCGGTACGCCGGACCGGGTCCGCGATGAAATCCAACGGCAGTATGACGAGGCGGGGATCAATTACTTCCTCTGCCGTTTCGCCTTCGGCGATCAGACCCTGGATGAACTCCGCCGCACGGTCGAGCTGTTCGGCGAGAAGGTGATCGGGGAGTTGTAGGGGGTATTTATAACCTGGGTACGCGGATCACGCTCCTGCGGAGCGGTCCGCGCATGACTAAAGTAGTGGTGGCTAAAAAACTAGTCATCCACGGACCGGCGAAGCCGTGATCCGTGGACCCATCTAGTTAAAAGCCAATCCGTCAAAACCGATAAAACGCCGCCGGGGTATCCGTCATGATCTTCTGGCGCATCGCGTCATCCTCCACCCATTCGGCGAAGGCGTCGGCGAGGTCGCCGTCATTCGGATTGACCTCGTATTTGTTCGGATGCGGCCAGTCGGTGCCCCACATCACCCGGTCCGGCGCGGCATCAATCAACGCGCGGGCCATGGGCAGCACGTCGTCATAGGGCGGCAGATCGGTCTCGCTGACCCGGTTGGCCCCGGAAATCTTGATCCATGTATTGCCCTCCTTCATCAGCTCCAACAGCGCCTGGAAGCCCGGCGCGTCGATGCCCGCCGTGGCCGGTTGATAGGCGAAGTGGCCGATGGACATGGGAATTTTGGTCTTTTTGAAGACCGGCATCAGATCGACAATGTCTTTGCCCGGGAACAGCCATTCGAAGTGCCAGTCAAACTGAGCAATTTTGTCGGCGAGGCTGTCCAACTCGTTGAGTTCGACCGGCATGCCGCCCTTGTTGTCGGTGTTCAGCCGCACGCCGCGCACGCCGATTTCGTTCATCTTGGCGAGCTCGTCATCGGAGAAATCCATGGTGATGGCGACCACGGCGCGGGCGCGGTCGGGTGTTTCCGCGTTCAACGCGTTCATGCCGTCCAGAATGGCGGAATTGTCGGTGCCGTAGATTGAGGGCTGGGTAAAGACCACCCGATCGACGCCCAACGTCGCATGCAGATGTTTGAGATCATCCAGGGTGGATTCTGGCGGGTTATAGCCCCGGCCCGGCGATAGCGGGTACTTGTCGTAGAACACATGCACATGGGTATCGATGGCGCCGGCCGGCAACGTATAGTCCGGCTTGCGCGGGTTGCGGTCGGGGGCGATGCAATTTCTGATCTGGTCGTTCACGTCTACTCTCCTAAAGGTCTGAACAAGGCCCGGCTTAGCCGCGGCCGATATAGGGCATGGTGGTGGCCATTAGGGTCATGAATTGGACATTGGTGTCGAGCGGCAGTTCCGCCATCTGAACGATAGCGTTGCCGGCGTGGGTCACGTCAAACACTGGCTCGACCATGATGTCGCCGTTGGCTTGCGGCACGCCGTGTTTGAAGCGTTCGGCCAGCGGGGTCTCCGCATTGCCGATATCCAACTGGCTGCAGGCGATATTGTGCTTCCGGCAATCGAGCGAAATGCTTTTGGTGAGCCCGGTGATGGCGTGCTTGGTCGCGGTGTAG
The DNA here is from genome assembly GCA_964611435.1 of uncultured Rhodospirillaceae bacterium. Taxonomy (GTDB): domain Bacteria; phylum Pseudomonadota; class Alphaproteobacteria; order Rhodospirillales; family UBA2165; genus JAYPHU01. Next base: position 73,567 of record CAZSXT010000004.1, on the reverse strand, counting down.
GCCACCGTATCCGGCCGAGGCGTGTGCGCCGAAATGGACCCGTTGTTGATGATCCGCCCGCCCTTTGGGTCCTGGTTTTTCATGATGCGGATGGCTTCCTGGGCGCAGATAAAACAGGCCGTCAGGTTCACGTCCACCGTGCGCCGCCAGTCGGCGATGTCCAGGTCTTCCATGGGTATGCGGGGCGCCCCGCCGCCGGCATTGTTGAACAGCACATCCAACCGGCCGAACTTGTCCATGGTCGTCTTGAACAATGCGGCAATTTGCTTCTCATCCGACAAATCCGTCGGCACGGCCAGCATTTCCGGCCCATCTGCGCTGCCCATATCAACGGTTTCCTGCAATGCGTCGGCCCGCCGTCCGGCGATGGCGACGTTGTAGCCTGCGTTTTGCAGGGCCAGCGCCGAGGCCCGGCCGATCCCTGATCCGCCGCCGGTCACGATGGCGACTTTGACTTTGTCCGACATGTTTCTTCCTCCTCCTAGACCACGCCGTCGTCTTTGAGCGCGGTGATCTCTTCGTCGGTCATGCCGACGATGTCTCTCAAGATGTTCTCTGTATCTGCGCCCTGGATCGGCGGGGCGGAGCGGGGCACGGCGGGGGTGCCGTGGAATGTGTACGGCACACCCAGCGTCCGGACCTTGCCGGCCGTGGGGTGATCCAGTTCGATCACCATATCGTTGGCGGCGGCTTGCGGGCTTTCCAGGGCTTCCTCGACAGAATTGATTTTGCTGCAGGGCAGGCCCTCTTTTTCGAAAAGGGCGATCCAGTCATCGGCCGATTTGGCTGACAGCGCCTCCAGGATTTCCGGATCAAGAATGTCCCGGTTTTCCACGCGGCCGGCGTTCTTCTGGAAACGCTCGTCAGTGGCCCAGTCGGGCCGGTCCACCAGCTCGGCGAACTTGGCGAACTGGGTGTCGTTGCCGACCGCTAGCGCGATGGAACCTTCACCGCAGACATAGTCTGCATAGGGCACGATGTTCGGATGGCCGTTACCATAGCGCCCCGGTTTCCACCCGCCGATCAGATAATTGGACGCCACGTTGACCAGCATGGAGAGCGAGGTGTTAAACAAACACAGATCGATCTTCTGGCCTTTGCCGGTGGTGTGCCGCGCCTGTAGACCCGCCAGGATCGTCATAGCGGCGTATTGGCCGGTGCAGACATCGACGATGGCCACGCCCAGCTTGGACGGGCTGCCATCGGCCTCGCCGGTGATGCTCATCAATCCGCTTTCCGCCTGCAGCAAAAAGTCATAGCCGGGAAAGCCGCCCTTGGGGCCTTTCTCGCCGTAACCCGTGATGGCGCAATGCACCACTTGCGGCGCATTTTCCGCCATCCATTCCTTGGTGAAGCCCCAGCCGTCCAATTGGCCCGGCTTGAAGTTCTCGATCAGGACGTCCGCCTCTTTGAGGAGCGCGCGGAGAATATCGCGTCCTTTCTCCGACTTGAGATTGAGGTTGATGCTTTTTTTGGAGCGATTAACGCCCAAGAAATACGCGGCCACGTCGCCGGCAAAGGGCGGGCCCCAGACCCGTGTGTCGTCGCCCCGGCCCGGCTGTTCCACCTTGATGATCTCGGCGCCCATGTCGCCCAGGTTCATGGTGCAGAACGGCCCGGCCAGGATCCGGGTCAGATCGATGACCCTAATGCCGTCCAGCGCGCCGGGGGCGGGGGTGGCGGTCATAGGCGTTATCCCTTTGGCCGTTCGTTGCGGTCGTTTGCAAGGTCGTCCAGGTATTGATCGACTTTCTCCTTCCGCCGCAGCCGGAACTGATGGAAGTCGGGTTTGCGTTTTTCCATGAAGGCGTTCATGCCTTCCAGGGATTCTTCCGAGCCCCAAATCTCCGCCAGCAATTCCATGCCCTGCTGCCAGGAGGCATAAAGTTCGTCCGATTCAAAGTTCAGCGACTTCTTGGTGGCCCGCAGGGTTTGACCGGAATAACCTTTCATCTGTTGGCACCAGGCTTCGGTTTCTTCCCGCAGCTTGGCCTTGGGCACCACCTTGTTGATCAAGCCTACCTGAACAGCTTCTTCCGCCTTGAAGGTGCGGCAGAGGAAAATCATTTCCTTGGCCTTACGATCCCCGATCAGGCGGGGAATGTACTGGGTCGCGCCGACGGTCGGGCAGGCGCCGACTTTCGCGCCGGTCTGGCCGAATACGCCGTCATCGGCGGAAATCACCAGATCGCACCACAAAGCCAATTCATGACCGCCGCCCATGCAGTAGCCATGGACCATGGCGATCACCGGGATCGGGACACCGCGGATGGCCATGGCGAGGCCGAGCATCCGGTCGTTCCAGTGCATGGCGTTGGCCCGGTTGAGCTTCATCATGGCGTGGAAGTCGCCGCCGGCGGAAAAGGCTTTATCACCCGCACCGGTGATCACGGCGCAAACGATAGATGCATCTTCGCGGGTGGACTTCACTGCGTCGATCAGCTCATCCAGGGTCTGTTCCCGGAAGGCGTTCATCACGTCCGCCCGGTTGATGGTGATCCAGGCCACATCGTCTTTGACCTCGAAAATGATTTCCTTGTAGTTGCGTTCAGCGATCACGTCTTTCTCTCCTTCGATTTGTCTTGGCTATTCCTCGGCTTCCTCAATCTCGATTAGTGCGCCGAGGGAATCCTTGGGATGAATGAAAAATAGGTCCCGGCCATGATGACCAGGTTTCGGGTCCGCCAGGACCTGGTAGTCTTCGCCGCCGGCCTTGGCAGCCGCGTCCACATCGTCCGTGGTCAGGCAGAAATGATGGATGCCGCCGGTCGGATGCCGCTCCAAGAATTTAGCGATGGGGGATGAGCTGTCGAGGGGTTCCATAAGTTCGATTTTAGCATTGCCGAGCAGAACATAGGCCATGCGGATGCCTTGCTCCGGCAGGTCCTTGGGGGCAGTCACCTCACAGCCAAAGCGGGTTTGGTACATGTCCAGCGCTGCCGCCAGATCCGGTACGGCCAGCGAGACATGGTCCAAATTATTGGCGGGAATCGGTGCAGACGCCGAGCCCATGAAACCTCCCCAGTATACGATTTTATGAGGGACCTAGTAACGTACTTGACCCGGCCAATCAATCGGGCGGACCGAGAATTTTACGAGAGCGGAAACGGCGGTTTACATCCCGTTCACACGACCGACATATGGTTTCGTTAATGTCTGCCGAGTGAACAAACATACTATATGGCGAACGATTGACTATGGACCTGGAACAATGCCTGAATTGAGATACGGCAGATATTTTATTTTGGAGGGGTCGTCACAAGACTTGTTTGACTGGGTCGCGGCAAACCTGAGCGGCGATGTTGAGTTTTACGTCTGTGGTGTGTGCCCTCGGTCGGAGAGTTTTATCCTTAACGGAATGTTTGAAATGGCGAGTGAACGAGATTTGTTCCAAGCCGGATTCCTTAAAGATCAAAAAGACATCGGCTCCGTCTATAACGACCGGCGGGACTTATCTTCGAGTGGCCGCCCAATGCAGAACGCCGCAGCAACATTGTTCGTCGGTTGAAGGAGCGGAGAAACAGCCCCCGAGACGGCGGGCGGCGGCTAACCGATCCAGTTTCAGTGGATAATGGCAGCCAACAACCGGCTGCCGCTGAATAAAAGGAGCCGATGCGTAGTCAGAGTTCGGAAATACCCAATGGCGGAAAGGTTTAAAATCATCTAAATATCTATAATTAAAGCCCTAATTCCGCCTCAATAGGGCGCTAATGCTCTTTGTGGGACTCAATTTGCAGGAACAACTGTTTAGAAAATCGTGTCGCACAAGCAAAAAAAACTCAATCCACTCGTTCTGTTCCGTTCGCTGTTGGCGCCGTTTTCTATCTTGGCGCTGGCCGCGGTATCCACACCCGCCTATGCACAAGGCGGCGGTGGCGGTGGCCTGACCCCGCTTTCGATTACCGTAAATTCTGGTCTCGATTTCGGCGCCATCGCGGCGGATCCGTCGTTGGCCGGCACGGTCACCATCGATTCAGCTGCGGGCAACAAGGCCGTTTCCAACGTCACCGATCTGGGCGGTACTCACAACCGCGCGGAACTGGCGATTTCCGGCGATAAGAATGACGAGATCACCATCTCTATTACGGACCCGTCATCTGTCGGCAGCCTCACCCTGTCGACCATGGAGCATGATTGCAGCGCGCCGTGTTCCATTCCGGGTAAAGGTAATTTCACTCTCTTTATCGGCGGGCAGGTCGCCGTGCCGGGCGGCACCAGTGCGCCCAGCTTTCCGGTGAGTGGCAGGTGTACAGGAATTACACTGCGAAACTTGCGGTCAACAAGAATATCACCGGCACACGGTTGGCGACCTATACGGCCGGTCTCAATACCCATCTCGACAAGATCGCCCTCGGCCTCAATATGGATTACACGCACCATGGTGGCGTGACGGCAAAATTCACGGCTTCCACCTCGTTTGGACGGAACCCGCGCACCGGTGATTTTTTTGTTTCCGGTCGCCAGGTGGCCAAGCAAGGCGGCATGGCCGCCAAAGTTTTCCTGGACAACAACGACAACGGCATATTCGACGAAGATGTGGACGAGCCGCTGGAAAATGTCCGGCTGACCACCAACGGCTCGGTATCCAAAACGCAGTCTGACAAGGACGGCAACATTCTGGTGACCGGCATTCAGGCCTACAGAAATGTTGATCTGGCGCTTGAAAAACGTTCGCTTGAGGATCCCGCTTGGCTGGCCAATCCCGATGGCGTCCGCATTTATCCCCGCCCGGGTGTCATTGATACGATCGATTTCCCGATTATCGTGTCCGGCGAAATCGACAGCACAGTCTTCCGCAAGAAGGGCAAGTGGGCCAGCGAGGTCTCCGACGCCGTTTTGCAACTTCTCAATGAGAAGGGCGATGTGGTTCGTGAGACCAAGAGCGCCTTTGACGGATTCTATCTCTTCGATTACGTGCGGCCGGGTAAATATACGTTGCGTGTCAGCCCTGATCAGCTGGCCAGGCTGAACATCCCGCAGCCGCCGGATCAACAAATAGAGATCAAAAGCGACGGCACCATCTTGAACGGACGGGACTTCGTCCTGTCGGCCGAACCGACCAAGAGCGTTTATCGCCTGCTTCTGGCTGTCTTCAACGAAGAAAAAGCGGCCAAAGATGCCTGGCCCCAAATGACCAAGGCGATGCCGGATATCTTTAACAACGCCCAGCGACAGATTGATACGATCACGCGCGGCACTGACTCCATCTTCGAGCTTTACGCCACTGGACTTGATGACCGGTCAACAGCGGAAGATATGTGCAAGGCGGTTCGGATTACCATGGGTCTGAGTTGGTGCAATCCGATGCGTATCCAGGTGCAATAATAAAACGGGAGGGGCAGCGCCCTCCCGCTCTAACGTCACAATTGAGCAGACAGCTATGTCGAGCCGGCGAAGGCGATCTTCAGCCAGACTGGGGCCTTCAAGAAACCGCCGCCCCATTTTTCGTCAACGGCTTTAAAGGCCGCCGACTGTATGAGCTGGTCTGGTCCCTGGCCATTTTTCTTAGCCGCTAGCACCAGGCTGTGGGTGGTCTTCAGCATATCCTGGAAGCGGATTAGCGCGGCTTTGTCGCCGAGCGGCCCGTGCCCGGGAATGATCTTGGTTTGGTCATTGACGTACCGCAGCATTTCATCAATTGCCTTGATCATCCCATTGACGCTGCCGCCATGCTCCACATCGATGAACGGGTAGAAACCGTTGAAAAACGTATCGCCGGTGTGAATCACATTGGCCCTCTCGAACTGGACGAAGGAGTCGCCGTCCGTATGCGCGTTCGGCAATTTGCGAATGCGGATGGTTTCGCCGTTCATATGATAGGTCGTACCGGACCGGAAGGTGACCATCGGCAGCGCTTCTTTGGGCGAGGCCGGAATTTTGCGGTTAAAGGCTTTTAGTTCCTGCGGCACGGCCATGGTGTTGCGGACGGCTTCGGAGGCGATGATGGTGACGTCGGTCTTATTGACCATGTTCTGATTGCCGCCAGTGTGATCGAAGTGCCAATGAGTATTCAGCAAAAACCGGATCGGCTTGTCGCTGATGCCTTTGACGGCCGCGATAATTTTATCTGTCAGGGGCGCGAACTGGTCATCAATCATGAATATACCGTCGTCGCCGCTCGAGACGGCAATGTTGCCGCCGGCGCCCACAAGCATATGGACATTGCCCGCCACGGGTACGGTCTTGATTTCTACTTTGGAAAAGTCCCGTTGTGCCGACGCCGTAGTCAGCGTCAGCGTGAGCGCCGCCGGCGCGATGATCACAGCGGCGAGGGTCTTTTTCATAAGAGATATCTGGGACATGGCTTCCTTCCTCCCTGTTGCAATTCATTGTGCCAGGAGTTGAACACGCCATGGATAAGGCGCGCAAGAGCGTTTCGGTCACCTTTCGGCGAGCGGGCCTAATACGTGTAGTCGGGAATGTCCGCGAGATGGAAACTGCTGAAGACCGACGGCTCCCGCACGGCATCGCCCGGATGCAAATAATCGGGATTAAGTTGATCCATGCTGGTCACGCCGAGGTTTGCCATCGCGTTGATGACCTCCTCCTCAAGGATTTCCAGGACCTTTATCACACCGGCCTTGCCGCCGGCGGCCAGCCCATATCCATATAATCTGCCGATAGCGACCACATCCGCGCCCAACGCAATACACTTTAGAAGGTCGGTGCCGCGATAAACCGCACCGTCGACGATTACCTTGGCTTTGCCATCGACCGCATCGACGATCTCGGGGATTAACTCCGCGCAGCCGCGGCCGTAATCCAACTGCCGTCCGCCGTGATTGGAGATATAGACAAGTTCAATCCCGTGTTCGACGGCAAGCTTCGCATCTTCTTCGGTGGCGATGCCTTTCAGCGCCATCGGCAATTTGCAGTGCGCCCTGATCGTGTCCACCACATCCCAATCGAGCCCCGCCTGGAAATCTGTGCCACCGATCCGCCGCCGGGCCGCCGGGGTGAACCCGCGCATTTTGTCCCGTTCCCGTCTTCCGTAATAGGCGGTGTCCACGGTCAGGCAAAATGCCTTATACCCGAGGTCTGTCGCTTGATCGACATGATCCAAAATCCATTGTTCATCGCCCCGGACGTACAGCTGGAACATCATGTCGCCGTCGGTCCGTTTCATGGTTTCTTCGATGCCGGGCGGGCAGACGGAACTGAGGAACGACGCGATGCCGAATTCCTTGGCGGCGGCGGCTGGCTGTACCGCCGCGTCCGGGTCCAGTTGCTGCAAGGAACCCATGGGGGCCAACAGTAGGGGAAGGCGGAGGTTCCAGCCGAGAAACTCCCGCGATGTGTCAATTTCCGAGACATTCCGCAACACTCGTGGGCGAAAGGCCATCTTGTCCAGCGCCAGGCGATTTCGGCGCAGCGACGTTTCGGTTTCCGATCCGCCGACCATGTAGTCCCAGGCTTCCGGGTCCGCCTTTTCACGGGCGATCCGGACAATTTCCGCAATCGTTAGAACCTTATCAATGTCGGTGGTTGCGCTCTGATTCATGCCGTCCCCCGTTAAGCAAGAACATCGGCGGCAAAGACGGCAATTTAAAAGAGCCGGAAGATTGCCTGATCGCTGTCCTGCGCAATGCTGAGGCCGATGGTGCCCAATTGTTGACGGGTCTGCAAGGTCAACAAGTTGGCGGATTCTTCATTCAGGTCGGCGTTCACCAGCTTGCCCGCGCCTTCTTCCAGTTGGGTGATCAGGGTCTCGACAAAATCAAGACGCAGGGAGATGAGGTCGGCGCTGGCGCCGATTGTCGTCGCGGACGAGCGCAAGGTCGTCAGCGCGCTGTCGAGATCATTGATCGCACCGTCGATATCGGTATCGGCTGTCCAGTGGGACGCCGCAGCGATGATAGAGAGGCCCGAGGTGTCCGACGCGATGCCGGAGATGGTGAGGGTCGAGCTGCCGTCCTCGCTGAAGGTGACCTTTAGATTACCGGGTGAGCCTTTCAGCAGGTTGGTGGCGTTGAACGAGGCGTCGTTGGCTAGATTGTCCAGTTGGGACCGCAGATCATTGAACTGCACGGCGGCCTTGGACCGGTTGGTGGACGACGAGTCGCTTTGGGCGTCCAGGGCCAGACCTTTCATTTGCTCGACCAAGTCTTCGATGGACTCAAGCCCGGTGACAGCCACTTCGGTGATACTGACCGCCTGGTCGATATCGTCTTTTAAAACTTGCAGGTCAGAGGCGCGATTGGTCAGTCCGCGCGAGTCGAAAAAGGCAATTGGATCATCAATTGCCGAATTGACTCGCAACCCGGTTGATAACCGTTCTTGCGTAACTGCAATGGCTTCGGTCGTCCGCCGCAATGCCAGCAGATTCGTGCTGGTCTGCGCCGACAGGTTGATCGCATCGACCATTTAACGGCTTCTCCGTTGGTCTGACCAAGTATCGGCGGGGAAATTCTACCCCGCAGCCGGTATCTCCCGTTCTCGGATCATCCGGCGCTTTGTTCGCCTCTATGGTACGGGATTCACGGACTCGGTTTCAAGAGTCCGCGTGCACAATCCCCGGTTTTCCCGAAAACTATCATAACCTATTGATAAATATAAATTATTTTCAATGTGCACCGTTATCCCGCAGTGTCGGCCGATCGTCGATCAGCACGTATGAGCAGGCGATAAAGCTAAAATACACAAGTGCGAGTACTGCCAACCATTCCATTTGAGTATCTCCATTACCTGGTGTTTTCCTCTTATGTCCTCATTCTAGGCAAAAAGCGGCCATCTGCGCTGTGATCCCGATCACCATTGTTTTTTTGGCATTTTAATTCCTCTGCCAAGGCTTAAACTACAGATAAAGAGACTTTCAGGGAGGCGGTTGTCATGGACGTCAACAATGTATCTGTCGAAGAGATGAGCCGGTATGTGGCCCGTTTTGATGAGCTGCACGGCTCCAGCGAGTCCTATATCGACGATCATTTGCCGGGCCATAAGCGGTTCAAGATCAATTTGGTTGGCATGGGGGTCGTTGAGGCGGCGTCCAAGCCGGAATTGCAGCCCAATATTCCGCTGCCAGCTCACGGCTTTAACCTGGGCATGATCCAGGCGGAAAGCGGCAACGGCGCCGCGCTTCACGCCCACGAGACCGAGGAAGTGTTTATGCCGCTGGTCGGTGACTGGGTGGTGATCTGGATGACGGAGGACGGCGAAAAGGAAATTTTGCTGCGCTCGTTCGATTCTATTAACGTGCCTATCGGCGTGTACCGGGGCTTCCGTTATGTGGGCGAGGGGACCGGCACGTTACTGACCCTGATTGGTGGCCCGGAAGCGGGCAAAGTGGACTGGCATCCAAGCGTGGTCGAAGCGGCCGCCGAAGCGGGCTATTATCGGGATGAAGCCGGGGAGCGTCAGCACGCCCCCGCCGGAGAATAAGGACAAAGCGATGGCGCAAGCACAGACCAAAGAGCCCGATCTAGCCTATATCGAGGCGGACCTCAACTACATTATCGACGACGGCACCACCCCTGCCGTGTACGTGGACTGGCCCGAAGAAGAGCACAAAGCCAATCCGCCCAAGTATGAGGCGCGCAAGTGCCGGATTTATGACGCACGGCCCATTCGGGACTCCTTCGATCTGAGGACTCACGGGTTTTCCATCGCGCACATTCCGTCCAAGGTGCAGGACTTCTATGACAAGGACGAGGTAAAGCGGGTTTACGATTTCGAAGTGGCCGAGATCATTAAGGACGCCATGGGCGCGCGCGAGGTTGTCGTCTTCGATCACACGTTTCGTACCCTCAACGATGCGGTGATAGAGGCCAAGGGCACCCGCCAGCCGGTGAAGGCTGTGCACAACGACTACACGGATCGATCCGCGCGCCAGCGGCTCAAGGACATCATGGGTGAGGAAAAGGCGGAAGAACTGTTAAAGCGGCGCTTCGCCATCGTGCAGACCTGGCGGCCGATCAACCATCCAGTGATGACCGAACCTTTCGCCCTTGCCGACGGGCGCACCATACCGGCGTCTGGTTTTGTGGCGATGGAACGGCGTTACTCCTACCGGACGGCGGTGACCTATCATATCTCTTATCATCCGGATCACCGATTTTATTACATTCCGGAAATGTCGCCGGAAGACACGTATATCTTCAAAGTCTATGACAGTGATAAGGACGCGGGCGTACCCTACACGGGGCACACGGCGTTCGATGATCCGACTTCCCCGCCCGACGCCCGGCCCCGGGAAAGCGTTGAATCCCGCGCATTGGTGTTTTTCTAGGAAGGTGGGGCGACTAGCCCCCTCCTTCCCCCCTACCGCGTCATGCCCGAGTTGGGATCAACGATAGTTGAGACCAAGTCTCGGGTATCCATCAAATTATGCCCATGGACCCCCGACAATCGCTTCGCGAGCCGGGGGCGACGCAAATTGATAGGGGAAAAGCAGAATAACCGACCCTACCCGACCGTCGCGTCGCCCGTCACGGCCAGGTCGCCGTCAGGGCCGGTGGCCCACAGTGTGGCGTGGCCGCCGTCCAGTTTTCCGTGAACCGCATACGGACCCGTGTCGACGATCGGTTGTTCCGAGCGGTAGGAGAAACTTTTCAGCGTCTTGCCGCCGGCGTGTTCCCGGCACAGTTCCATCATGTGGAACGACACCAGGGTCACTGGCACCAGCAGACCGCCATATCCTTCGACCTTCATCGCGTAGTCCCGGTCATAGTGAACCCGGTGGCTGTTGTAGCGCACAGCGGACAGCCGGAACATCATGACCGGGGTGGGGTCATAAGATTTGCGCCAAGCCGCATCGGCCGGCATCTCAGGTGCGGGCCAAAGCTCGCCGGGCCCGCCGTCCTCAAAGCTCAGGAAATCCCGCTCCTCGATGACGGCAAGACCGCGCGCCGAGCTGATCCGATCCCGGACCTTGAAGAGGATGGTCGGCCCCGCGCCATAGTCATGGGAAACGACGTCGATCACTTCGGTTTCCCGGACAATGTCGTCGCCGATCAGTAGGGGCTCGTGAAATTCGGTTCGGACGCCGATGATGCGCCGGCGCGGGAGGCGGGAATTTGACGCCGGCTGACCGTCCTCGGCCAAACCTGATAAGGGGGCGAGGCCGGGAAAGAAAACCGCGTGCCAGCCGTTGGGCAGTACATCGCCTTTCTTAATTGCCGGATTGTCGACGCCTAGCGCGCCCGCCAGCCGGCCGGCCTGGGACGCGGTGATCACATCTTCGGACGTGGTAATCTTGCCGATGGCGCTGCCGGGTCCTTCGATTTTTTCGGTCATGGAATTTCCGCTCTATCGGTGCTGAGAGAGACCTTAAGAGAGCGTACGGTAACATTTGGCCGGGCGAAGATAAAATCCGCCGACGCCTGAAACGCCAAACGGCTCCAAACGGTGCCTGCTTGAATTTTGGCTCAGTCGGGCTAAAACCCCAGTTCACAGATTTTGCGGAAGGGAATCGGTGCCGGTGTGCCGGCTGGTCTTCAAAACCAGTGAAGGCTGTAAGACAGTCTTAGTGGGTTCGACTCCCACTCTCTTCCGCCAGTTTTCTCCCTAATGCACCATCTTGTGGCGCAGTTCGCGGACGAGGGCGCTGCGGCTTTCCTTGATTTTTTCCCGATAGGCAACCAGTTCGCGGATTTGATCTTCCAGCGCGATGTCCAGCGCGTCCACGGTGTACATGGCGGTGTCGGGGGAGGCGTCGGCCAGGTGAGATACGTCGAGGTTATCAACGGCGGAGATGATATCGTTCATGTGAATGCTCCTTGAGTGGGGATCGGGGGTAAAGCATCAACTACCAACACCATAACCATGTCGTGATTTGGCCGCGGAGTCATGAATCGGTGCGTGAAATTTTGTAACGCGTGTAACAAAATGTTTCTTCGAGGACTGCAGCCGCGGCGGTTGCTTTTTCCGTCCGGTTTGGCCACTTTCGGCCACCACATTAAACGAACGGGTTCAACATCATGACCGATCAAATACTTTCCAAGGTCGAGAACGGCATCGGCTGGCTGATCTTTAACAATGCCGAAAAACGCAACGCGGTGAATCTGGCGATGGCCGCCAAGGTGGCCGAGGTGCTGACCGGCTACGCCGACGACCCGGAGGTGCGGGTGGTGGTCCTGCGCGGAGAGGGCGGCAAATCTTTCGTCGCCGGCATGGATATCTCCGAATTCGAAGAACGCCGGTCCTCGCCGGAGCTGATCAAGGAATATGAATCCATCTCCAACGGCATGTACACGTCAATCAAGGAATGCCCGAAGGCGACAATCGCCATGATCGAGGGGTTCTGCATGGGCGGCGGTGTGGCGGTTGCTTGCGGCTGCGATTTTCGGATCTGCCGTGACGATTCGGTCTTTGCCGTGCCTGCCGCGCGGCTAGGCATCGCCTACCGCTCACACTTCACCAGATGGGTACTGGAAGCCGTGGGCCCGTCCACGGCGAAGGAGATTCTGATGACCGCGCGGCGCTATGACGCGGAAAATGCACACCGGCTGGGGCTGGTGAACCACGTTCTGCCGGCAGGCGAAATCGAAACGTTTGTACTTGAATACGCGGCGGCTATCGCCGACAACGCGCCCCTTTCCGTCATGGCCGCCAAAGAGACGGTGAACCAGGTGAGCAAAAGCTATGGCGATTGGGATCCGGCGATCTGCGAGGCTTGGCAGGAAAAATGTTCGGGTAGCGAGGACTACAAGGAAGGCCGGCGCGCCTTCATGGAGAAACGCAAGCCCGCCTTTAAAGGCGTGTAGCTAGAGACTCGCTTACCGCTCTTGTAAGGCCCGGTCGCGGGCGTCCAAAAACGGATCGATCAGGTATTCCAGCACGGTGCGCTGCCCGGTGTGGATGGAGGTGCTGACCTGCATCCCGGGGAACAAATCGTAGCGGTTTGCGCCCCGGCGGAAGTGATCACGACGTGTTTCAATGCGAACCTTGTAGAACGGCTGCCCTTCCGGCGACAACAATGTATCCGGGCTGACGCTGACCACCTTACCATCCAGATTGTCGAACCGCATGGCGTCGGCGGAAGCCAGTTTGACCACGGCATCCTGACCGGAACGGACGAAGCCGATATCCTGGGTCAGCAACTTGGCCTCGATCACCAGCCGGTCGCCCGCGGGGACGATATCGACCACGCTGTCCCCCGGTTTCAGCACCCCGCCAATGGTCGTCACGTGGACGGTCTTCACCACGCCTTTGACCGGGGAACGAAGGACAGTCCGTTCCAAACTATCCTCGTATTTGGCGAGGCGGGGTTTGAATTCCTCAAGCTGCCGGCGCGCTAGATCCAGGGCGGTATGAACCTCCTGTTTAAACTCGCTTTCGCCCGCAGCCTTGCCGGCCTCCGCTTGATTGAGGGCGGATTTGGCCCGTTCCAGGGCCACCTTACCTTCGTCAATCTGTCCTTCCAGGCGGGCCGCCTCTTTCAGCAGGTCCAGATGTTTGTAGCGGTTGCTCAGGTTATCCCGCAAAAGCTGATCACTGATCGAGATTTGCTCTTTCAGGAGCTTGAGGGACTTTTGCCCATTTCGGATACGCGCCGATATTTCTTTGATGTCCTGACGCCGCTGGGAGATAACGGCGTCCGCGCCGGCCAGCTTATCGCTCAAAAGATTAATCCGGCTGTGGAATGTCTGGGTGGCTTCGCGGACCAGCGCTGGATGGGACCGGCGCTGGCTTTCGCTGAATGCCGGTTCCTTGGCGCCGGTGGATTCGGCTTCCAGCCGGACGATTTCGACCTCCAGTCCGGCAATGCGTTTGGTCAACTCCGATAAATCGGCCCCGCTGGCCGTTGATTCCAGCACAATCAAGGGCTGGTCTTCGGTGACGGTCTGGCCCTCCTTGACCTTGATTTCCCGAACGATGCCGCCTTCCAGGTGCTGGATGCTCTTAACCTGGCTGCTGGGGACAACTTCACCTTCCGCCACGCTGACAATGTCCAACGTTCCTTGCCAGGCCCAATAGCCAAAGGCGACCAGCACCGTCAGGCAGAGGATCAGGAAAAAATGGGTCGCCGTACCGACGTCATCGTTGATCGGCGGCAGGTCCTGATAGGGGTTGGTGCTTTCGTGATCGCTCATGATGTTGGTTCCCCGGCGGAGACATCGACGCTGACCAGTTCCTCATCCGGCAAGGCGGCAGAGTGGGCGACGGTCATAACCTTGGGCGCCGGCTTTGAGTTCAAGTCAATCACCACTTGGGCGTTGCTGATAATATTTGGATTGTGGGAAAGGGCGATGACGGTCCTGCCGCGCTTGTGTAGATCGGTCACCACCTGGGAGATATCCTGCATCCCCTTGCTGTCCAGCCCTTCAGTCGGTTCATCCAGGACAACCAGACAGCCATCGGTGGTAAGCGCCCGGGCCAGAGCCAGTCGCCGGCGGATGCCCACGGATAACTGGCTGCCCCCATTGATGATCGGTGTAGAGAAACCCTGGGAGGTCTCGTCGATAAAATGCCGGAGACCAACCGCATCAATGGCCGCGTTCATGGCCGCGTCGTCCAGATCCGGGTTCATGATCTTCAGGTTTTCTTCGATCGTAGCGTTCAGGAAGCTGGGTTCCTGCGGCAGATAGACCAATTGTTTGCGCCACCATTCGGGGACCACCTGGCGCAGCTCCAACCCGTCTACCAGGATTTGCCCCCTATTGGGTTCGATCAGGCCGGCGATCAGCCGGGCAAGGGTGGACTTGCCCGCCCCATTTGCGCCGGAAACCACACAGATGGTCCCCGGCGGAACAACAGCGTTAAAAGATTCAAACAGCGGGCCGCTGGCGCCGGGATGGAGGAAACTGACATCCCGAAATTCAATCCCGCCCTGATAGTTGCTCTTGGCGGATCCTGTATCCAGCTCCCTTGGCAGCCGGATGAAATCGCGCAATTGTTCCGCCGCCTGGCGGGCCTTCAAAAACGGTTCGCCCAACTGGGCAAAGCGGGAAATCGGTTGCACCGCGCGGGCCGCCAAAATGTTTGCGCCGATCAGCGCGCCGATATCCAGTTCGCCGCGCACCACCAGAATTGCGCCCAAGCCCATCACGACGACGCTCAGAAACGCGACCAGGCCCTGGGAGAAACTGGCCAACAGTCCCTGCCGCCCGACCAGGGTGCGGTAAACGTCCTGGGACTTTCGGTTTTGCAAGGCCCAGGCGCGGGCCAGGAAACCGCCGGCATTGAAGGCGCGGACGGTATCGCCCTGTTGAATGGCGCTGCCGATCATTAATCCGCTGCGGCGGGATTCGTCCATCAATTGGCGGGTAGGGTTACGCTGCCGGGAAGTCAGCGCCATGGAAACCAGAAAGGCCGCGACCGCGAACCCGGCGGTGACGACGCCCAATGTGGGGGACAGGAAAAACAGAACGCCCAGGAACAGGATGGCGAAGGGCAGGTCCAGGACCGTAGAGATATTCTGGGCGCTATAGGCGTTTCGAATGTGATCCACGCCGGACAGGATTTCCCGCTGTTGCCCCGGCGGCAGCCGGTCCAGCGCGGCGGACTTGGCCCCGGTCAGAGAGCCATAGGCGGCCAGCGCCGTTTGCTCGTCCGGCCGGATGCTGACGCCACGGGCCAAGCGGTTGCGCACTTGGCGGAATCCGAATTCCAGCACGATGGCAATGATGGCGCCGGAGGCCAACGTGGTCAGGGTCGCGTTCACCCCGTGGGCCACATACCGGTTGAGAACCTGAATGGCGAACAATGGCGTCGCCAGCGCCAAAAGATTGGCGAACAGGGACGCCAACAAAAGCTCGGCACACAGGCCAGGCCGGATCAATAATCTGCGGAGGAGTTCAATCACGTTGGTCGGAAGTCCAATTCATGCGCCGTTCGATTCTGGTGTTATATCACCGATCAAAGGCGGCGTTAACCGGCTCGGACGCAGTACGAGAAGGTTGGGTCCGCCGGACCTTAGGCGTCGCCCGCAGGGGTTAGCGAAAAATCCGTCTCGTCCAAGTCGGTCGCCGACACGTTTTGGAGTGTGATTTCCATGTCGGCGAAGCCGTTTCCATCCGTATCAAGTTCCAATAGTTTGGAACCGTCATTGAAACGGGCCTGTGTATTGCCATTGTTGGTAAAGCCAACAGTGTGATCAGCCAACAGGCTAAATAGGCCGGATAAAATGCCATCAAACAATAGGGTTTCACCGGATGACAGCGCATTAAAATTGGTGATGATATCGCCGTTCCCAACCGTTGAGTTGCCAATAGCAGTGTAGCGGAACGTATCGTCCCCGCTTCCACCGGTCATAGTGTCCTGACCATCTTTACCTAAAATAGTCGCGCCAACGGAACCGGTGACGGTGATGGTGTCGTTCCCACTGCTGCCGGAGATGGACTCTACTCCGGTCACCGAAACAGATGTGGCGCCATTCATTACCAGGGTATCAGCCGTGCCGGCTCCCCCATCAACTTCGATATTGTTGGATGCGGCGTTGATGGTAATCGAATCATTTCCACCACCACCGTAAACTCTAGCGCCATTTGTAGAGGCCGAAGTAATGGTGATGGTGTCATTGTCGGCGCCGCCATAGGCTTCGTCATCGTCGCCGACGGTTATGTCGTCCTGACCTGTCCCGCCAAAAATGATATCTCCGGCAGACGTCCCAACAATGGTGTCATTGCCGTCTTTGCCGAGGATGATCGCGCCTTCCACATTGCCGTTGGTAACCGTGTGGTTGATGGGGAGTGCCGATGAAAATACTGACTTCAAATCTGTGCCATCCGACAGATTTAGTTCGTTGGTTGAGAAGTCATCGCTATTTGAGCCTATGTACAGGTAGGCAAAACCATTGGCGGTGCCATCGTTCATGTCGAGTTGAATGCTCGTGCCGCCGTCCGTGATGGCGATGCCCGTATCATCGTCGCTGAACTCGCTAAAGTTGGTTGATCCATCGTTAATGCGGAGGAAATCCAAACTGGTTAAATTAATCGTCCCGGTGACGGAGCCATCACGTGAGGTATAATCAATTTTCCCGTTCGGAAATCCGGACGTGGCGTCAAATACAAACAGAATGTCATTCGCGTCCTGCAAGATAAGTTCGTCAATGCCGGCGCTTCCCTTCAAAGTGTCCGTGCCACCCAGTTCACCAAATTCCTGGCTCATGAAAACTTTCATGTTGTCGCCCGGGGTAGTCTCGAAAGTCTGAGAGCCTGTGGACCCAATAAAGTTCGCTGTATTCGTAGATTCATCGATGAAGGGGCCGTCGATTAATTCCGTTTCCGTGAACTCTGGCTCTGCTAAGAGTGGGTCAAAGAACGGATCAAAAAAGTCAAAATTTGTCTCGAACAGGGGGTCGCCCGCCAGTGGATCGAGTCCGAATGGATCACCTTCACCACCAGGGTCACCGAAAGGATCACCAGCGAAAGGATCACCACCGAACGGGTCACCACCGAACGGGTCACCGGCAAATGGATTTCCGCCGAACGGGTCACCGCCAAACGGGTCGGCGCCAAACGGGTCGCCGCCGCCGAGTGGGCCAAAGGCGCCACCGTCCCCGCCCAGCGGGCCAAATTCTCCGTCGCCGTCGCCGGGAAGTCCCTCTGGCGGTCCGTCACCGTCGCCGGGAAGACCCTCCGGCGGTCCGTCACCTTCGCCTTCCAGTAACTCTCCTTCGGGCGGTAGTTCGCCTTCGGCCAACTCACCTTCCGGCGGCAACTCGCCTTCACCCTCCGGTGGGCCATCGCCTTCACCTTCCGGGGGGGCGTCACCGGGCGGGCCATCACCCGGCCCGTCACCGCCATCGCCGTCGCCGGGGGTGTCGCCGTCATTGCCGCCTTGGTTGCCGGCGGGAGCTGAAAAAATGGGGGAAGGTGGGAGCGAGTTTAACGCGGCGCTGAATTGCGCCTGAATTTCCTGAACCGGCACGATGATGGGTGGGGCCGGGGCCTGGGTCGCGCTGAACAGGTTTGTTGTTGCTCCCGGCAGGTTGAGGATCACCGTACCAGCGCCATTGGTGATGAGCACTTCGCCAATATCGCCATTCGGATCCGGAAGGAGAGAGAAGGTGCTTTGTTGTCCTTCGGGCGCCGCCCGGCCGGCAACGGTCGTGCCGCGAATACCGATGGTGGCGGTGGGTGTCCGCAGGACCATGGCGCCAGGACCGGTTTTGGCGATATTGCCGCTGACAAAGGAAAAAACGCCCTGGACGATCGTCAGCGCGGCATTGCCGTCTTCTTGGTCCGGGTTGTAGACCAGTTCATCCATGACCATCCGGCCGTTATCGGCCAGAGAAACCGTGGAATCGTCGGCCAGGACGATGCCGACAGCGCTGCCGTCCCCGGTTTCAATCACGTCGCCGGAAAAGATTTCCGATCCCTGATTCAACGTCTGTTTGGACCCGTCGGTCCGGGTGACTTCGACCGTGCCCGACAAGGTGTCGATCCGGCCAATGGCTTCGGTTGCCGCCGCTGGTGACGCCTGGGCAAATTGGACGCCGTTGGCCGGTCCGGCGAGTTTTGCCACAAGGTCCGCTGGGAGGACAGAGCCGAATGCAGTCGCCAAATTCGGCGGAGTCTCCGTCATGAAGTAATCGGGGATCAGAATTTGCTGACCGCCTTGGCCAACCACCAGCAGATCGCTGCCCATATGGATAAAGTCCGCTTGCAAAATCCAGCCGCCATCCGGGATAGTCAGCTGTTCAGCGCCGGTCATCGCCAGCACCTGGGCGTCGGGACTTAGAGGGGTGTCAGTCTGCATTTCGGGATCTCCGGGGGCGTCCCATCTGAATATTGGTGTGCCATTTTAGGGACAGCTTGAACCAATTCTTTGAAAAATTCATGAACCGCCCGCTAATTGCGTCATTCAACAGCATTGAGTGTAGTTCACGATTCAGAATACCGCAGTGATCAGGATCACAAAGTGAGCGACTTTATGCAGGCGTTAATCTTTGACCGAATCGAGTTTTAACCGGCCCATCTCTCGCAGTAGGGTGAAAACGCCGATGGCGACATCGGTTTCGGCCGACGCGGCATCGCTATTGGCATTCGTGAGACTGGTTTCGCCTGCGAGAACATCCAAAAGCGACCGATTCCCCAGTTTGCGTTCCTTGCGCGCCAGTTCCAGGAACTCGGCGGCGATGGCCGCTTGATTTCGGCGAAAGGCGAAATTCATGCGGTTGGTCTCCAGGTTGTCCCAGGCATCCCTGACCTGACGTTCGGCGACGTCCCGCGCCTCACCCAGACGCCTGTTCTGCGCAATGGCGCTAACCTCGCTGATGTTCAATGTATTTACAGCGGTGAGACCGAGGTTGAAGTTATAGCTCATTTGCACTTTGCCGAATAATTCCCGTTGCAGGCCTGACGTTCCGCCAACGTCCTTTTTCGTCTTGGATTCTCCGATGGCGTTAAACGTCGGGTAGAAGCCCTGCGCCTTCGCGGCCTGGATTGCCTCCCGCGCAATATCCGCGTTGCCGGCTGCAACCCTTAAGTTTGGATTTTCCTGCAAGGTGATGCGAACGGCCTCGTCTTTGGTTGCCGGTATCAAGTCCAACGGGAGTATCGGTCTTTTGAGCGCGTTGAGGTCGGGGACATCCGTGTGAAAGACCGCCCGGTATTGGTTTCTCGCGGTGGCCAAAAGACCCTCGGCAACCACCCTACGGGCCTGTGCGCCGGCTAATTGGGTCTTGGCCTGTAGCACGTCGGTGGAGAGACCCGCGCCGCGCTTTACCAGGGCGTCTTCTAATTCGGTTTGCTTCTTGATGTTGTTTTCCGATTCGCGGGCGAACCTTAAGGCGTTATGCGCCCGGCGCACATTCAGGTAGGCCGATATGGCCGTTAGCATCAAATTCTGCCGTTGTGACTCCAGTTCCTGCTTCGCCACATCGACGCTAATTTTGCGGCTTCTAATCTGAGAGTTGACGGAACCGAAATCCCATATGAGTTGGGTGAAGGTAAAGTCGATTTCCCGAGATGCAAAATCAGTGTCATCCGTACCCGTCGGCTTTTTCTGTTTTTCGTGGCCGTAGGTGCCTGTGACGCTCAGCGTTGGGTACAAGCCGCCCCGGGCTTCTTTGACGCCTTCTTCGGCGGCGTCAAGATCCGCTTCCGCGGCTTTGACCAGGTTGTGGGATTCAATGAGCTTCGGCAACAGTTCGCTCAAGCCTTCGGCCTGCACGGGTGTTCCGTATACGCCAAACGCCGACACGATGATTGCCGGAAGATACATCCCCCTGATGTGACGCATCACTTCAACATACTCCGCTTCGAAGGCCCCATGTGCGCCAATCTTAGTATGTTTAATTTTCCATACAAATTGACGGAAATGCTCCCGCATCTCCGCAAGAATAAATATACCTACAGGCTTAATAAGAGAAAAGCACCCGGAAGTTAAGGCATTATTCGGTTTTTGGGGAAAATCAACGGGTTTTACCAATTTCCCGTTCACCCGCTGCGTCAAAAAGAGATTGTGTTGTCGAGTGGATTCGCGCAGAACTTTCGGGTCGGCATGTGGGCAGTCATTTATTTGGTGCTCGTCGGCCAAAATCAATATTATACCCGTTCCATATCACAAAGGGAGTTTCAGATGAAAAAACTGGTATATACAACCGCGGCGGCAGGCGCCTTATTCGCGGCTTCACTCACAACGGCCCCTTCGGTACAGGCCGCTGATTTTAGTTGCAGCACCGCGCGGATTATCGTTCCGTGGGGCGCCGGCGGCGGCACAGGCGTAATTTTTGGCACGTTCGAAAAAGCCATCAACGCCACCGGTGTAAAACCGGCCCTGAAAATGGTCACCATGCCCGGTCAGGGCGGCGGCAAGGGCGCCAAGGAGGCCTACAAGGCCAAGGCCGATGGCTGCACTCTGTTTGCCATTCACCAGCACATCCTGGTGAACTACATCAACGGCGTGACCGACTTTAATTGGGACGGGTTTGAGACCGTCGCAATGCTGACCGATACGCCGGAAATCATCGGCGCCGGCGGACATGTTCCTTATAACGATCTGAAGGGCATGCTGGCGGCCGTGAAGGCCAAGCCAGGTCAAATCCCGACGGGCGTGTCCATGGGCGCGACCAGCCACTTTCTTTGGATCCTTCTCGGCCACAAGACCGGCACGTCCTATAAGTACGTTCCGTTCCAGGGCGGCACCGCCGGCCGGATTACCGGTCTGCTGAACAAGTCCATTGACCTCGGCGGCATCAACATGGCGGCCGCCCGCACCCAGCGTAAGGACGGCAAGCTGAAAGCCTTTGCCATCGCCGCTGATGCGCGGAGCCCGCTGGTCCCGGATGTCCCGACGCTCAAGGAACTAGGCGTCGATATGACCTATTCGCTGACTCGCGGCGTCGTGGTGCCGAAAGGTACGCCCAAAGACAAGATCGAACACTGGGCTGGCGTCTTCAAGAAGGCGACCCAAGATGAAGCCTTCAAGAAGAGCATGGCCGCCAAGGGCACGGCGCTGGTCTACAAGGGCCCGGCCGAATACGCCGCTTGGTTCAAGGCGACGGCTGCTGACTTCGAAGCTGCCGCCAAGGCGGTTAAGGTCGGCCGCTACGGCAAGTAGCCTCTTCGGGTTAAAGACGTGTGGTCCGGTTGTTTTGGCCGGACCACACCTTTCCTGATTTCACCCGGCACCCGTTAAGACAGCGCCAGCCATGAGTCTGAACAGAGACGTATTTGTCGGCATTGTCCTGCTGATTACCTGCGGGGCGTTTTTCTATGCCAGCTTCGACATTCAAAAGCCCTTGTTCGGCCAGATGTCATCGGCTTTGTGGCCCCGGATCATCTTGACGCCGCTCACCATCCTGTCGCTGATCTTTCTGATCAAGTCGGCCATGACCACCGAACCGGTCCGAGAGGCCAGGGGCGGGCCCAAAGGGTGGCTCGGCTACTACAAGAATCCCATTGTCATATTTATTCTCTTCGCCGTCTTTCTGGCGACCATGCCCTATCTGGGGATGTTGTTGGGCGGCATATTGTTTGTGTTTGTCCTGCTGTCGTATCTGGGCGGCTGCGAACCGAAAAACCTTGTCCTCCATGGCGCAATCGCCGTCGGCACGGTTGGTTTTATGTGGTCGGTCTTCTCGTTTGCGCTCGGGGTTATTCTGCCCCAAGGCGAAATCCTGAACATCCTATGAGCGCCCGGCGATGATCATAGAAAATATCATCAACGCATCGGCAGAACTGTTCACTATAAGTACGGTCATTCTGATGATGGTGGGCGTGGTCGCGGGATTGATCGCCGGCGCCATTCCCGGTTTCACCTTCGCCATGGCCGTGGTCCTGGTGCTGCCGTTCACATTTACCATGACGCCGGTTCAAGGCCTGGCCACCATGATGGGCGTCTATGTGGGCGGGCTGTCCGGCGGGCTGATGTCGGGTATCTTGACCGGCATTCCTGGCACGCCGTCATCGGTAGCGACGACCTTTGACGGCTTTCCGATGGCCCGCGGCGGACAGCCTGGATTTGCTCTCGGACTAGGTGTCTGGGCGTCATTCTTCGGCGGCGTGCTGAGCGCTCTGATCCTGGTGCTGGTCGCGCCACAGATCGCGCTGATCGGCCTCGAATTCCAGCCTTGGGATTTTTTCTCGCTGGTTCTGTTCGCGCTCACCGTGACCGCGAGTCTCTCCGGTGACCAGTTGTTGAAGGGACTCATTTCCGGGCTGCTCGGTCTATTGGTGGCGACCATTGGCACGGACGTGATCTTTGGCTTTCCGCGGTTCACCTTCGGCAGCGATGAATTGCAGCAGGGCTTCCAATTCCTGCCGGTGCTGATCGGCCTGTTCGCCTTCAGCCAGCTCCTCAATGATGTGCGGGAGACCAAAGTCGCCCGCGAAAGCCTGTCAGATGGGTCCCAGCAGGCCATCCGCATCGAACACCGCAAAGCAGCGCTGGCGGTTCTGAAGAGCTGGGTCAATCTGCTGCGCTCCTCTGTCATCGGTATCTTCGTCGGCGTGTTGCCGGCCGCCGGCAGTTCCATCTCTAACATTTTGGCGTATGACCAGGCCAAGAAGGCTTCCAAAACCCCGGAGGTTTTCGGCACGGGCACGCCCGACGGTATCATCGCGCCGGAGTCCGCCAACAACGCGACGGCCGGCGGCACACTTATTGTCATGATGGCGCTCGGCATTCCCGGCGATATCGTCACGGCGATTATGCTGGGCGCGCTCCTGATCCATGACGTAATTCCGTCGCCGTCATTCATCGCCGATCAGCCGATTATCGCCTATTCGATCTTCATCTCGTTCTTCGTCGCCAACTTCATGATGCTGGCGCTGCAGTCGATCACGCTGAAAGGCTTTGTCCGGATCACCAAGCTTCGGATGTACATTTTGACCGCGGTGATCCTGTTTTACTGCGCGGTCGGCGTGTTCGCCCTGAACAATATCTTCTTCGATATGTGGACCCTGTTCCTGTTCGGCCTGATCGGTTTCGCCATGAAGGCGTTGGGCTTCCCGATCGTACCGATTATTCTGGGCGTCGTGCTGGGCTCCATCGCGGAGAAAAACCTGTCTCAGGCGTTCGCCATCACCACTGACCTGACGCCGTTTATCACCCGGCCCTGGTCGCTGTTTTTCCTGACGCTTGGATTATTCTCCATTGTGTTCCCGGCTTACCAGAAACGACGGGGCCGCGAGAAATGGACCCTGGCGTTTATTCCGTTGTTCTTGATCTGCCTGTCGCCGTCCGTCTTTATGATGGAAGGCGTCGTCCGGCCGGTCATCGCCGGCCTATTGGCTTTAGGCGGTTTCTATCTGTTGTGGAAGAGGTCGCAGGAAGGATGGATCGTCGACCAAGCCGATGTATCGGCAGAGTTGCCGGCGTCAGACGCGCCGGAGGAATAAAGGGCGGGCTGCGGCCGATGGGTGTTCGTCCAGTCTAAGCGTGGGAAGCGTTGCCGCCCACCAGTGAGTCGTTCAACCGTTTGATATCATCCAACCGCTGAAGGGCGATCACGTATAAGTGGCCTTGATCGGATCCGACGATCTGGTCGCCACGGGTCAGCAAGCAATCAGCCAACTTAAGCTGTTCCCGGATGTAGTCTTGCCAATCAAAAATCATGGGTTTCCTGCCTGTTTATGTTTCTGCCGCCCTCTGACCGGTGCGTGATACAGATTTGCGGCAATAGAAAATTAGTCACCCAATTGCATCTTATAGCTGGTATCTTAGGCCAGTGCGGGGCAGGCGACTACTCGGCAACCCCCTAACTGATTACGGTATTCCCTAGGGATTTCCCTAAATTTGACCCAACTTCCGATGAAGTTTTCGTGACAGCAGGAGAGATGAGCCTGATCAGGCGTCGTTGGGCCAAACCAGATTTGCGACCTCGACAATGCGGGCCAGCTTGGCCCGTTGCATGTCTTCGGAGACCACACGTTCCTGGCCCAACAATGTGGCGAAGCCGCACTGGGGGCTGAGACCCAACTGACTGATATCAATGAATTGGCCGGCTTCGTCAATGCGGCGTCGAAGAAAATCGATGCTTTCCAATTCGGGATCGTAAGTGGCCACCAAACCCAAGACGATGGTCTTGTCTTTCGGCACGAAGCGAAGGGGATCAAAAGTACCGGAACGTTCCCCTTCGTATTCCAGGTAGAAGACGGGCACGTTCATCCGATTAAAGACGGCGTCGGCAATCGGATCATAACCCACATTGGCTTGCCAGCTTGGATCCTGGGACCGGCAGATATGCACCCCGATGGTCATGTCGTCCGGCTTTCCGGCGACGACCTCGTTAACCACACGGATATAGGTTTCCAGCAGGTCTTCCCAATGGTCCCCCCTGTCAGCGAGCAATTGCCGCGCCCGGTCATCTCCCAGCTTAACCAAAGAGGTTTCGTCCAGTTGCACGAATGTGCAACCGGCTGCCGCCAGTGACGCCAGTTCCCGGTGATAGGCCGCGACCATATCGTCCCAGAACGCATCAATACCGGGATAGACCTGGTCGCTGATATTCAGCCGCCCGGCGCGATAATGGATATAGGCGGGGCCGGGCAGGGTGACCTTGCCGATGGCCCGGGTGACGGCATTGAGTTCGGCAAAATCCCGGGCGTTTTTATCGCCTTTCCAGCGGACGGGCCCGGTGACCTTGGGGATGCGTCTGGCGGTGCGGTGGCCGTGCTGATCGGATTTGGACCAGCCTTGTTCTTCGCTGAGCTCAATCTCCACCCCGTCGAGAGCCTCGGAAGTGAACGAATCCGAATAGACGAACCGGCGGAACTCCCCATCGGTGACAAATTTGAGACCCACATCCTCCTGCATTTTGACCACGTCGGCGATAGCGACGTTCTCCGCTTCTGTCAGACCGTCTCGGTCGATCCGGCCGGCCTCGAAGTCTTCCCGCGCTTTGACCAGCGCCGCGGGGCGGAGCAGGCTGCCGATGTGGTCGGCGCGAACGGCGGGGAGGGAGTCGGACACCTTAATACCCGATGGCCTGGCCGTCCTTGCGGGGCTCGGACGCGCCTTTGAGGACGCCTTCCTCCCAGTCGATCCAGATCGCCTGGGCGCCGCCGATCGGCCGGTTAGGCACATACGTCTGATGGCCGCGGGCCTGCAAGCCCTTCAGCGTCTCTTCCGGCAGGCTGGTTTCCACCTGCACCATGGACTCACTTGGATCGGGGAAGCAGCGGGTGCTGTCCAACGCTTCTTGCAGGTCCATGCCGTAGTCCAGAAGATTGGTGAGCAGGTGCATGTGGCCGCAGGCCTGATACGCACCGCCCATCACGCCAAACGGCATCTGCGCCTTGCCGTTTTTCATCAGCATGCCGGGGATGATGGTATGCAACGGTCGCTTATTGGGCCCGATGCAGTTGGGGTGATCCGGGTCGAGCACGAATCCCATACCCCGGTTCTGCAACAGCACGCCGGTCTTGGGCGATGTAAGGCCGGAGCCAAACGAGGAGAAGATCGTGTTGATGAAACTGACGGCGTTGCGGTCCTTGTCCACCACGGTCAGGTAAACCGTGTCCTTGTGTGGCGGCAGGCCGGACGGCGGTAAGTCCGCCATTCGTTTGTCCGGATTGATGAGCGCGCGTTGTTCGGCGGCGTAGTCTTCAGACAGCCATTTTTCCACCGGCACATCCGCATGGTCCGGGTCCGCCAGCACCGCATCCCGATCCCGGTAGGCGAGCCGTGTCGCCTCAATCTCCAAATGGAAGCGTTCAGCGGAGTGGGGTTCCATCGAAGCCAGATCAAAGCCGGAAAGAATGTTCAGCCCTTCAAGCGCAACAATGCCTTGGCCGTTCGGCGGGCATTCATATACGTCATAGCCCCGGTAATTAGTGCTGATCGGCGTCACATATTTGCCGTCGTAATCAGCGAAGTCGTCCATCGTGTGAAGACCGCCCAGGCCTTGCAGGTAAGTGACGATATCCTCCGCCACATGGCCCTTGTAGAAGACATCCCGGCCACCTTCGGCAATGGCCTCAAGGGTCTGGGCGAGGAGAGGCAGTTTCACCACTTGCCCCAATGCGGGGGCCTTGCCGTCGATCAGATACTGGGACGCGGTGGTCGGATCGCCCTTGATCAGATCGATGCACAGTTCCCAATCCCATTGGCAGCGATGGTTGACCGGCGCGCCGTCATGGGCGTAGCCGATGGCCGGCTGCAGCAGATCACCCAGGCTCATGGTGCCGTGGTCGTTGATCAACGTCGCCCAGGCGTCAATCGCGCCGGGGATGGTCACCGCATGGGGCGACAGCTGCGTAATCTGCTCGATACCCTGATCTTGGTACCATTGGGCCGTGGCCGCCGCCGGCGCGGTGCCGGAACCGTTGAAACCGATAACGTCACCGCCGTTCGGCGCATAGAGGCAGAAACAGTCGCCGCCGATAGCGGTGGATTGCGGCTCCACGACACATTGCACGGCGACGGCCGCGACTGCCGCGTCCATAGCATTACCGCCGGCCTGGAGGATGCTGATGGCCGTGCTGGTGGAAAGCGGATGAGAAGTGGCGGCCATGCCGTTCCGGGCATGGACCGTAGATCTGCCGGGCCAATAAAGATCACGCATGGCTGAAATGTCCTTGGGTCTCTGAGGTGTTTGAATTGCCGTTTCGGCGACTCTATACAGACGGTCCGGACAGAACAAATTCAAAAACGCCCAATGTGAGGAGATCAGACACATGGATTTAGGCATCAAAGGGAAAACCGCGCTGGTGTTGGGGGCGTCTCAGGGCATGGGGGCAGGGATCGCCCGCGTACTGGCGGAAAACGGCGCCAATGTCATTGTCGGCGCGCGGAATGCGGATAAGCTTGAAACGCTGGTGAGCGAGCTGGAGGCCCATGGCGTGAAGGCCGAGGCCTATCCGATTGATCTTTCCGACAAGGCCTCTGTCGATCAGCTTTGCGCCAAGATCAAAAACGATTGGCAGATCGATATGCTGCTCAACAATGCCGGCGGCCCACCGCCGAGCCCGAGCACGGGCGTCGCTGACGAGGTCTGGGCGGCCAGCATCCAGGCATTGTTGATGAGCACCATTCGGATTACCGAAGCCGCGCTGGACGGGATGAAGGAACGACAATGGGGCCGGGTGCTGACCATTGCGTCGTCCGGTGTGAAGCAACCCATTGATAATCTTGGTGTGTCCAACACTGTGCGGGGCGCGGTGGCCGGCTTCACCAAGTCGCTATCTAACGAAGTAGCGCAGCACGGCATCACGGTGAATATGATCCTCCCCGGCCGGATCGAGACCGAGCGCCTGGTCAACATGGATATCAATAATTCAAAGCGGAAAGAAATATCGCTGGACGAGCAAAAGGCCCAGAACCAAGGCAGCATTCCGGCGAAGCGGTACGGCACGGTAGAAGAGTTCGCCGACGTGGCGGCCTTCCTGATGAGCGAGCGGGCAAGCTATGTCACCGGCTCGCTGATCCGCGTCGACGGCGGGCTGATAAACAGCGTTTAAGTTGTTTGCGTTAAAGCTCGGTTCGCACTTCCCAGAGTTCCGGAAAGAAGCGGATATCCATCGCCTTTTTGAGATAGCCGACGCCTTCGGTGCCGCCGGTGCCTTGGCGTTCTCCGATAATGCGGGCGACGGTTGTCAGATGCCGGAAACGCCATTGCCGGAACCAGTCTTCGACATCGACGAGTTTCTCGCCCAACTCGTATAAATCCCAATAGGTCTCGGTGTTCTTGTAGATTTCACGCCAGGCATCGGTAACGCCAGGATGAGGCGAGCGAATTTGAGTCCAATCCCGGTCTAGACATTCCTCGGGAATAGAGAGGCCGCGCCGGGAAAGAAGCTTCAGACACTCGTCATATAAACTGGGCGCTTCAAAAATGCGGCGAAGCGGGTCGTGCAAATCCGGCCGATGCGCGTGGGGCTTGAGCATGGCGCCCCGTTTGTTGCCAAGAAGAAATTCCAGCGTTCTATATTGATAAGACTGGAAGCCGGAAGACTGTCCAAGACCATCGCGAAACGCCAGATAGTCGGATGGCGTCATCGTCGAGAGCACGTCCCAAGATTGAATGAGTTGCGACTGAATGCGAGAGACCCTGGACAGCATTTTGAACGCCGGCTGAAGATCATCCTTCTTAATATGTTCAACCGCTGCGGCGGTTTCGTGGATCATCAATTTCATCCAAAGCTCTGTCGCCTGATGAATGATGATAAACAGCATTTCGTCATGCTGGTCCGTCACCGGGGTTTGCGCCGAAAGCAATTGGTCGAGTTTCAGATAGTCGCCATAGCTCATGGCCTACCGAAAGTCAGTATGCGCTCCGTGTTCGATCGGTGTTGATGCGTCGGACATGCTCGGCTCCATTTTCTAGATGACAGCGCACCGCGTCTGGTAACCCGGGTCGTTTTGATCCGCTTCAAGAAATTTTGAATAGTCGAGGTTTGGGATCATGCAGTTAGTCTCTTGGAGCCTGGAAATTAGTCAAGTCGATAAACGGTTTGACGCTACAGACCCCACTTAGCATGATCTGCCAAAATCAATTTGGGAGGAGCGAGGCGAGATGACCAATTACCCGATCCCCGAGAATGCGGCCCAGGCGCTGCTGATGCGGCTCAAATATGTGGGCGTGGACTATCTGTTCGGCAATGCGGGTACGGATTTCGCCCCGGTGATTGAGGCCTTCGCCAAAAGTCCGCTGCAGAACCTCCCCATGCCCGAACCGTTGGTCATGCCGCACGAGACGGCGGCCATCGCCATGGCGCATGGCTACTATCTGGCGACTGGCCGGGCCCAGGCCGCCATGGTGCACGTCAATGTGGGCCTGGCGAATTCGGTTATGGGGTTGATCAACGCCAAAAGCGACAACGTGCCGCTGATCATGATGGCCGGCCGGACCCCGCTGACGGAACATGACCGGCTGGGCTCCCGCATGACGCCGATCCAGTACGGTCAGGAAATGTTCGATCAGGCGGGATTAGTGCGCGAAGCGACCAAGTGGAACTACGAGTTGCGCTATGCGGAAACGGCGGCCGATCTGGCGGACCGCGCCTACGCTATCGCCAATGCGTCGCCGCGTGGACCGGTGTATCTGGAATTGCCGCGCGAACCCCTGGCCGAGGCCTGGCCCAGTGATAAACCGGTGGATTTCCCCCGCCAATCCACTCCGACGCTCCCCGCGCCCGACGCTACCGCCATCGAGCAAGCGGCCGAATGGCTGGCGGGCGCCAAGAACCCGCTGGTGATTACCCAACGCAGCGATCCGGAGAAGCGCCTGGGCGGGGTTTTGGACGGTTTTGTCACCGATTACGCCCTCCCGGTGGTGCAGCATTTCGCCATTCAGAACACGCTGGCGGCGGCGCATCCGATGAACTGCGGCTATGACTTTGGCGACCGGCTGGAAACAGCGGATGTGATCCTGACCATCGATGCGGAGGTGCCGTGGATTCAGCGCAACCATCAGCCCAACGAGAACTGCAAGGTCATCCATGTAGGACCGGACCCAATCTTTGCCCGTATGCCGGTGCGGAGCTATCGGAACGATCTGGCGATTGTATCTGATCCGGCGGCGGCGGTGACCGCGCTCGCCAATGCCATGGGCAAGAACGGCAAATCATCCGACCGGTTTGATGAGATTACGGCGGCGAACGAAAAACGCCGGGCCGCGATGACGGAGCGCGCTCTGCAGGGCAACGGCGCGCCGATGTCGCCGCCGTTTGTCGCGCATTGTGTCTCGGAATATCTAGATGACGAAGCCATGATCTTTACGGAACTTGGTCCCCCGCCGCCGTTCCTGGACGCCAAGGGCCCGCACCAGGTGTTCTTGCCACCCAATTCCGGTGGTTTGGGGTGGGGCGTGCCGGCGGCGCTCGGTGCCGCGCTGGCCAATCCGAACCGGTTGAGCATCGCCGCAATCGGTGACGGCTCCTATATTTTCAGCAATCCGGTGGCTTGCCATCAGATCGCGGAGGCTATGAACCTGCCAATCCTGATCCTCATCATGAATAACGGCATCTGGAATGCGGTGCGCCGCGCCGCCCGCAACGTGTACCCCGACGGTCAGGCGGACAAATTGAACGTCATGCCGCTCACGTCTCTGCAGCCGTCGCCGGATTTCTGTCAGATTGCGGAAGCCAGCCGGGGCTATGCGGAAAAGGTCGAGCGCGGCGAGGACCTGCCGGCGGCGCTGGCCCGCGCGGTCGAGGTGATCCGGACGGAAAAACGCCACGCGCTGTTGGAACTGATGGTGTCGGTCCCGAATTAGGGAGGGTTTGAGCCATGACATCCATCGTTCTTATTCATGGCGCGTTTCACGGCGGCTGGTGCTGGGATCATCTGGTCCCACACTTGGAAGCCAAAGGTCACACTGTCGCCGCGCCGGACATGCCATCCAACGGATCTGATCCAATGCCGCCGGAAGAGGTCGGGCTCGACGACTACATGGCCCGCGTCGGCGAGGTGCTGTCCGGCTTTGACGAGAAGGTGTTGCTCGTTGGGCATTCGCTGGGGGGCGCCACCATCACTCAAGCCGGCGAGACTTTCTGTGAGCAGATTGCCGGTCTGGTGTATCTGACCGCCGCGATCCCGGCCAACGGCCAATGCCGCGCCGATCTGACGGAGGGCAACGAGGCCTCCCTTTTGGGGCAATATCGTCAAACCTCCGCCGACGGGAAGACCTTTACCGTGGACGACGAGGGCATCGGTCCGTGTTTCTACAATGACTGCAGCGAGGAAATGATCGCCTGGGCGAAAAGCAAGCTGGTGCCGCAGGCGGTGTCGATCTTCACGACGCCGGTTTCCACCACGGACGCGCGATGGGGCAGTCTGCGCCGCGCCTATATCTTCTGCAGCGACGATAACGCCATCAAGCCGGACAGCCAGCGCGCCATGATGCGCCATCATCCCTGTGATCCGGTGATTGAGATGGCGACCAGCCACTCGCCCTTTATGTCCCAGCCCGAAGCGCTAGCCGGCCATCTGGACGGGATCGCAAAAGGGTGGGGCGTTTAAGCCTTATCCTTGCCGTAGTAGACTTCCAGAACCTTGCTGGCGTCGTCCTTTGACCAGCCGGCGTCCATGGCGCGTTTAAACATCT
Organism: uncultured Rhodospirillaceae bacterium; assembly: GCA_964611435.1. GTDB lineage: Bacteria > Pseudomonadota > Alphaproteobacteria > Rhodospirillales > UBA2165 > JAYPHU01. Next base: position 42,192 of record CAZSXT010000004.1, on the reverse strand, counting down.
CCCGCGCCGCCGGCACGACGGTCAGATCAATGCCGTGATCTTTGGCGAGGTCCATGGCGAGGCCCATATCCTTGTAGTAAATCTCCACCGCGCCGCGCGGGGCAAAATCCCGGTTGAAAAAGCGGGGCATCATGGTCTCGAACATGACCCCCCGGACCGAGCCCATGGACAGGCAATGCATCATGGACTCGTGGCTAAGGCCGGACTTCTCGCCGACGACGGCCACTTCGGCCAGAAGCGCTGTCACCGAGTTCACATAAAGATTGGTGATGACCTTCATCGTCGCACCGGTGCCGACCGGACCGGTGTGGGCCACATCCCGGCCCAAGGGTTCGATGATCGGGCGCACCCGTTCGAACGCCGCGTCGGAGCCGCCTGCCATGAAGGTGATGATCCGGGCCGCCGTCTTATCGTGGGAGCCGGAGATCGGCGCATCCATCATGTCGATCCCGTGCTTCGCCAGCTTCTCGGCCAGCCCGGTCTGGAAGGATGGCGACATGGTGCTCATCTCCACATGGACATGGCTTTCCTTGCCGGCATGGATGATGCCGTTTTCACCGAGGGTGTTTTCCTCGATATGTTCCGGGGCGAGAAGAATGGAGAAGGTGATGTCGCAAATCTCGGCCATGGCCTTGCCGGACTCGACGGGTGTGCCGCCGGCGTCGGCAAGCATCTGCATCCGTTCCGGATCAATGTCGTAGCCGTACATTTCGTGGCCGTCGATCATCAGCTGCTTTGATAGTTCCAGACCCATCTTGCCGAGCCCGATCATTCCGAGTTTCTCACCCATAGCGTCCTCTTATGTGTTGGTTCGATTGCAAATTGTGGCCGCACTATACGCGGTTGGTCCCAAAGGTGACAGCACGGAACCGGGCTAGACCAGCAGCATCAGCAGCCCGCCCACCACGGTCACGTTCGACAGGGCGAACGACATATGGAGGTGTCGCATCAATGGATCGGGCACGGTCCAAAATCGGTGAAAAATGGCGCTGGCGATAATCGTAAAGATAATCAGGATGACCGCGCCGATCTCCGTATGCCAATCAATGGTGACCATTGCACTGCCGACCGCCTGTAGGGCGAACCCGGCCCATAGCATCTGATACGGCATGGGCAGGCCCATGGCCGTCATCCTGTCCGCATGCTGTTTTACCTTGGTGGTCGCATTGATCAGAAGGGTGCCGACGAACAGGGTGGCAATCATCAACTGAGCAACAATTTCGAGGGTGGTTTTGTCTGCATAGAACATGGCTTTGATCCGTGTGGGTTAGTCTGCTGCCTATTTTGTGAGGCCTCTGATCTGCTGGCGCGCCCAGGCGACGCGGAGGTCGCGGCTGTCGTCGAAGTCGTTGACGCCAAGCCAGGCCTCGTAGAATTCTGAATCCATGAACGCCACGGTAACCTCCCCGCCGAGCCGTTCGATGGCCCGCTTGGCCCGTGTGATAAACGCGCCATGAAGCTGCACGAGATGATCGAAACGTTCGAACAGATCGGGCTCATAGAGGGCAAACTCATCGTCACTCATGAAGCGCATCAGGACGATATCCCGCTCGGCCCCTTGGGTGAAATATTCAACCTCGGCCAGGACGGCGGTTTCCACTTCGGCGTTCAATGTGGCGAGTTTGCAGAGGTGCGCGTCCGGCAGCGCCGTCGCGCCGTCTTCCATCTGGCGGAGGCTTTCCGGCCCGTCCAACCCCAAGAGCACGGCGCAGTCTTCCCGGCTGAGACCTAAGTCTTCCCGCAGGGATTTCAGTTGGTTATCGCTCATGCGTCGCTCGCAAGTTCGACAAGAGCGGGTTCAACGCCGGCAATGACACTACCCCAATCGCCGGGTGCGGGCTGGCGGAACAGCCGCGTGGTCGGATACCAGGGGCAGTCGTCCCGGTCCAGGAGCCACCGCCAGTCGGCGGCAAACGGCAGCATCACCCAGCACGACTTGTTCATCGCGCCGGCGAGGTGAACGATGTAGGTGTCGATCGACAGGATGAGGTCCATCTGATCGACGACGGAGGCGGTGTGCACGAAATCGCCCAAGTCGTCGGCCAGATTGAAAACTCTTTTGTTGTCGACGAAGGGGTCGAGCTCTTCCGCCGGTTCACCGAACTGCAGCCCGTAAAACGCCACCTTGTCGAGACCCAACAGGGGGCGGAGATCGTCGATGGTGCAGACCTTGTTACGGTATTGATCGCCGTGATCGCTGGCCCAAGTCAGCCCAACCTTTAACGAGCCCGGCGCCGGCGCGGGCACCTGAAAATACTCCGTCAGGGAATTGGCGATATACGGTGTGTCCGCCGGCGTACTCTCCCGTACGGAAGGCAGCCGAGTGGGCAATCCCATCAACGGTACATAGAGATCAATGGGCGGCGGGGCGTCACCGAAATCGCCGATCTCATCAACGCCAGCCATATCGCTAAACAGGCCCATCAGCTTTTTCGGGCAATCGAACAAGATGCGGTTGGTTTCGCCGCCTGGCCAGGCGGCCATCTCCCGGCGCAGGATCGGCAGATAGCGGGCAAACTGAATGATGTCGCCAAACCCTTGTTCCCAATGCACGAGGAGGATTTTGCCGGAGAAGGGAGCTCCGTCCCAGAGCGCGGCGTCATACCGGCGTTTCGGCCAGAAGTTCGGGCGTTTCACCCGCCACTCGAAATCCTGCCAACCGGCGTCGAAATCTTCTTCAGCCAGGGACATCATGGCGCGGGCATACCGGGCCTGGGCAAAATCGGGGGACAGCCGGATCGCCTCGTCCACCGCCCCGCGGGCGCCGGCGCGATCCCCCATCCGCAGCAAGGTGAAGGATCGGATGTTGTGGAGTTCGGGCTCTTCGGGCCATTTCTGCAGCGCTTCTTGCGCCAGGACGGCGGCGTCGTCCAGGTCGTCATCCTGGGCCAGGACCGAGATCAAATGCGCGGTCGCACCCACATGACCGGGATTGACGGCAAGGCAGCGCCGGTAGGCGTCCTTCGCTTCGTCGAAGCAGCCCAGTTCCTGATAAGAGATGCCGAGATTGTTCAACGCCCGGTCAAAATCGGGAGCCAGGTCGGCGGCCAGTTTGTTATGAGTGAGCGCGGCCTCAAACTCCCGCATCTCGCGGAGAAGGATGGCGAGATTGTAGTGGGCCAGAAAGGATTCCGGCGCCAACTCGACGGCGGCTTCGTAACACTCACGCGCGTCATCCATCTGGCCCAGCGCCTTTAGGATCATGCCCTTGTGGGCGTGGTAATCGCTGCTGCCGCTTTCCAGCGAAATCGCGTTGTTGATATGGGCGAGCGCTGCCTCCGGCTGACCTTGCTGTAGGTGGATCATGGCGGAAAGGTCCATAAACCGGCCGTCAAACGGGTTGGTGCGCTGCCCCCCGTCGCACAACATTCGCGCCCGCACCAATTCGCGGCTTTCGAACGCCTGCACGGCCATATCGTAGGGATCGCTCATCGGTTCAGTATGCAAGAAAAGGCAGACCGGGCAACGGACTTAGCCGTTTCCGCCGCTCTTGGGTTCCTCTGGGGCGTTCTTCCTGGCCTTCTTCTGGGCAAGGGCTTCGCGCCGCGTGATGTAGTACCCCGCGGAGAAGGTGATGATCGCACCAGCCCAGGACCAAGCGTCCAGGATTTCGGCGAACAGGATATAGCCCATGGTCACCGCGATCGGCAGGCGCAGGAAATCAAAGGGCATGACCGCGCTGGCGTCGGCATCCCGGAACGAGCGGGCCTGGCAATAGTGCGCCGCCCAGCCGGACAGCGCCATGATGCCAAGTGGGATCAGATCGCTCCAATCCGGGGTGACCCATAGGAAAAACAGCGGAATTGCACAGATCGGGATCATCAGAACGTTGAGCCAGAAGACGGTGACGCTGGCGTCGTCGGTGCGGGTGAGCGACTTCACGCAGAGCCAGGCGGCGGCGTAGAGCGCGGACGACAGGATCACCAAAAGCGCCGGCCAGTCCAGTTCGATAAAGCCGGGCCGGATGATCACCAGCGCGCCCATGAACCCGGCCAGCGTGGCGAACCAACGGTGCACGCCGACGGCTTCGCGCAACACCAGCCCGGCGCCGATGGTGGTGAAGATCGGGATCAGGAAGGTCAGCGCGATCACCTGGGCCACTGGGGCGGCGGCCAGGGCGTAGTACATGGCGGCCATGGCCGTGGTGCCGAACAAGGCGCGGACGATATGCATGGGCATGCGGGTGGTCTTCAGCCGCTGGATGCCTTCCCGGCTGACCAGCGGGATGATCATGAACAGACCGACAAGCGCGCGGACGAACACCACCTCGAACGCATCGAACTTGCCGCCCAGATAGCGCACCGAGATCGCCATAATGGCGAAAGAGAGCGCGGCCAAGCAGGCCCAAATGGCGCTCCACAAGAAAGCGGAAGGTTGGGCGGATTGGTTCATGGTTTCGCTTTATGCAGTGAATACGCGGCGGAACCAAGACTTAGAGTTCGGACCCTGAGTCGTGCGCCTAGAAATAAGCCTCCCGCCAGTCAAGTTCCTTTGGGGTCAGTCCCTTTTCCAAAGCCCGCCCGGCGGCGAAACCGGCAATTTCACCAGTCTGGGTGCACCAGGGGATATTCCGCATGACCATAAATATGGTTTCATAGGTGAAGGAGAGGGAGGCGCCGGTAAGGATCAGATTATCAACATCCTTTGGCAGGAAACTCCGGAACGGGACCTCGAATTCATGTTTGCGGTAGCCATCCCAAAAAAAGGTCTTGGTCATCGGTTTCGTGACGGCATCCCTGAAACGCTGGCCGGACAAAACGTCCTCCAAACAAAAGACATGCTCTCCAATCGGATGACGGCCGTCGCGAATACCGACAAAACGGCCGACATTTGCCAATGTTGCGTCTTCAAATCCAGGAACGTATTTGCGGAGAAACAGGGACTCGGCATCGATAAACCTACGCAAGGCTAGCTTGGCTTTGGCGTCATCTTCGGCGGTGTCATCCATGTGCAGAGCCCACTCGTAGGGGACGTTTTGCCAGATGATGAACGTGCCATTGTCCTGAAACGGGCTCATATCCAGGGTCGGATGCCCGATATAGTGTTCGCCGTAGACCCCGCTGCCGCCCATTCGCGGACGGTACAAACCGGGCGGCAAATCGCCGGCTGAAGTCGCCTCGGCAATTACTTTTTCCAGCCACGGGTCCTTGGCGTCTTCCTGATGCTTGATCAGGCGATCGTATTTCACACCGGTCATTGTCCAGAGAAGCCCGCCGGGTATGGGGCGTTTGACGCCGTCCCAATCCGCGCTGTCCGGTTGACCGCCCCCGCCTCTGACAAACGGCGCGCCGGCGGCCGCTGCCAGCTGTCCCGTACCCGATCCCTCGATAAAGATTTTGCCTCGGATCGCCTGCCTTCCTGAGGCGGTTTCAATAATGATCGCCTCGATACGGCGAGGAGCAGCCTCGCGGGACACGACAGCCTCTACAAAGCTTGCGCCATAAAGCGCCGTCACGCCGGCTTCTTCCAACAAACCGGCCATGACGCTTCCGGCCCCTTCCGGATTGAAACTGGCCCTGGTGAAATCCGACCCCGACTTCATTTTGCATTCATAGTGCGCCAGGGGATTGCCGGCCCAACCCGGATGGGTGTCCTGGGTTGCTGTATAGATATAACCCCGATCCTCAAACAGGTTCATGAGTTCGGTGTGAATGCCGCCGACGCCGGGCCCCGCAGCGCCTTGGAGACCGCTGGTATGTACGCCGCCCGGCATGTCAAAGCGTTCGATTAAAATAACCGAGACACCCATTCGTGCGGCCTTCAGGGCAGCCGCGAACCCACCCGGTCCTCCGCCCACAACGACCACATCGGCCTCGTGGGTCACCGGAATCTGCGTCGGGCCGACAGAAACTGTGGCGCTTGTGCCGTCTGCTTCGATCATGAAGTATAACGTAGACGGGGGTTACCCTGTGGGCAATTCCGAAGGGGAGAGACCAACCAATGCGCATCACCAAAATCGAAGACCTGCACGCCGATGGCGGCTGGCGGACGTTTTCATTTCTCAAAGTCTCCACCGATGACGGCCTCACCGGCTGGTCGGAATTTGCAGAGACCTGGTGGAACCCCGGCCTGACCGAGGTGATCCGCAAAACCGCCGAGCGCGCCATCGGCATGGACCCGTGCGCCTTCGCCGCCAACAGCGCGAACCTGACCTCACACATTGCTTTGGCGGCCGGTGGGGTTGGGCAGCAAGCGATCTCGGCCATTGAAAATGCCTGCATCGACATCGCCGCGAAAGCCGCCGGTGTCCCGGCCAACCGCTTGTTCGGCGGCCCGATCCGGGACCGGATCACGGTCTATTGGTCTCATTGCGGTTCTTTCCGGGTGCGGAATGCGGCGCTGTTCGAGGAACTGCTCGGTATTGAACCGATCACCAAGCTGGAGGATTTCGAGGCGCTCGGCAAAGAGGTGGTGGCGAAGGGCTACAAAGCCTGCAAGACCAACCCGGTGCTGTTCGGTCCGGACGGCCCGGCCATGTTCAATTCCGGGTTCCAGCCGGGCCTGGATCACGGACGCAATGTGGAGAACGAGGTAACGGCCGCGATCTCCGATCAATTGGCGGCGCTCCGCTCAGGCCTGGGTCCCGATGCCGGTCTGCAGATCGACGTCAATTTTGCCTTCCGGCCGGAGGCGCTGCGCCGGGTGGCGCGGGCCTGCGAGCCCCATAACATGACCTGGCTGGAAGCCGACCTGCACGCGCCGGCGGAACTGGCGAGCGTGCGCCGGGACACGTCCGTGCCCATCGCGTCGCTGGAAACGCTCTACGGCCGGCGGGACTATCTGCCGTATTTCCAGGCCCAGGCGGTGGACGTGGCGGTGGTCGATGTGCCGTGGAACGGCCTGGCCGAATCCGTGCGCATCGCCAATCTGGCGGAGGCGTTCGAGGTCAACATTGCGCCCCACAATTTCACCGGCCCGCTGGCCAATCTGATGAGCGCGCATTTCTGCGCCGCCGTGCCCAATGTGCGGATCATGGAGATCGAGGTGGATGACGTGCCGTGGAAGGATGATCTGCTGACCAATCCGACCATCATTGAGGATGGCCAGATTGTGGTGCCGGACGGGCCCGGCTGGGGCGCGGATATCAATGAAGACGCGGTGCGGGCGCACCCGGTAAAAGCTTAAGAGGCTTCTTCCTGCAGCTCGCGGATTTCCCGGACCAAGGCTTCCCGCTGATCAAACAGATGCTGATACTGGGTGTCGCAGCCGGCGATGGGCTGCGGATAGCTGCGGATTTGGTGTTTAATGTCTTCAAGCTGATGTTCCAGCGCATCTCGGGAAGTGATCGTCATGGCGAAAGTCCTCTAGCTGGGTGCAAGTATACCAGCTGTTCGGACGAGTCCCAAATGACCTTGTGGGGACCCGATTTATCGGGCCATATGCGCACCATGCAAAAAGCGACGAGGTCATAACCGTGGCGGCGGGCGAGGGGCTCCTGGGCGGCATCGGCCGCGCCCTGTCCCACAAGGCGTTCTTCCTCTTATGGTGGAGCAACGGCATAAATACCTCCGGCCGATGGATGTTCCGCACGGCGCTGGGTTGGATCACCTGGGAGCTGACGGAATCGCCCTGGTGGTTGGGGGCGCTGGCCTTTGCCGATACGATCCCGATGGTTCTTCTGTCAATTGTCGCCGGCGCCTGGGCTGACCGATTCGGCAATCTCATTGTGCTTCGCATGAGCCAGGCGCTGTTGGTGGCGGTCGCCACTCTGATGTCGATCCTGGCTCTGCAGGACAGTTTGAACCTGATCTACATCCTGTTCTTCGCGTTCTGGATCGGGGTCGCGGATGCGATCACCACGCCGGCCCGGCTGGCCATGGTGAATCATGTGGTGCCCCGGCCTGATTTGTCCGCCGCCATCGCCGTCAACTCCGCCACCTTTAATTTCTCCCGGTTCCTGGGCCCCGCCCTGTTCGGCCTGTTCGTACAGTTCCTCAGCGTCCCGACCGTCATGCTGTTGGGCGCGGGGATGTTCAGCGTCTTCTATATCGCGTTGTTCTTTCTTGAATCCGACAGCAAAACCCGGGAGCCCGGAGAGAAGCGCCGGATTATCAAAGACCTTCAGGTCGGCTTTGCCTACGCGACATCCCACAAAGGCATCCTCTATTTGCTGATCCTGCTGGGCGTGACGGCGCTGTTCATGCGGCCCTATATCGATCTGGTGCCCGGCGTGTCCGACCAATTGTTCCAGGCGGGCAAGGAAGGTCTGGCGATCCTGCTGTCGTCGACCGGGTTTGGCGCCATGTTGGCCGGCGTGTGGCTGGCCCACCGGGGACGGACCGAAGGCCTCACCAACATCTTCACCTGGTCCATGCTGTTTTCAGCCCTCTTCATGCTGGTCTTCGTGCTGTCCAGCCACATCTGGGTGGGCGCGGCGCTGATGATCTGCGTCGGCTTTACCGTTGTCTGCGGCTCGATCACGTCCCAGGCCCTGGTCCAGAACGCCGTGGACACCAACATCCGCGCCCGCGTCATCGCCATCACCATCGTCCTGGCCTGGGGCATGCCGGCCCTGGGCGCGGCGGTGATGGGCTGGATTGCGGAATCTTTCGGTCTGGCGCTGACGCTGGGCGGCGGCGCGGTGGTCACCATTTTGTGCTGGTTCTGGGCGATTGCCAACAAAGCCAAAGCCACCCCGCTGCTGGAGAGCGCGGAGGATAAACCGTGAGCCCGCCATGGATACTCGGCGGAATCGGCCGTGTCCTCGCCCACCCGGGTTACCGGCTTTTTTGGTGGAGCCACGCTGTCCATGCGACCGGCCGTATTCTGTGGCGGATCTTACTTGGCTGGTACATGTGGGAAGCGACCAACACTGTAGGGTCACTGGCCTCGGCGGCGGCAGTAGCTTCGGTGCCTTCCCTTGTATCAAGTTTTATTGCAGGGGCATTGGCTGATCGTTACGGCTGTCTTCGGATTTTGCGTCTGGCCCAAATCACAATGTTGCTGGCTGCGATCGTGGCCTTGCCGCTTGGTTTGGCCGGCTTGCTAGACAAATCGGTTATTCTGGGACTAGCTATCATCGTCGGTATTGCAGACGGGGCTGTGTCAGTCACGATCATTCCTTACCTTACCCGATTGCTTCCACGGAGAGATTGGTCAGCGGGGATTGCCATGGACATTCCATTGTTGGCAATAGCCGGGATAGCTGCGTCCGCACTATCGTCGTCTGCCATCAGATTTACAAATATGACCGGGGTACTCGTAATTTGTATTGGGTGCTATGCGGTCTTTTTTATCGCCCTGAGGTTTTTAGAACCCGACACGCCGGAGCCAAGCGAGAAAAAGACGGCCAATCTATTTTTAGACCTTGCCGACGGGGTCAAATGTTTCCTGTGCCACAGGGGAATTTTGACCTTGCTGGCGATAGTGGTTGCTGTTCAGCTTTTGATAGACCTGGATGCGCGAAGAATAATTGACATTCTTCGCCCCATTTTTATCGATCAACTCCAGACAGCAGCTACCATTAGTTTGTCTACTGGGCTCGGTGCATTTATTCCCGTGTTTTGGGTGGCCTACCGCAATAAAATTTCAGGCACCACCCGAATTTTGATTTGGTCGTTGTTTGTGGCCGCTATCGGAATTGCTCTGATTTCCTTAGTTGGTGCTCAGTTTGGGAGCAGTGTACTTTGGTTGTCGCTGGTCTTCATTATTCCTGGGACAGCTTTGGGGGTTAGCTTGCTGAGTCTTGCCTCTTATATCCTGCTGATGTCCGCATCAGATGTGCAAATGCGGGCAAGGTTCATGGGCCTTTTTATTGTGATTACAAGTCTCGTGAGCGCTCTGGAGGATTACATAACGGGGTTCTTGGACAAACTAGTAAACGGAATATTTGGGTTGGCCCTCGGCGGCCTGATCCTACTGGGTGTCTGGTACTGGGCCCATCGAATGCGCCCAAGCATTGAGCCGCAGCTGGAGGGCGATAAAGACTAATCCGCCAGTCCCAGAAGCCGCGCTGCGTTGCCGCCCAGAACTTTTGCTTCATCGTCGCCGGGTAGGTTCAACTCCCGCACATGCGCCGTATCAGAATCGATATACGGATCATCCGTCCCCCAGAGGATTTGATCCGGGCCCAGATAATCATAGGCCATCTTCAGCGCCGGCGCGAAGAACGACGCGGAATCGTAATAGAGCTTCTTGGCAAAGTGGCTCGGCGGCTTGGTGATATGCTCCCGGCAGTCGGGGAAAATCCTATAGCCGTTATCCAGCCGCTGAATCACCATCAGCAGCGTGCCGCCGGTGTGCGCCATGATGTAGGGGAAGTCGGGATAACGCTCGAACACGCCGCCGTAGATCATCCGGGTGACCGCCAGGGTCGTATCAAACACAAACCCGACCCGGAGCGGGAGTTCGAATTCCTCCATCCCGTCGGTGTTCTTGGGGAACATGGGATGCTCGAACACCGGGATGCGGTCCCGGTTCAGCCGCTCCCAGATCGCCTCGAACCCCGGATCGTTCATCGGGATGCCTTCGACGTTGGAGCCGATCATCACCCCCGCCATATTCAGCTCGCCCAAGCAGCGGTCGAGTTCTTTCAGGGAGGCATCCACATCCACGAGCGGCAGGCTGGCCAGCCCGGTGAACCGGTCCGGATGCGCCTTGCACATACCTGCGATGGTGTCGTTGATCTTGCGGGACAGCGCGATCTGCTCGTCCTTCGGCCAGGGATAAACCTCCGGCGTTGATAGTGAGATCACCCGCCGGTCGATGCCCTTCCGGTCCATCTCGCGGAGCCGGTGATCGGGGTCGAACATCTCATCCCGGTACCAGGCGACCGTATGGCCATCCTTGCGCAACAGCGTGTGGCCGGGGGACGGGGAACTGGCTTCCAGCCCCCAGAGATCGGTGAGGGACTGCAGATATCCCCGGTCAACAATGTGCGAATGGATGTCGATGATCATGGCCGCCCCCGCTGGCGTTGTTCACGATAGGATCGACTTTCCCCGCCCGATTGTCGATAACCAATGTGAAATGACTGAACGCGCCGACATCATCGATCTGAGCCAGCCGATCCCCTACATGCAGCGGACCCGGGTTTGGTACCTGGCGCTGGGCTACGGCAATCCCTATGTCTGGGCGCAGTTTGACGACGTGCCGTTTCAGCCGCTGACCAAACCGCTGGCGGACTGCACCGTGGCGCTGATCACCACCGCCGCGCCCTACCGGGCCGACGCGGGGGAGCAGGGGCCAAACGCGCCCTATAACGCCGCCGCCAAATTCTACGAGGTCTATTCCGGCGACACGGCGCAAGACCATGATCTCCGCATCTCCCACGTCGCCATCGACCGGGATCATACGAGCATGGAGGACAGCCGCGTTTGGTTTCCGTTGCAGGCGTTGCGGGATGCGGCGGCGGCGGGCCGGATCGGCAAACTGGCGCCCCGGTTTCACGGCGCGCCCACCAACCGCAGCCAGCGTCACACGGCAGACGTGGATGCGCCGGAGGTTCTGAAACGCTGCCATGATGACGGCGCGGACGCGGCGGTCTTGTTTCCGAACTGCCCGGTGTGTCACCAGACCCTCAGCCTGACCGCCCGGCATTTGGAGGCGAACGGCATCGCAACCGTGATCCTGGGCTGCGCCAAAGACATCGTCGAACACTGCGGCGTGCCGCGCTTCCTGTTCAGCGATTTCCCGCTCGGCAATCCCGCCGGCCGGCCCCATGACCCGGCCTCCCAGGCGGAGACGTTGGAACAGGGGTTCAAACTTTTGGAAACGGCCACCGGCCCGCGCACCACCGCGCAGTCGCCGATCACCTGGGCGGATGATCCGCGTTGGAAGCGGGACTATAACAACGTGGATAAGTATTCAGCGGCAGAGCTGGCGGAGATGCGCGCGGAGAACGAAGCCGTACGCATTGCGGCGAAGGAACTGCGGCAAAAAACCATCAACGGTTAAGCGGAAGGAAGATCACCCATGGCCATCACAATCGACAAGGGCGTCAAACAACTGGTCGCCGAGGCGAACGCCGAAATCACCACTATCCCTATCGATGAAGCGATCCAGCGTCACGCCGACGGGGACGACAGTCTGGTCTTCATCGATATCCGCGACATCCGAGAATTGGAACGGGAAGGCATGGTGCCCGGCGCCAGCCACGTGCCGCGGGGGATGATCGAATTCTGGTTCGATCCGGACAGCCCCTATTACAAGGAATGGCTGGGCGATGAGTCCAAGACATATCTCCTCTATTGCGCGTCCGCCTGGCGTTCGGCTTTGTCGTGCAAAACGCTCAAGGACATGGGCTTCCCCAATGCCGCCCACTTCGAAGGCGGCTTCGGCGCCTGGAAGGAAAACGGCGCGCCGATCGCGGAGAAGGAGAAGCGGTAGGGCGAGTGAACGCTTGCGGGGGCGGGACAAAATCTTCAAAATTCGAGGCATAGACTACTTACCTCCGCGTTATAAACCCGCCGGACGGATATGTAGGCCACATGACTGAACCCATCATCAAAGCACGCGACATCGCCTGGATCCGGCTGCAATCGCCGGACTTGGATCAGGCGGAGATTTTTCTGACGGACTTCGGCCTGCAGAAAGCCGAGCGGACGGGGACCGCGCTGTATATGCGGGGCACCGATGCGGCGCATCATATCCACGTTACGGAATTGGGCCCGCCCAAGGTTCTGGGCGTCGCCTTTCATGCGGACAGCGAGGCCGATCTAAACCGGCTCTCGGACAAAGCCGACGGGGCGTCCTACGTGGAGGACATCAACGAGCCCGGTGGCGGTAAACGGGTCCGCCTGCCAAGTCCAAACGGTTATCAGATCGAAGTGGTGCATGGGCTGGATCAGGTTTCCGCCCTGCCGGTGGAACGCCAGCGGATGAACACCGGACCGGAGCGAGTGCGTCAGGGCGAATATATGCGCACGGACGTGCAGCCGTCTTTGGTTAAGCGGATCGGCCATGCGGTGTTCAGCACGCCCGATGTGCGGCCGTCGGTCGACTGGGCGCACCGGCATTTGGGCTTCAAGCCGACAGAGATGGTGCATGCGGAAGACGACGAGGAAGACATCCTCGCTTGTTTTATCCATGCGGACCGGGGTTCGGACTACACGGATCATCATACCATGATGTTCGGCAAACACACCAAGAACGGCCTTAACCATGTGTCCTTCGAGGTTCAGGACTTGGATGATCTGTGGGCCGGGCATGATTATCTGACCGAAAAAGACTACGACCATTGCTGGGGTATTGGCCGGCATCTGTTGGGCAGTCAGATTTTCGACTATTGGTTCGACCCGTGGGGCCGGATGCACGAGCACTGGACGGATTCAGACTTGGTCAACGATCAGCACGTTTATCAGTTTGTCCCGCGCAGCCGGGGCTTGCGCTCTCAATGGGGGCCGCAGGCGCCGCAGGCGTTTCGCGACGCGGCCAGCGATTAACTATTCAACTAACTCTCTTCACCAGGAACTACAGGTATGGAACAAGAAGTCACCATTATGTCCGACGGCATTGAGCTGGCGGGCGATCTGCACATCCCCGATGACTACAAGGACGGGGAGAAGCTGCCCGCGATCATCATCCTTCACGGTTTTATCGGCTCGAAGGATCAAAGCCATTCAGAGATCATGGCCCGGATGTTCACCGATTGGGGCTATGCGTCCTTGCGGTTTGATTTCCGAGGGTGCGGGAAAAGCGGTGGGGAACGGGGCTATGTCCTGTGCTTCGATCAGGTGGCGGATACCAAAAACGCGCTCAATTGGCTGCTGGAACGCCCGGAGATCGATCCCGACAGGGTGGCGGTGATCGGTCACAGCTTCGGTGCGGCGGTGGCCTGCTATACGGCCTCTATCGATCAGCGCTTTGCGGCGATTATCTCATCCTGCGGTTGGGGCCATGGGGAGCGCAAGTTCCAGGGTCAGCATCTGGGCGAAAACTGGGACAAGTTCCTGGCGCTTCTGGAGAACGGCCGGGCGGAGAAAGAGCGCACCGGCAAAGCGCCGATGGTGCCGCGCTTCGACGTGGTGCCGATGGCCGAACATCTGCGCAAAAATCTTTCGCCCCAGGCGCTGATGGAAGTGTCCGCCGACACGGCGCAGAGCATGTTTGATTTCAAGGCCGAAGAAGTGATCCACTATATCGCGCCCCGGCCGATCCTGTTCCTGCACGCAGCCCGGGATACGGTGACGCCGACAGAGCAATCCATCCGCATGTGGGAACTGGCGGGCCATCCCAAAGACCTGGTGCTGATTTCCGGCACCGATCACTTCCCGCTGTCGGGGGATGATGAGCGAACCCGCGGCATCCTCAAGGGCTGGATGGAGAAAAACTTCCCGGCGGATAAGAGCTGAGCGTGGCCGACGGACCAACGCCTGTCCGGGTTCGCGCCGACGACCTGACCCGGTGCGCGGCGGCGATCTTCGAGACCGCCGGCCTGTCGCCGGAACACGCGCTGATGTGGTCGGAAAGCCTGATCTGGGCCAATCTTCGGGGCGTGGATACCCACGGGGTTCTGCGTGTGCCGCGTTATATGGAACTGGTCGAGATCGGCGGGGTGAACCCCACCCCCGAGATGAAGGTCCTCTTAAACGAAGGTCCCTTTGCTCTGGTCAATGTGGACAAGGCCCCTGGTCCCGTCGGCATGCTAAAGGCCGCGGATCTGGCTATCGAACGGGCGCAGGAGACCAAGATTGGCTGGTCCATTGCGCAAAACACGTCCCATTCAGGCGCCATCGGCCAGTTCGCCCTGCACATCGCGGAGGCCGGCTTTGCCGCCATCGTCATGGCGGCCTCTCGCCCGTTTATGAGTTACTACGGCAGCAAGGGCCCGGTGGTTTCCACCAACCCGATCGCCATCGCCGTGCCGGCCCAGGATCGCGGACCCATCGTCTTTGATATGTCCACGGCAACGGTGCCTCTGGGTAAGATCATGGCGGCCCGGCGCAGCAAGACGCCGTTGGAGGAAGGCTGGGCGGTGGACGCGAATGGCGTACCGACCACAGACCCTGACAAGGCGGTGACTGTCGCGCCCATGGCGGGGCCCAAAGGATCGGGCCTTTCGCTGATGATCGAATGTCTGGTCAGCCTCATGGGCGGCAATCCGGTGCTCGTGGATGCGCTGAACGGCGACAAGGAAATCAAGATGAATGCCACAGCCATCGCCCTCGACCCGGCGGCGTTCGGGGCGGCGGCGGATTATCGGGCGCAGGTGGACACCTTGGCCGCGGTCATCGGTGCGCAGCCCACCAACGGCGAAGTCGATAAACTGCTGCTGCCGGGTGAGCGGGGCGATCTGGAGCGGGAACGCCGGTTGAAGGACGGCATCCCGCTGCCCCAGGGCGTGTGGGAGGCGCTTATGGCCGCGGCGGAAACGGCAAAGGTTGCGCCGCCGGAGACACTTTGACTGTTCGGCGGTTTCTCCTTGTAGTACCGCTAAATTTGCGGAAACTGAACGTAACAAACCTTTTAGTAAGCGTGTTTTTTAATAGGAGCGCATTCATGTTTAAGAAGACATTTGTCGCTGCGGCGGCTCTGGCCCTGATGGGCACCACGGCGGACGCCGCCGAAAAGACCTTGAAACTATCCTTCTTCGCGCCGCCGAAGGACCCGACTTTCTCCAAAGTGGTTGGCCCGTGGGCCGACGCCATCAGCGCCGAAGGCCATGTCAAAATCGACAAATTCCCGAGCGGTGCGCTGGGCCGGAACCCTCGCCTGCAGCTCAAGATGGTCTTGGACGGTGTGGCCGATATGGCTTGGATCGTGCCGGCTTATACGCCCGGTCGGTTCCCCGACAACCAGGTGATGGAACTGCCGAACATCATCAATGATGTGAAGGAATCCTCTTACGCGTTCCGCAAGCTCTATGACCGGGGCCTGCTGGATGGGTATGGCGATTTCTACGTGCCGCTGCTGTCCACCACACATCCGTACTTCATCAATACCACGAAACCGGTGACCAAGATCGCTGACCTCAAAGGCATGAAGTTGCGTGCCGGTGGTCCGGTGGCAAGCGCGTCGATGAAGGCCTTGGGCGCGGTGCCGGTCGGCATGCCGATCCCGGCCGTGGCGGAAAACATCTCCAAGGGCGTGCTAGACGGCTCTGCCGCCGAATGGAATGTGATGTACGCATTCCGTATCGTCGAGGTGGCCAAGCACCACTACATGGCGCGTTTGGGTACGGTGCCTTTGACGGTCTTGTTCAACAAGAAAGTCTATGACGGTCTGTCGGCCAAGGCGCGAGCCAGCATCGACAAACATTCCGGTCTGGGCCTCTCCAAAAAGTTCGGCCAGGTGCACTTCGACATCCAGGAGGATCGCCTGAAGCGGACCCAGGCCCGTCCCGACCACAAGTTCGTCTTCCCCGATGCCGCCGCGCAGAAGGCCTGGGCGGACACGCTGGACGGAGTGACCCAGGACTGGCTGAAGAAGCACCCGAAAGGCCCGAAACTGCTGGCGGCCTTGAAGGAAGAACTGGCCAACGCACGGGCGGGCAAGTAGCGAAAGCTGCTTTCCCGGCACTAATCCCCGGCTCTTAATCCGTGTCTAATCCTATGGGATCGTTACTGACGGGCGGCACACGTGCCGCCCGTTTGTTCGCCATCGCCGGCCTCATCGGGCTGGTGGCGCTGGCGCTCATCACCATCGCTGATGTGCTGATGCGTTGGCTGTTGAACAGTCCCATGGATGGCGTCGCGGATTTGGGCCGGTTGATGGTCGCAGTGGTGATCTCTACTTTCTTTCCGCTCGCCCTGGCGGAGCGGCACCACATTTCCATCACGTTCCTGGGAAAGGCCTTGGGTCGCCGGGGCCATGCGTGGCTCGAAGTGTTCGCCGCCCTGGTTACCACGGTGTTTTTTACGCTTTTGTCCTGGCAGCTTTATTTGTTCACCGAGGAAATGTTCGAGAGCGGGGAAACCACCTGGATCCTGGCCCTGCCGGTCGCGCCCTGGTGGACGGCGGCCACGGTGTTCATGATTACCTGTGTACCGATCCAGATTGCTGTACTGATCCAGACCTATCACATCGCCATGGCCGGCGGTGAAGACCTGGCCGCCAAGGCGCCGGGACACTAGGCAGAGCCCCCGGCCATGGATCCCATTCTTATCGCATCACTGGGCCTGATCGGCATGTTCGTGCTGATCGCGCTCCATGTGCCAATTGGTGTCGCCATGGCGACCGCTGGCGTGGTTGGCTTCGGCGCCCTCGGCGGCTGGAAGCCGGCCTTGTCGCTTCTGGCGACGGAACCGGTCAGCGTGATTTCCAGCCTTGATCTGGCGGTGATCCCGCTGTTTTTGTTGATGGGCAGTTTCGCCGGCATCAGCGGCCTGTCGTCGGATATTTATCGGCTGGCCTATGCCTTTGTCGGCCATCGTCGTGGCGGCTTGGCTTTGGCGACCATCGGCGGCTGCGCGGGCTTCGGCGCCGTCTGCGGCTCGTCACTGGCGACGGCGGCGACCATGGGCCGGGTAGCGTTGCCTGAAATGCTGAACCGAGGCTATTCGACGACGCTGGCGACCGGTTCCATCGCGGCCGGCGGGACGTTGGGTATGCTGATCCCGCCCAGCGTGGTGATGGTGATCTACGCCTTTTTGACCGAGCAGTTTGTGATCACGCTGTTCGTCGCGGCGCTGATCCCCGGCATCATCGCCATCGGCGCGCACTTCATCGCGATCAACATCCTGGTCGCCCGCAACCCGGAGATCGGACCCGCCGGTGACCGCATGCCCTGGTCGGAGAGGTTGGGCGTGTTGAAGGACAGCTGGGGTGTGCTGGTGCTCTTGCTGGCGGTCATCGGCGGCATTTACGGCGGCGTCTTCACGGTGAACGAGGCGGCGTCTCTGGGCGCCGGACTGGCCTTCTTCTTTGCTGTGGCGCGCCGCAAGATGACCATGGAGGCGTTTTGGGAGGCCCTGAAAGATACCGCCGCCAACACCGCGATGATCTATCTGATCATTGCCGGCGCGTCCGTGTTTTCAAGTTTCATCACGCTTTCCAAGATGCCGGATGCCCTGGTTACTCTGATTGCCGACGCCAACCTGCATCCGTTGATGGTGATCTTCGTATTAATGGTCGTCTATCTGATCCTGGGCAGTGTCTTCGACACCATCGCCGCCATGGTAATCACCCTACCATTCGTGTTCCCGCTGATTCTGGATTTGGGTTATCACCCGATCTGGTGGGGCGTCATCCTGGTCATGGTGATCGAGGTCGGGATGATCACGCCGCCCATAGGGATGAATGTGTTCGTCCTATACGGGGTGGCTAAAACCGTCCCGCTGAACGTCATCTTCCGGGGCATCCTGCCGTTCTTCTATGCCGACATCGTGCGAATCATCATCATCATCCTGTTCCCGGCGCTGGCTCTGTGGCTGCCCGAGTTCCTGGGCTATAATCTCAAGATATCCCTCCATTAAACTTACCCAAGGGAACACAGGCGAGGCCATCATGAAGGCAATTCAAATCAGTGAATTCGGCGGACCGGAGGTCCTGAAGCTTATCGACGCCCCCGTACCGGAACCAGGGTCTAAGGAAATCCTGGTGAAGATCGAGGTCGCCGGCATTAATTTCGCCGATATCTATTGGCGGCGCGGCGTCCGGGGCGGCGAACCGCCCATGGGTTGCGGCGCGGAAGGCGCGGGTACGGTCGCCGCTGTGGGGTCCGAGGTTACTGGCTTCAGCGAAGGGGACCGGGTCGCCTATTGGTATCCGAAAATCGGGGCGTATGCCGAGTACGCTTTGTGCCCGGATTTCCGGTTGGTCAAAATTCCGGACGATATGGATTACGGCACGGCGGCGGCGCTGATGCTGCAGGGACTGACCGCACATTATCTCATTCGTTCCTCACCGGAGGTGAGGGCCGGGGAGACAATCCTGTTCCATGCCGGCGCGGGTGGCGTCGGGCAGATTGCCGTGCAGATCGCCAAGGCGCAGGGCGCGACGGTCTTTGTCACTGTCGGCAATGAGGAAAAAGCCGCGTTCGCCAAAAGCATCGGCGCCGACGAAGCGATCCTCTATGACCAGGTAGACTTTGCCGAGGCGGCGCGGGAGCTTACCGGGGGCGAGGGTGTCCATGTGGTCTACGATTCCATCGGCAAGACCACTTGGGAAGCCTCATTGAAAGCGCTGCGGACACGCGGCACGGTGGTTTATTTCGGCTTGGCCTCCGGGCCGATTCCCGAGATGGATTTGGGCATCCTGGCGCGCATGGGCTCGCTGAGCCTGATCCGCACCACGCTCAAGGACTTCGTCCGGGATAAGGAAGAGATTAGCTGGCGGGCCTCCGAGATGTTTGATCTTTGGCAGGCCGGCAAACTCAAGATCAAGATTGGCCAGACCTACCCGCTGGAAGAGGCCGCCCAGGCCCAGGCCGACATGGAAGCCCGGCGGACATCCGGTAAGTTACTGCTGACACCGTAGCGGCGGTCGGTCCGTGTCTACGCCGCCTTCGTATCGTTGGCGGGCGGTTGGGGCGGCGGGACATCATCGGGCAGGACGAAGTAAAAGACGGAACCGTTTCCTACCTCGCTCTCCACATCGATGATGCCGTTGTGGCCATCGATGATGTGCTTGCAGATGGCGAGACCAAGTCCCGTTCCAGGAGAATTCTTGGTGCTTGAGCCATCCACCTGAGTAAACCGGTCGAATAATCGCGCTCGGAAGTCCTCGGGGATCCCGGGGCCCTTATCCTGCACGCGAACACTGACACCACCCTGGGTGCGGTCTACAGTGATGGTGACTTCTTCGCCTTCAGCGGAGAACTTGGCCGCATTGGAGATCAAGTTGGCGATCACCTGCGCCAGGCGGGTTTCGTCGCCCATGACCGGTGGTGCAGTATTGTCCCGGACCTGGAAGTTCAATTTTACCCCGAATTTTTCGGCGTAAGGTTTGTTGGTTTCGATGGACGCTTCGACCAAGCTGACCAGATCAATATTGGTGAAGTTGAATTCCATCCGGCCGGCCTGAAGTTTTTCGAAGTCGAGCAGGTCGTTGACCAGAGTGAGCAGCCGGTCGGTGTTGCTCTCGGCGATGGTGAGCATGTCTTTTTGCTTGTCTGCGTCCGGGATGACGCCGGCGTTGATCAGCTTGAGCGACCCCTGAATGGCCGTGATCGGCGTTCGAAGCTCATGACTGACGGTAGAGACAAATTCGCTCTTCATTCTTTCAATTTCTTTGGATTCCGTCCGGTCACGCAGAATGGCCACATAGGTTTTCGGTTCTTCGTCGGTGAGTTCCGAAACGCCGAGGCTGAGCGGGAAACGTTCCCGGTTTCTGCGCACGCCCTCGACCTCAAGCCGGGAGCCTTCGTCGTCCCGACCGCCTTCTTGGGTGCCTTTCATCACGCTCATGGCGTGTTCGGCATCCTTGGCGTCCGGCACGAGGACAGAGATATGGCGCGCTTCCAATTGTTCGGCCGTATAGCCGAACATCATGGCGGCCGCCCGGTTGGCGGACTGAATCAATCCGTCGTCGCTGAAGGTGAGGATGGCGTCCAGCGCGTCGTCGACGACTTTCACAAACTTGGCTTCCGTGGCGGCGCGTTCCTGCTCCTTGATCTCCAACTCGCGCGTGTGCTGTTCCCGCTCTTCCTCGTGGCGGCGCATTTCCTTGGCGATGCGATGGCCGTAAAGGGTAACCAACAGCACGATCAAAACGATCAGCCCGCCGATCAGAAATTCGAACCGGCGAAGGTTTTCGGCCCGCACCAACTGCGCCTTGAACTGTTCATCCTGACGGTCGTGCACATAACGCGTCGCGGCGGCGACATTCTCCGTGACGACGCCGTACTTTCGATCCATCGTGGCCATGCGCTGGCCGGCGGCATCCCGATTGTTGTCCGTAAAGAACTGGAAGATCGCATCAGCTTCGGCCACCATTTCATCCATGGAGGCGTAAATTTGTTTAAGCCTGCCCTGCAGTTGCCGCGCTTCGGCAGGGGGCAGTTTGGCGGTGATTTCGCCCTTCAGGGCTTCGACCTGTTTAGAGAAGTCCTTCAGCCGCTCATCCCGCCGGGCCCGCTCCCCGACCACGTCCAAGTTGTCAAAAACCTCGTTGCCGGGCGCGTTGACGCTGGAGGCCGAGGATCCCAGATTAATGAACTGGCTTTGAATATCCGCCCAGACCTGGTTGCTGGCGACGGACGATTCATAAATGCCCATCAATTGATGGTTCAAATACAGACTGCCGCTGATGGTCAGCAAATCAAAGGCGGCCAGAAAATAATAGATTAAATGCCACTTGCGAGGCCGCTTCACGGCGCTGCTGGTTTCCGCGTTGACGTTCATATCACTATCTATACACGGTCTTATCCTGAGTGTCTTTTAGGGTCTTACCTTATGATGTGGGGAGGCGCGCGGGGGTTTCAATAGAACGTTTGAGTGAAGATTTATAGAGTTTTAGGGGTGGCGAATGAGGTGGAGGTAGAGCGGAGAGAGATTTCTCCTTTGACCAGTCATGCACGGGCTGGCGAAACCGTGACCCGTGCCAGGCACCTTTTGGAGCCACCTTCCTTTGTCACAAGAATGCGACATCCCCGAGCCTTGTGCCCGGACTTGATCCGGGTATGCGAAGCGGTTGTCGGGGAACCATGCTACCTATGCCTATGGACCCCGAGACTTGGCCTCAATCGTCATTGAGCCCAACTCGGGGGCGACGCGAATGGAGGGCGCGTGGGGCATGACGCGGGTAGTGAGCAGTTGGGGCGGTTGGACTGCTAATTAAGCCGACGCAAAAACCTCCCGGCAGCGGATGATCCAAGATTCCACATTTGGCCGGGTAGAAAGATCGAAGCCGCCTTCGTGGGCCACGCCGGTATACGCAAACAGCGAGACGTCGGCGATGGTGGCGGCTGCACCGGCTAGCCAGTCTTGACCGGCCAGATGCGCGTTCATGTGATCCAGGGCTTTTTCACCGCGCTCGACCCGCCAAGCCTCCCGCGTCTCCTTGGGTTTCCCCAGATACACCATATGAAACCGGCAGACCGCGATATAGGGTTCGTGGCTGTACTTTTCCCAGAACAGCCACTCATCCACCTTGGCCTGCAGAAACGGATCATCGGGGAGTAGGGTCGAGCCCTCAGCTAAAAACCGGATGATCGCGTTGGATTGAGCGAGGGTGCGGTCGTCCGCCAATTCGATAGCCGGCACCTGGCCTTGTGGAAATTTGGCGAGGTACGCGTCCGTCCTGCTTTCGCCCGCCATGATGTCGATGTCGATCCAGGTGTAGTCCAGCTTCAGGTGCTCGGCCACCAGCCGGACCTTCTGACAGTTCCCGGACGCCGGATCGCCGTAGATATTAAAGGGCGAGGAGGGGGGCATGGATTTGGCGCCCCGCCCTAATCGGCAAAGTACGCCTTGTCGTCGTCATTCGGCTCCCAGCTCGGCTGGGTCGGCCAGTCTTTGGTGCGGGATTCCATACTGTCGCCGTAGCGCACCCGGAACAGGATCGAGCGTTTGTCGCCATTCACATATTCATGCAATTCCCCCGGCGGGTGCACGATGAAGCTGCCGGGCGTGATCTGGACCTGTTCGCCGTTGACGTTCATCACCCCGCCGCCTTCGACGCAGTAATAGATTTCGGTCGCGTAAGGATGGCAATGGTTGGGGCTGGTGTGGCCGGGCTCCCAGCAGGCGACGGTGACGTCCCCGTCTTCCACCTTGCCCAGGACTTTCTCCAGATGGCGTTCCGGGCGGAACTCCTGTTCTTCCCTCAGATCAAAGACCAGCATGTTGGTGTCTCCCTGTTGCTTTGTTTAGTCGGTAAGGCGGCCCGAATTGTAATCGTCCACCGCCTGTTTGATTTCCTCGTACGTGTTCATGACGAACGGCCCCATCCGCGAGATCGGTTCGTTCAGCGGCTCTCCCTCTGCGTACAAAATGCTCGCACCGTTTTCGCCGGCGGCGATCTCGATGGCGCCCTGGCCATGGAACAGCACCACCGCCGGGGCGTTGACCTCCTGCTCCCGGCCCAGGCTATCGCGACCGGTCACCGCGCCCTCATAGACGCAAATGAAAATCTGCGAGCTCGGCGTTGGATTAATCGTCCACGCCGCGCCGGCGTCTAATGTAACATCCAGCAGCCGGGCGTCGATCTTGGGCACGGCGGGGCCGGTTGCGCCTTCGTACGAACCGGCGATGACGCGGGCGGAGCCGGAGGACAGATCGACCTTGGGAATATCATTGGCCGGGATGTCCTGGTATCGGGGCTCGATCATTTTTTGATGGGACGGCAGATTGACCCAAAGCTGGAAGCCGCGCAGCCGGCCTTCTACCATCTCCGGTATTTCCGAATGGATGATGCCCTTGCCGGCGGTCATCCACTGGACGTCGCCGGGACCCAGTACGCCTTCGTTGCCGACCGAGTCGTTGTGACGCATCAGCCCGTCCAGCATGATCGTGACCGTCTCGAACCCGCGATGCGGATGGTTGGGAAAGCCCGCGATGTAAGAGTCCGGATCGTCTGAATCCATCCGGTCCAGCATCAGGAACGGGTCCACCATGTCCAACTGCTGGGTGCCAATCATCCGGGTCAATTTGACGCCCGCCCCGTCGGTGGTGGGCACACCGGGCACCCAATGGCTGATCACCCGTTTCTTCGAAAGTTCGTTCATTGCGTCGTCTCTTCCAATCCCTGTTCCAGCCAGTGGTCAATCACCGGCTTTAGGTTTTCATATGGCTGATAGCCCGCTGTAAGCAAGGCCAGTTTCTGATCCTCACCATCGCCTTCCATCACCACCAGGGTCGGAAAGCCGGTGACTCCCAATGACTGCGACATGCGAAAATCGTTGAGCGTCTCTTGTTTCAATTCGTCAGACTCAAACAGCCGGGAAAATTCGTCCACGTCCAGGCTGGCTTCATCGGCCAGGGCTTGGAATGTGTCCAGGCTCGTCGTGTCTTTGTTCTCGGAATAGAAACTGCGGCTGACGGATTCGTAAAAGCCCAGCATCTTGGTCTTATCCATGCGCCGGACTGTGGCGGCGGCGCGACAGGCGGGCTCGGTGTCGAGCACGAAACCCTCCCGGTCGAAAAAACGGTAGTCGAACTCCGCGCCGGTGGCCCGGTTCACGTCTTCCCAATGGTGTTTAATGGTCGCCTTGTAGTCATCGCTCATGGGATCACTGTCATAGGCGTGTAAACCGCCGAGGACGATGCTTAGCGGCGCGCGTTCGCGGTAATCCGTGTTGATGCGCTCTATGGTCGGGGCGAAGCCCCAGCACCAGGAACACATGGGATCGCCGAAATAGATGATTTGTTTGGACATACGAACGGCCCGCCGGGGAGGTGGTGGATGTCTCGCACCATACGCGCCGGACGGGCCGCCGTAAATGTCGGAAGGGGGGAGGGACTAGCTCTTTTGTCCTTCTTGGCGCGCTTGGCCCGCTTTTCCTTTTTGGACCGTTTTGGCCGTTTGGCTTTCTTCTCTTTTTTGCCGTCTTCCTCTTCGGCTTCGGCTTTGTCTTTATTCTTTCGGGTCTTCTTGCCCATGCTGTCAGCATGTTCCCGGGCGGACGCCTTGCGGCTGCCCTTTTCTTCCTTCTTACCGGCGAAGCCCGGCTTGCCTTGTGCGTAAGCCGGTTCGGACACGGCCACGGCGCCGAACGTAAAGGCGGCGGCGACCAGCAGGCAGGCCAGGGATTTCAAAAATTTCACACGAGTCATTTCATGAACCTCACAGAACGTTGTTGAACTGATATTCTTGGGCAGGAATTCGGTTGTAGCCGGATTACACTCACCAATCATGGCGATAATATGCAGGGGACGCTGCAGGTCACTATGATCTACATCACACGGATAACTATTTCTTGATACCGGCTATTTCTTGATTCCGGCCTTTTCCTCCAAAACCTCGACATAGGCAAAGAAATCGTCCTCGCCCCGGCCCGCATTCATCATATCGTCCCAATGGCCGCGCACCATGGAAGTAATGGGCATGGGCACGTTGTATTTGTCCGCAGTGCCTAACGCTAGATCGAAATCCTTGGCCATTTGGACAGCGGTGAACGCGGCCGTAAAATCCCGTTTCTTCAGCATATCGACCTTATAGTTGACGACCGGCGAGCCGACCGCGCTGGCGGCGATGATGTCGATCATGGTGTCCCAATCGAGACCGCCGGCTTCACCGAAGGTCAGTGCTTCCCCCATCATGGACGACGAGATGCCGATCATGGTGTTGATGCAAAGCTTCAGATAACGGGCTTGTTCGGTCTCGCCGATATAGAAAATTTTGTCGCCCATAAGCTGGTAGAGGGGCAGGACCGCCTCATAGGCTTCCTTCGGCCCGGAGATCATGATCACCAGGGTCGCCGCTTCCGCCTGCATGACGGTGCCGTTCACCGGTGAGCGTAAGTAGGCGATGTTCTTGGCCGCCGCCGCCTCGGCGACTTTCTCGGAGGCGACGGGCGAGACGGTGCTCATATCAACGTAGGTTGAGCCCTCCGCCAGATTTGCGATCACCCCGTCATCGCCCAGCGCGACTTGCTCCAGGGCGTTGTCGTCGGAGATCATGGTAAACACAATGTCCGAATTCTGTGCGACTTCGGCGGGCGAGGCGCCCAAGGCGCCGCCGGCTGCGGTATGCGGTTTGGCCTTATCTGTGCTTCGGTTATAGACGGTTACCTTGTTCCCGGCCTTGATCAAATTAAAGGCCATGGGATCGCCCATTTTTCCGAGGCCGATCCAACCGATTCGCTCAAAACTCGA
The DNA here is from genome assembly GCA_964611435.1 of uncultured Rhodospirillaceae bacterium. Taxonomy (GTDB): domain Bacteria; phylum Pseudomonadota; class Alphaproteobacteria; order Rhodospirillales; family UBA2165; genus JAYPHU01. Next base: position 16,558 of record CAZSXT010000004.1, on the reverse strand, counting down.
CATGTGTCCCCCTGGCATTCTGTGTTGGTTTTTCCGCTGCCGCTACTGTCGCAAGTCCAGTCCGGTTGTCCAAGCCAAAAAAATTGAACGCATAACTATTTGATATTGCGTCGCAAATTTTTATCACCGGCAACTAGGTGCGCAATGACCCAGTCGTTTTGCCGAATTGAGGAAATCCACAATGAAAGAGACTCCAAATGGGAGGTTTCCTTAAGGTATATAGAAACGATTAGGGTATACGCTATGTCTTCCCTCTCGAAAATGACTGGTAACAAAGCCGGTCCCAAGATTAACCGTTTGAGGGAATGGTTCGAACGAGCCGTGCTTTTGGGTTTCCGAGAAGCCGATAGTGATAAAGAGAATCTGGAGTAATCTTATGAAACCCCTGATCAAATCAATATTTTTCATCTTGCCGCTCACGGCGGTTTTAAGCGGCTGCATGAACGAGGATTACGCCGAATTGTGTGAAGAGCGTATCGCCTCGAACTTCGGCGCCAAGTCTTTGGATGTAACAAAGAACAGTTGGTCGAAGGCGGGCAGCAGCGTCAGCGTGGTGATTTCATTTAACGCCAAGGACGCCAAGGGAAAGATGTCGGGCTATCGCGGTTCGTGCAATATCAAGGGTGATAAAGTTGTCCGGTTTGTGACCCGGTCTGATCAAGGTTAAAGCCCCTGCCTCTTTGGTCTGTCAGAGACCCCAAGTTAAGCCGTATTTGCAAGAATACGGCTTAACTTTTTACCGGACCAATCTATAATCCCTCTTAATAAAATTCTTAAAATTTGCTGTTAAAACTGAGGGAAATCACCAAATACAACTCAGGTATTGTACCGGTGGACGGTCGTGCGTGATCGCCTGTGGTGCGTGCCAGGTGGAGCGGAATGCTGACATCAGGTGTGAAGTATAACGTCGAAGTTCGCGATGGCGACCGGTGGACCGTTTACACGGATGCGCCGGCCAAGGGCGCGGCAATTCAGCAGGCGCAGAAGCTTCTTTCGACCGGGCAGTTTGACGGCGCCAAGGTCACCGAGGACCGGGGGCAATCCCAGGAAATTCTGGTTTGGCAGGAAGAGGGCAAGCGGGCCGCAAAGGCGCTTTCTATTGTCCCCGTCGAGGAAGCCTATCTCTGCCGTACTTTGGACGATTTTTATAAGCTGGATTCGCGTTTGGCCATCGGCCGGGTGCTGCGCCAGTACCTGGACCAACAGGTTCTGACCCCGTTGGAGTTGCTGACCGATAAGGTTCATCTCTCCACGCTGATGCGTAATGATCAGCTTGTCATGAAAGCCAAACAAGCCATCGCCACCGTCCAGGTGAAAGGGACGGATCAGACGGCTATGGTCCGGCTTAAATTCCTGGAGCAGATGATCGCTAAGATCGTTGCGCGGACTGACCTGAGCCCGGAAGCGGCGAAACTCCTGCCGGTACTTAAATCCAAGGGCATTGCGGGCGTGGCGGAACAGATGGCGGCGGCGGTGTCCGACGACAACCGGGATTACATAATGTTGTCCGCCGTCAGCCAGTACATGGCTCAGCACAGTGATTGGGAAGGCAAGCTCGAGCTGCTGCTGGATTTGGTGGAAAAGCCGGTCACCCCGGAGACACTGCGGTACCTTGACGATGCAATGGCGGAAATTCTGGATGGGTCGGAGGCTGTGCGGGAACTCCTGGGCTATCAGCGAAATTTGGCGGCGGCGCTGAACACGATGGTGCAGTTAAGCACCGGCGCCTTCGAAATTAATGCGGGCTCGAATACGGCTCTGGAGCGGTTCAGCGCGGCCATGGGTAAGCACAAATTGATTGCATCCCAAACGGTGCTATTGGATCGGGTCGCCCGGTCTTTGGCCGGGGTAAATCCGCTGACCAAAGGCGACCGGACGGAAGAGCAGGGCGCCTTCAAGGACCTGATGAGCGATCTTTTGGGCAAGCAGCTGTTCAGCAACTCGGGCTATCTATGTATGGCGGCGACATTGCGCGCCAAGAGCGTCCTTAAGGACGAATTCGCCGATGAGAGCTCCACCAAAGCCATCGACGATATGCTCGGTTTCTTGCCGACAATCGCAGCGCGGCTCGGTTATCTGTTGGATCTGATCGGCACCGAGTTCGGCGAGCAGAACAAAGAACATATAGTTGGTTGCCTCGCCAAGGTCCTCGCATCGGTCAAGACGGTGCGCCAGTTGATCGACCGGTCCGCGAACGAGAAAGAATTGATTACCGCGGCGGGCCATTTGCGTGACCGGCTGTTGAAAGCCGATATCCCGGAAGATTGGCGGGTCCGGTTCGCCAAGAAAATATATGATCTCCTAATTGCTCATACTCAGGGTGCGGAAGCCATGCAAGTTCCGACACCCGATCCAGCGGCGAACACCAAAACAAACGGGAATCTGAACCGGCGAGAATTCGGCACGGGCGAATACATTTTCCGCGAAGGTGATGAAGGTGATGAGGCCTATCTGATCATCGACGGAACGGTCGATATTGTTAAGATTTCAGGTGATCAGGAATTGGTAATTGCGCAGGTCGGCAAGGGCGCCATTATCGGTGAAATGGCTCTTATTGATTCCGAGCCGCGTATGGCGTCTGCCCGGGCAGCCAGCGAGACAAGTGTCTCGGTCATACCGTCTGATGATATCAAGACCCGGTTCGACCGCTTGCAGAAGTTCGATCCGATCGTACACCGGTTGATGAACATGTTCGTTCAGCGCATGCGGGAATTCAACTTCATCCAGCCGGATTAAGGTGATCTAGGCTGGATAAGAAAACGGCCCGCCGGAAAATCCGCGGGCCGCTTTACGTTAAACGTCAGCCGAGTTTATGAACCTGTGCCGATAATTCTCATCAGATCTTCGGCGTTTATCGGATTGCGTTTACCGTCGCCGAAAATCCGCTTGCCGGTTTTATCGAAGACGAAGTTCGCCGGCACATAGACCAGCGGCGCAAACGCCTTCACTAGTTCCGGGGTTTCGTGAACCACGCGGATCGCCGGATGGAATTCCCGCACGAAGCTGCGTAGTCTCGCGGCGGAAGGGTTGCTGTAGCGGCCTTCGGTCCAGCTGATCGCGATGATGCTGACCTTATCGGTGCCGCCGTCCTTCAGAAATTTTGAGAGTTGCCCGAACTCTGCCTTACAGCTTAGTCACCAACTGGCGAAGAAAGTGACCAGGACGGGCCTGCCGTTAAAGGTCTGCCGGTCAACGGCGCGATCTTGGATGCCCTTGGCGTCCATGAAGAGTTTTTGGACCGCCGGGTCGAGTTTGACGTTCTGGTTAGCTTGTGCCGCCAGCCCGGAAAGAACCAGGAAGGCGCCTGCCGCCAGAACAGCGAATAGACGGGAAAGTTTCATGATTAACAAAGTCCCTAATATTGTCATTCAACGGATCAACGGTGTGTAGTCCATATAAAACGCACGGACCAGCCGGTTTATTCCGGTTTCCGGTCAAAATCCCGTGAATAGCGCGCGCCTTTCTAGAACGGCCCCGGCAGGGTTGGGCGGATCGCCTCGTACGCCGCGCCGATGGCAAGCAAGCGCCGATCTCCTCCGGCGGGGCCATCCAGCCCGATAGCTAGGGGCAGACCATTCGAACTGAGCTTTGTCGCCATGGTAAGCCCCGGCGTGCCGCACAGCGTTGGCGGCTGCACGTTATGGTGACACCCGTGAAGACCCGGCATCTCCTTGCCGCGATACATATACGTCCCCGGATCGGCAAGGGGAAACGGCGGAATCAGAGTCGCCGGCAGGATCAGCGCATCTAACTTATTTCCTGTGAAACAAGTAGCGTGGCGGGCTTGCAGAGTCTTACGCAGCGTTAATGACTCCTGATACGCGTCTTCCGTGATGGTTTCGGGTTTAAGGAGTTTTCTCAGCGTGTCCTTGAGGCCGCTGGCGGCGATGCCGTCCAACAATTGTTCCACCCCGATTTTTGCGCCGCTGGCTTTAAGATAGTCGGGCAGGGCGCGGACAATCTCGTACATGGAGATGGCTTGCCCGAAAGCGCTGATCATCTCTTCCAGGCCTTCAATGGCAACGTCGATGATTTCCGCTCCCGCATCTTCCAGACGGGCGGTTTCTTCTTCGAACATGACGGCGATCTCAGGATCGGCGCTGGTGCAGTAATAGTCCCGATCGACACCTAGCCGGATACCAGAGAGGGAGAGTGGGGCCTCCGCCGCCGCGCCGGTGATGACCTGATCCAGCAAAACAAGGTCGTTCACCGACCGCGCCATGGGGCCGATCGTATCCCGGGTCCAGGAGATCGGCGCCACCAAATCCTGGGCATAGCGTTTGAGGGTGGGACGCAGTCCGGTAATGCCGCACCAGGCCGACGGGTTGCGCACGCTGCCGCCGGTATCGGAGCCCAGACCCGCCGGCGCAATCCGGGCGGCGAGCGCCGCGCCGGTGCCGGATGAACTGCCCGCAGGAGAGCGTGTCGTGTCATACGGGTTCAGCGCATTGCCATAGGCGCCGAATTGGATCGGGCTGCCGTCCGTGGGCGGGACAATGCCCGGTGTAAATGCCAGCTCGTGCATGTTGGCTTTGGCCATAACAATTGCCCCGGCGTCGAGGAGTGCATCCATCACCGGGCCCTGCTTGTCGGCTAAGTGATCCGCAAGGGCGGGGGTGGCCGCCGTGGTGACCCAGCCGGCCACATCAATATTATCTTTCACCACGATGGGCAGGCCGTGCAGGGCCCCTTTGGTTTTGCCGGCGGCGCGGTCGTCATCGGACTGCCGGGCGGCGGCCAGGAATCTGTCGCCGTCGAAATTGATTAGAGTGTTCAGATTTGCCTGGTCTTCGGCTTGTTTGATCAGCGCTTGCGCCAGCTCCGCAGCGGAAAAATCACCCGCCGCCAGCCCGTGCATCACCTCGACGGCCGTTCGTTCCTTGAGTTCCATGGCGCTGCCCCTCCTCTTCCCCTCAGCCTAGCATCCCTTTTCCAGAGTTTCATACGTCCGGTCCCGGTGAACAAGTTTTTCATCCCCATTTACAAGCCTGGTGAATTGCTTTAACCGCGATTTGTTATACTGATTTGGTGTGTGGACAATGGATCAACGGCTTACAGAGTTCATAGCAGCATGCGATAAGCTGGCCGGTGGTGGCCAGGATGCCGGCGCGAACGTGGCGGCCATTGCGCCGCTGATGCTGGAGCTGGTGCGTGCCGGTCGGTCGTTGCTGGATCCGGATCATTTGCGCGAAGACCCCGAACAATACGCGCGAAACGCCATTCATGTGGGCGAGGCCGACGGAGTGTCCCTCTTTGCGCTGGTGTGGCTGCCGGGCCAGTGGACGCCGATCCATGATCACGGCACTTGGGGCGTGGTTGGTGTGCTGGACGGCGTGTTGGAGGAGCGGGCGTTTCTGCCGGCCACCGGGTGGGATGACGCGGACTATTATCCCTTGACGCCGGGCGGGATCGTATTTCTGAGTCCCGGTTCGGTCAGCACCTTCGTGCCAAACCCGGATCATATTCATGTCACCGGCGTGCCCGAGGACCGGGAACCGGTCGTCAGCCTGCACCTCTATGGCAGACTGATGAATAGCTTCCATTTATATACGCCTGAACATGCGTCGCGCCGGTTGATCGACGTGCCCCATTACGAAAGCAGTTAACATGTGCCGATGGCTCGCCTATTCCGGACCGCCCCTCCTGCTGGAGGAGCTTTTATTTAAGCCGGAAAATTCTCTGATCCGCCAAAGCTTGTCCGCCAGCCGCAGTGTTGTGCCGACCAACGGCGACGGTTTCGGTCTCGGCTGGTACGGATCGCAGGATACGCCGGGCATCTTTCGGGACACGTTGCCTGCGTGGAACGATGCGAACTTGCGCAGCCTGTCGGAACAGATTCAATCACGGCTGTTCTTTGCCCATGTGCGGGCCTCCACCGGCACCTCGACCAGCCGGGAGAATTGCCACCCGTTCCGCTACGGTGAAATGCTGTTCATGCATAACGGCCGGATCGGCGACTACGGCAGCCTGCGCCGGGAGTTGGAACTATTGATCCCCGCACCGCACTACCGGTCCCGCAATGGCACCACCGACAGCGAGGCGTTCTTTCTGCTGGCCTGCGGCAATGGCTTGGCGAACGACATCGAAGAAGCGCTAAAGCGAACCATTGACCAAATTTTGGAGGTAATGACCAAGCATGGCGCCGGTGAACCGTTCAGAATGACTGCTGCTATTTCCGATGGCAGCAATATTTGCGCGCTGCGCTATTCCAGCGACGCACAATCGCCCAGCTTGTATCTGGGGACAGGTGGCCCGATCCGCATCGAGGATAACTACGTGACGTTCGAAAAAGGGTCAGAGGCCTGTCTGGTTTTATCTGAGCCCTTGGACGACGCCAGCGAATGGACCGAAATTCCCGAGGCGCACATCCTCATGGCGCAAGGCGGCAAAGTGGATATCCGTCCCTTCGTGATTTAGCGAAAAGAAGGGCGGACCAAAAAGGTCCGCCCAAGTTTAGTTTAGGGGTTTTCACACAGGGATTACTTGAGGTCGAAGCGGTCCGCGTTCATCACCTTGGTCCAGGCAGCGATGAAGTCTTGAATGAACGCCTCGCTGGAGTCGTCGCAGGCATAGACTTCCGCCAAAGCCCGTAACTGGGAGTTCGAACCAAAAACCAAGTCCACCCGGGTCGCCGTCCATTTGACGTCGCCGCTGGAGCGGTCCTTGCCTTCAAACACGTCTTCCGCATCCGAGACCGGTTTCCATTCCGTTGACATGTCCAAGAGATTGACGAAGAAGTCGTTGGTCAAACTGCCTTCCCGGTCGGTGAACACACCGTGTTTGGAACCGTTCACGTTGGCGCCCAGAACCCGCAAACCGCCAACCAGCACCGTCATTTCAGGTGCGGTCAGGGTTAGCAACTGTGCCTTATCCAACAACAACTCTTCCGCCGAGACGCTGTAGGCCGCTTTCTGGTAGTTGCGGAAACCGTCTGCCATTGGCTCCAAGACCGAAAATGACTCGATATCCGTCTGATCCTGGGACGCGTCGGTCCGGCCCGGCGTGAAGGGAACGTTTGCATCGACGCCGGCGCTTTTGGCCGCCGCCTCGATGCCTGCACTACCCGCCAGGACGATCACGTCCGCGAGGGAGACCTTCTTGTTTCCTGACCGATAGTCGTTGAACTCCTTGTGAATGCCTTCCAGGACGCCGATAACCTTGGCTAACTGGTCTGGTTGGTTTACTTCCCAGTCCTTTTGCGGTGCGAGACGAATACGCGCGCCATTAGCGCCACCCCGCATGTCGGAACCCCGGTAGGTGGAGGCCGATGCCCAGGCGGTAGAGACCATTTCCGCGACGGAAAGGCCGCTGGAGGCGATCATGGCCTTGATGTCGCCGGCGTCATACTCGTCGATTAGATCATGATCGATCGCCGGCACCGGGTCCTGCCAGATCAAGACTTCTTCCGGCACTTCCTCCCCCAGATAGCGGGCGCGAGGGCCCATATCACGGTGGGTCAGCTTGAACCACGCGCGGGCGAAGGCGTCCGCGAATTCCTCGGGGTTTTCGTGGAACCGCCGGGAGATCGGCTCGTAGACCGGATCCATCCGCAAAGCCAAGTCCGCCGTGGTCATGATCGGTGCGTGGCGCTTGGACGGATCATGGGCGTCTGGCGCTTTCCTGTCCTCGGGCACGTCCTTGGCGACCCATTGATGGGCGCCGGCCGGGCTTTTGGAGAGTTCCCATTCATAGCCGAACAGCGTGTCGAAGAAGCTGTTGTCCCATGTGATTGGCGTGGGGGTCCAGGCGCCTTCGATCCCGCTGGAGATCGTGTCCACACCTTTGCCGCTGCCATGGGTCGAGGACCAGCCCAGGCCCTGCTGAGCGATATCCGCGCCTTCCGGCTCCGGTCCGACCAAGTCGGCGTCGCCGGCGCCGTGGGCCTTGCCGAAGGTGTGACCGCCGGCCACCAGGGCGACGGTTTCCTCGTCATCCATGGCCATCCGGGCGAAGGTCTCGCGAATATTGGCGCCGGAGGCGACCGGGTCCGGATTGCCGTTGGGGCCTTCCGGGTTTACGTAGATCAGACCCATCTGCACGGCCGCCAAAGGGTTTTCCAAATCCCGCTCGCCGCTGTAGCGTTTGTCGCCGAGCCATTCGGTTTCCGCGCCCCAGTAGATATCTTCTTCCGGCTCCCACACGTCTTCGCGGCCGCCGGCAAAACCAAAAGTCTTGAAGCCCATGGATTCCAGCGCACAGTTGCCGGCCAGGATCATCAAGTCCGCCCAGGAGAGGGCGTTGCCGTATTTCTGTTTCACCGGCCACAACAGACGGCGCGCTTTGTCCAGGTTGACGTTATCGGGCCAGCTGTTCAGCGGGGCAAAACGCTGCGTGCCGGAACCCGCACCGCCCCGGCCGTCGCCGGTCCGGTAGGTGCCGGCGCTGTGCCACGCCATTCGGATAAAGAACGGGCCATAGTGTCCATAGTCCGCGGGCCACCAATCCTTGGAGTCGGTCATCACGGTGAAAATGTCTTCCTTCACCGCGGCCAGATCGAGCTTGCTGAACGCCTCGGCGTAATCGAAGTCCTTGCCCATGGGGCTGGATTCCTGGGTGTTCTGGTGAAGCACCCTGAGATTTAATTGATTGGGCCACCAGTCTTTGTTGTTTGTACCCATGCTGGCCGTTGCGGCGTGCATGACGGGGCATTTACCTGCAGTCATTGTCCTGTTCCTTCCGTTTCAAAGTTGTCGATCAATTGCGTTGGGACCGCGTGTCCCTTGAGAAAAAACAGTAGGGAAGATGGAGAAGTTAGTGAAATTGGTAATAAAAAGATTATTAATAGAAAAAATCAATAATACGAATTATCGGCTGAAATCCGGTGTTTAACGACCGGATGCGGCGTGGCATGCTGTCACAAGGAAATACGCTGAAGGGGGCTCCATGAACGAGACATTGGAAGAAAAACTCGAAGAATTGGGCGCGCCGGACATTGAAGTACCGGTTCTGATCGTCGGCGGCGGTCCGGTGGGGCTCGCGGCCGCGATCGAATTAGGCTATCAGGGCGTCGACTGTATCCTGGTAGAGCGCCGGGACGGTTCCATCGGTCATCCGAAAATGAACCAGGTTGGCGTCCGTACCTCGGAAATATGCCGGCGCTGGGGCGTGATCGACCAGGTGCGCGCGCAAAGCATTCCCGAAGATTTTCCCCGCAATATCCATTTTGTCACCCAGGCCTATGGCGGGCATGAGCTCGCCCGCTATGAATTCCCCGCCCGCAAGGACGAGAAACACATCAATTCACCCGAGGCCTTACAGCGCTGCTCCCAGATTTGGTTCGATCCGATCTTGCGCGATCACGCAAGAGCCATGACCTTCGTGGATTTCCTGTATGAGACGGAATTCGTGTCCTTCGAGCAGGATACTGATGGCGTCACCGCACAAATCCGGCATCTCCGCACCGATGAACCGCGGACCGTCCGCGCCCAGTACTTGATCGCCTGCGATGGCGCCATGAGCGATATCCGCGACCAACTGGGCGTCGAGCTGCAGGGGGATTTTGGGCTCAACTTTAATCAGACCGTGTTTTTCCGCTCGGAAAGACGCGATCTTCTTCTCGAAAAAGGCCGGACCATCATGCAATGGGTGTTCGGCGAGAACGGCATGTGGGCGGATATTGTCGCCATCAACGGCAAGGACCTGTGGCGGCTCTCCATTATGCATCTGCCCCACGGCACCGATCTCACCCACGAAGAGGCCGGGGAGCATCTACGCCGCGCCGTCGGCACGGATTTCGAGTTCGAGGTCATTTCCATCCTGCCGTGGGAACGCAAGCGGGTGACCGCGGAAAAGTTTTCCAAAGGCCGGGTGTTCCTGGCCGGCGACGCGGCCAAACAGATGTCGCCTACCGGCGGCTTCGGCATGAACACCGGTATTCAGGAAGCGGTCGATATCGGCTGGAAACTGGCCGCTGTCCTGCAGGGCTGGGGTGGAGACAAGCTGCTCGCCAGCTTCGATGCGGAACGCCGACCGACGGCGCAGATCATCACGGACGAGGCGGCGCTGAATTTCACCCAGTTCGCCAAGCTGCCCAGGGGGCCGTTGTTGGTGGCGGAGTCGCCGGAGGGGGAGGCGTTCCGGGAGGAGTTCAAGAAGGTCCTGCACGATATCGATATGGACCGGGAATATGACACAGACGGGCTGGTGCTCGGCTACCGTTACGAAGACTCGCCGATTATCGTCTATAACGGCGACAAAGGTCCGCCCCTGGAAACCATGAACTATGTCCACTCCGCCGCGCCGGGTCATCGCGCCCCCCATGCCTGGCTGGAAGACGGCTCGTCGACATTGGACTGGTACGGCCATGGCTTTGTCCTGGTGCGCACCGACCCGTCGGTGGGCACGGGCGCGCTGGAAGCGGCCGCCGAGGCCGTGGGCATGCCGTTCAAGACAGTTGATTGCAGCGAGGATGCTGTGGTTCGGTATTACGAGAAGAAGCTGATCCTGGTCCGGCCCGACGGCCATGTGGCCTGGCGCAGCGACGCTGCCCCGGACGATCCAGCCGGCCTGATCGACACCGTCCGCGGGGCTTAACCTTCATCAAGCCACAATTGGCGAAAACCGGGTATACTATTTCCGTTGAATCGTGAGATGGAGCGGCGATGTTCCGGCGTGTTCCGAGTGGATTGGCGTGGGTGCTGGCGGCTATCTTGTTGGCCGGACCGGTAAACGCCGTCGAAATTTCGGCCATGTCCCAAAGCGGCCGGATCGCTGCATTTTTGGAAACACTCACCGCTAACGCGCCGTTTAACCGGCTGCATCACTGGCATCTCTATCTGACGCTAAAATCCGGGCAGCTTCCCGCGCCCGGCGATCTCTCAATCCAAGTCGGGATGCGGCATCATCCCCATGTCCTGCCAACCACACCGAAGATTGCCAGGGGCGAACGCGCCGGTGAATACGTTGTCGAGGGGGTTAAGTTCGACAGGCTCGGTGAATGGACTTTCACGGTTGGATTGAAATCCAAGTCCGGGGCTGATGAGATTGTCTTTCCCGTAAATGTGGGGACAGCCGTTTGGCGGGATTTCGAGAACGAATGGACAGCCGAGGAGCGGGCGGTTCTGAAAACGCTTCTGGTCTCCAACCTGCCGGTGCGCGCGGTCGATCCTGGCAACGATGTCGCCGAGAACGAAGCGGCGGCCGATTTCGGCCATCGGCTGTTTTTCGACACCCGGCTTAGCGCTAATGGCAAGATTTCCTGCGCCGGCTGTCATAAGCCTGAACTGATGTTCACCGATGGAGAAAAGCGCGCCATCGGCGTCGGTCAAACCAAGCGGAATGCGCCGACGGTGATCGGCGCGGTGTTCAGTCCGTGGCAGTTTTGGGATGGGCGCAAAGACAGTCTTTGGTCCCAGGCCATGGCGCCTTTTGAAGCGCCGGAAGAACACGGAACCGACCGCGCGCACGTGCTTAGAGTGGTGCGCACGGATGCGGATTACCGTCTGCGCTACGAGGACCTCTTTGGCGGATTGCCGGCAGAGAATGATAAAGCCGGGATCGACCGGGCGTTCGCCAATCTCGGCAAGGTCATCGCTGCCTACGAAATGCGGCTCAGGCCCGGTCCGGCCAAGTTCGACCGGTATGTCGCAGCGGTGCTGGCCAACCGGCAGCCCGCACCGGCGGATCAGTTCACCCTGGACGAGATCGAAGGCCTCCGCGCCTTTATCGCCGATAACCAGGGCCAGTGTATCCGCTGCCATTCCGGACCGATGTTCACGGATTTTCAGTTTCACAATATAGGCTCCCACATCGTCGGCGACAGAGAGGGAGAGCAAGGACGAATTGCCGGGCTCAGGAAATTGCTGGCCGACCCGGCGAATTGTCATGGCCAATTCGGCAATGACGCAGATGAATGTGCGGAACTAACTTTCGCCAAGCGGCGGGGGACGGAACTGGTCGGGGCGTTTAAGACGCCGACGCTCCGGTTCGTTTCCCGCACAGCGCCCTATATGCACGCCGGTCAATTTCAGACCTTGGAAGATGCGATATGGCAGTACCGGGATGTGCCGTCGGCGACCGTTGGCCAGACCGAGTTGCGGCAGCTTTCCTTGGCCGACGCCCAGTTCAAGCAGATCGAGGTGTTTCTGAGAACCTTGGACGGCCCGATAGACGCGCCCGCAAAATACCTGCGGCCACCGCCCGGCATGGACCAGTCGGCGTCTCGCTAAAGCCCCACCATCTTGACGACCGCCTTGTGCAACGCGCCGTCGGTATTCGCCAGTTCCCGGGACATAGCAAAGTGGTGCGCGTCGTCGACGATGATCTCGGTCGCATCGAATCCGGCGTTCTTCCAGGCCTCGAAATAGACGTGGGACTGCCGGCGGAACTCATCCAACTCGGGCGCGCCATAGGAAATAATCAGCGGGCAGCCGTTTTGCGGCAGGTGCAACAAGGGGCTGAAGGCCTCCGCCGTCGGCAGATCAAGACCAAGTTCTACCTTATAGCCGCCCTCGGCATGATAGAGCGCGCGTAGATCAAACACGCCGCTCATGGCGCAGGCGCCCTTCACCACATCTTCCGGCACGCCGTAATCCCCGTGCCAGCCGGGCATCAAGATTGTGCCGGTCAGGTGGCCACCCGCGGAATTCCCAGAGACATATATCTTATTGGGATCGCCGCCGTGGCCCGCGATGTTGTTATAGACCCAGGCCAGCGCGGTTCGTACATGATCGACGATCTGGTCCATCCGATAGTCGGGGGCGAGCCCGTAGTCGATGGGCACCCAGAGAGCGCCGGCACCGGTGATGGCTTCGGCGACCATGCTGCGGCCGTCTTTGCTGCCGCCCCGCCAGCCGCCGCCATGGATGTCAATCAATACCGGAAGGCTGTCGCCCTCCGGGGCAAAAATGTCCAGCTTCTGTACGTTTTCCGGGCCGTAAGAGATATTGCAATTGCCTGGCAGCCGTTCCCGCGCCGCCGCGCTGAGCATGCCATTTTCCTGTTGATAGGCCGGCAGGTCATCGATGGTGACCTCCACGTTCAGGCTCTCCGCCAGTCCGGCCGCGGTGTAGCCCTCGTAAACGATTTCTGCGTCGGTCATGTGTTTAGTCCCCCTGGTTTAGCCCGATTGGTCGACGGAAGTCTGTTCCGACTGCCGCCGTGATTCAATATATTGCCGCGCCGCACTGTCGGGCACCCCGAGCCCCATCAGAATCAGCTCGCCCATCTGCAGGCTGGCCTCGGTCGCCTCCGGCACCACGTGGGTGGCGCCCAGTTCGATCAGCTTGGAGGCGTGTTTGACATTATGGGCTCTGGCGTAAATTGCAAGGTTGGGCCATTGCGCCCGCGCCGTGGTCACCACCCGTTCCGCCACGGCCGGATCGTCCGTGGTGACGACCAGGGCGGCGGCGGTCTCCGCGCCCAATTTTTCCAGCATGTCGATGCGACTGGCGTTGCCGACATAGACGCAGGCTCCCTGGTTTCGGAAGTCGCCAACCAGGTCCGGCCGGTAGTCCAGGCCGACATGGGGCATGCCGCGCTCATCCAGGATGGAGCCGATCATCTGGCCGACTCGACCGTAGCCGGCAACGATCACATGGCCACTGATATCTGATGGAATTTCCGGCTCGTCACCGGTGTAGTCGAGCTTTTCAGCATCCATGAGATTGGTCAGCCTGCGGGCGGCAAGGGCGACAAACGGGGTTGCATACATGGTGAGGCCGGTGACGATCAGCATGAACTGCGCCGTCGAGCCGGGGATCAAGCTGAGACTCGCGCCTAAGCTGACCACCAGAAAGGTGAACTCGCCACCTTGACCCAACAACAGGGCGCTTTCGAGCGCCGTCGGTTTGCGCTCACCGAATTGCCTGACCAGCAGGTAAATGACCGCGCCCTTGATCATGAACAGGCCGAGGACGGACGCGAACAGCCAGCCGGGCCGGGCCGCCACTTGGCCCAGATCGATGGACATGCCGATAAACATGAAAAACAGACCAAGCAAGAGGCCTTTGAACGGTTCGATATCGATTTCGATCTCGTGGCGGTATTCGGTCTCGGCCAGTAGCAAGCCCGCCAGAAAGGCGCCCAGGCTCATGGACAGACCGGCCGTCTCCGAGGCAATGCCGGTCGCGATGATGACCAGCAGCACCAGCGCCAGGAACATCTCCCGGCTGGCGCCGCTGCCGATCAGTCGGAACAAGGGCCGGATGATCAAACGCCCAATCACCAGGATGATGGCAATGGCGGCCGCCGCTTTGGCGAGCGCCAGGACCAAGGGCAGGCCTACCGATCCGCCGGTGCTGGCCCCGAACGCGCCGACCATGAACAGAATTGGCAGAACTGCCAGGTCCTGAAACAGCAGGATGGAAAAACTGGTCTGACCCGTAGGCGTGCCGAGACGCCGGTTCTCCGTCAGCAGCTGCATGACAATCGCGGTTGACGAGAGTGCAAAGCCGGCCCCGAGGATCAATGCCGCCGGCAACGTGTTGTGGAAAAGCGACGCGATGAAGGCGATCAGTGCGCCGCTGATCAACACCTGTGCGCCGCCCAGGCCGAACACAGTGCGCCGCAGCGACCAAAGCCGGGCAAAGGACAATTCCAGCCCGATCATGAATAACAGAAAGACAATCCCCATTTCGCCCAGGGTATGTACCGCCTCCATACTGTTGACCGTCAGGGTTTCGATCCAAGGGATGCTATCGCCAAAGCGCGTGACGCCGTGCGGGCCGATCACAATGCCGACGGTCAGATAACCGAGTACCGGACTGATATTCAGCTTGCGCACCAGCGGGATGACGATCCCGGCAGCCACCAAGAAGATAATGACCTCGCGCAATGAAAGAGATTCTATGGGCATGGGTTAGCCGACTGTTATTAGGCGGATTGTTGGTCTTTGGTTAACAATAGTCTATCCGCTGGCGGAAGGTAAGTTCACAGAGTGGGCAGCCGCCCAAAAAATCCATTTTCTTGGGTGGGGCAATTTGCGAGAATGCCGTCTGTGCGCGCCCGGCCAGATCACTGCGCCGGCCATCGAATAATAAATTTCCCGAGCACTCATTCCGGGGGGAGGGCTGAAAATCATGACCGATCGTATTGAGAAGAGCGGCC
Organism: uncultured Rhodospirillaceae bacterium; assembly: GCA_964611435.1. Lineage (GTDB taxonomy): Bacteria > Pseudomonadota > Alphaproteobacteria > Rhodospirillales > UBA2165 > JAYPHU01. The sequence continues at coordinate 1,513 of CAZSXT010000004.1, read as the reverse complement.
TGCAGGTCGCGACCGTGTTGGCGGATTTCTTGGCGAATGAACTGGCGCCGGGCACCGGCATCGAACCGGATGACTTTTGGGCCAAGTTTGCGGATATCGCCAATGAGATGGCGCCGCTGAACAAAGCGCTGCTGGCGCATCGGGAGGCATTGCAGAAAACCATCGACGCCTGGCACCTGGAGCGCAAAGGACAGGATCATGACGCGGACGCCTACAAGGGATTTTTGACGGAGATCGGGTACTTGGTGCCCGAAGGAGGCGACTTCCAGGTTGCCACCGACAATGTTGACCCGGAGATCGCGACAGTGGCCGGGCCGCAGCTCGTGGTGCCGGTGATGAACGCCAGGTTCGCGTTGAACGCGGCCAATGCACGGTGGGGCAGCCTTTACGATTCGCTCTACGGCACTGACGTGATCGGCGAGGATGGCGGCAAGGAACGCTCCGGCGGCTACAACGAAAAACGTGGCGCGGCGGTGATCGCCTATGCCGCCAAGGTGCTGGACGATGCCGTACCCCTGGCCAGCGGCAGCCATGCTGATGTTTCCGGCTACAGCGTTGCCGGCGGCAAGCTGGTGGCCGGCGATACAGGTCTGGCTGATCCGGCGCAACTTGCCGGCTACACGGGCGATGCGGCCAATCCGACGTCTGTCCTGTTGCGGCACCATGGCTTACATATCGAGATTCAGATCGACCGGGATCACGCCATCGGCAAGTCCAGCCGGGCCGGCGTCAAAGACGTGGTCATGGAATCCGCTATCACTACAATTCAGGACTTCGAAGATTCTATCGCTGCCGTCGACGCCGACGACAAGGTAATTGTCTATCGCAACATGATGGGTCTGTTTAAGGGCGACTTGGAGGACACGTTCGAAAAGGGCGGCTCCACCATGACCCGGCGGCTCAATCCGGACCGGGAATACACGACGCCGGACGGCGGGACGCTGACCCTGCCGGGGCGCAGTCTGTTGTTGATCCGCAATGTCGGTCATCTGATGACCAACCCGGCGATCCTGCTCGCTGACGGCAGCGAGGTGCCGGAAGGCATTATGGACGCTATGTTCACCGGCATGGTCGGCCTGCACGACCTCAAAGGCACCGGACCGCTGAAGAACAGCCGGGCCGGTAGCGTCTATATCGTGAAGCCGAAAATGCACGGGCCGGAAGAGGCGGGCTTCACCTGCGACTTGTTCGGCAAGGTGGAAGAAGCGCTCGGCATGGCGGCAAATACGCTGAAGGTCGGCATCATGGACGAAGAACGCCGCACCACGGTCAACCTCAAGGAATGTGTGCGCGCCGCCAAGGACCGGGTGGTGTTCATCAACACCGGCTTCCTGGACCGGACCGGCGATGAAATCCACACGTCGATGGAGGCCGGGCCGTTTCTGCCCAAGGCCGACATAAAGTTGGCCGGCTGGATCGCGGCGTATGAAGACTGGAACGTGGATATCGGTCTGGAAACCGGCATGCGCGGCAAGTCGCAGATCGGCACGGGCATGTGGGCCATGCCGGACGA
>CAZSXT010000003.1:25151-195969 GCA_964611435.1 uncultured Rhodospirillaceae bacterium | reverse complement strand
TATTTCCGTATTTTCAACCCTACCATTCAAGGAACGAAGTTCGATCCCAATGGCACCTATGTACGGAAGTGGGTGCCGGAAATATCCAAGCTTCCAGACAAATTGATCCACGCGCCTTGGACGGCTAAACCGATTGAACTAGCGGACGCCAGAATTGAGCTCGGCAGAGACTATCCAGCGCCCATCGTCGATCACTCGATGGCGAGAAACAGGGCACTCGAGAAATACAAATTGCTCAAGGCAGGGGAAAGTGGCGAATGAATCTACGCAGAATTTTCTTCCCTAATGCTTCTACGGGAGCAATGGAGCGATTGTCTCCAGAGTCAAAAAAACCGTAACATATTAATATTACGTCATGATTGGGTTTCGAGGGCTCGCAGCCGACTTTGTAGGCTTTTTACCGCACCAAACTTGCTTCCAGCCGGCGGGCAGGTTGGCCCAATTTAATCGATCAAGCAGATACCGGCGAGCTCGTCTATAATTCGATTGTGCCGAAATTAATGTGCCTCACCCGAAACGATGTAGACAAAGCCTCCATAAAGCTCCTGCATCTGCGTATTTTGAAGGTGCCGCTCCACAGCCTCCCAGATGTGGCGGTCCATGAGGTCTTTCGAAACTCCGAAACTACTCCCCATCGCGATGAAGAAAGGCGCAAACATACGTTGCCAGCCGCTTGGCATTTTATAGTCGAGAACGACCCATCTTCGGCCGGGCGACAGCGCTTTCGCGCCTCGCTCGATCACTTTGTCGAAATCCGGCTCATAGGTCAGTACGCCCATCGCGACGATGCCGCCAACGCCCTGAGGAAACTCGAAGTCCGACGCCGAGCCGGAAACCAGCTTGACGTTCTGCCATCCGCGGTCGCGCACCACGGCTCTCGCACGCTCGAGCATTCCCTCGGAGATATCGATCCCGACGATCTTACCGCTCGGGCCGACCGCCTTTTGCAGCAGTTCGAAGTTAAGACCAGTCCCGCACCCTACCTCGACGATCGTGTCTCCTGGGCGGAGTTTTAAGGCCGCAACCGCCATGCGGCGCCATTTCCGGATCGGCATGCCTGCAAGGTAATAGCCCCAGACGGCAAGATCGTAGAAACGCGCGTTCCGGTCGTAGACGTCCCTGACCGCGTCCCGTGTCAAAAAGCTCTGTTTTGCCATGGCGCTCCTTTCAGAGGAGACGGGCGTTCCCGATCGGCGTCTACTTCGGCAGGGACACCGCCATCATTGAAAGGAGACGAAAGATCAAAGAGCTGACTATCCAAAACCGCCGCTTGAACCATCAACGCCAAGCGGCTTAAAATTAAACCAAGATGAGCCAGATCCTCCGTTAACAAACAGGCTCAGGCGTCCCAAATGTTTTGATGACAGACACTTTGCGCTCGCTAGCAACAAAACGAGCATCTTTCAGCGACAAAGCAGGATAGCGACCTAAGGACACACGTTGCCGCCGACCTGCTCTGGAGACCACGACAGACCAAGTCTTTGTTCCGTCACTGTTGATCCTCAGAACAAGGCCCGGCACAGCGCTGTCGCGGACCTCGTATCGCTTGTCCTGGGGTTTTAGTGCCTCAACTGTTTTCGCCGTTAGTCCGCGTGTCATTCGCTGATCCTGGGGTGCGCCTGGGGTGCATCGGGGTGTATGTCTGGACGCTACGGAATTTCTGAAATTAACACCGGTTATCACAATTATATATTATATAACAGCAACTTGTGGGAACCAAGGGAAACTAAGAGAAAGCAATAAAAACCCACACATGCGAACTCTTAATCAGCGGGTCCGGGGTTCGAGCCCCCGATCGCCCCCCCCAACTCCACATCTCTTCTACAATTTCACCGGGACGCCCTCTTTAACGGACCGGTCCGCGGCCATGGTCAGGGCCAGGACGTTGCGGGCGTGATCGCCGGTGGCCAGGCCGACGCCGCCGATGCCCAGGGAATGGCGGATGAAGGCGTCGGATTCCTCCTTCATCGGTCCGAAAAATTCCCCCAGGGCGAAATCACCGGGCATGGCGGAGCCCAGAAAGGCGACGTTCACCTCGTGCTCGGGCGTATAGGGGCAGGGGATCGGCTCGCCGGGCGCCAGGACAACATCCCGGTGGGCGTCGTCGATATTGAGCGCGCCGGTGGAGCCGTGCAGATCGATCTCCATGGTTGCGGTATAGGCCGGCCAATGGTGGGGCGGCAGCCAACTGGTCCCCAGGGTGGCGACACTGCCATCGTCGAAGGTGACCATCATCCACTGGAAGTCGTCCCGATTATACTTTTTGAAGACCACGCTGGTCGCCCGCGCATAAACCTCGACCGGGGTTTTGCCCTCCATGTACCAGAGGATGAGATCAACCAGATAGGTCAGGGTGTTGATGGAGGGGGTGGTGTTGGGCGAGCGGCTGGCCACGGCCTCGCCGACGGCGCGGGTGACATAGATTTTACCCATGGCCATGACGATCTCGCCGAGCTGGCCCGAGACCACGGACTGTTTGGCCAGGAGATAGCGCCGCCGAAACCGCTGGGTATAGCCGACAAAGACCTCGGTCCCGCTGGCCTTGGCCTTGGCCAGGATGTCATCGGCCTCCTCCAGATTCAGGACGAAGGGCTTTTCGATCAGGACCGGCTTTCCCAGCTCCGCCGCCAGGGCCGCCGGACCGTAGTGGTTTTCTTCGTCGGTGGAGACAAAGACCGCGCCGACACTGTCGTGCCTGATGGCCTCCTCGTAATCCGCCGTCCGCATGTCGGCGTCGGTGGCCTCCGCCAGTTCACCCAGCTTATCCTGCTTGGTGTCACATACCGCCAGATAATCCACCTGCGGTATCTGCCGGCAGGAATGCGCCCGGAGAGTCCCAATACCGCCCGCGCCGATCACGGCTACGCCTGTTGATTTCATGTGCCTTATCCCCTGTTTCAAATTAGCTGTGCGTGTTTTCCGCAGCCTATCGCGCCGGATTTGGGGCTGTAAAGCGTTGGGGACTGGAGTGCTTTCCATGCGCGCTCTCCCCTCATTCCGGGATAGTATTTCACGCATTTCCGCTGTAGTATTAAGGGTGCAAAAAACGTCTTCTTTAGCTGGGGTATGGCTATGTTGAACATTAAGAAACCCACCGTCATTTTGTCCGCCGCCGTGCTGGCGGCCGCCGTCCTTGCTGCGCCGGTCTTTACGCCGGTGGCGAGCGCGGAAACACTGTCGCAGCCGGAACGCACCGAGGGCGGGCTGTACCGCCATTCCTGGTTCATGGACTCGTTTCTGGACTTGAAAGAGGATTTCGAGGCCGCCAAGAAGAACGGCAAGCGGCTGGTCCTGATGATCGAGCAGCGGGGCTGCATCTATTGCAAAAAAATTCAGACGGAGATTTTGGTCGATAAGGAAATCCAGACCTATGTCCGCAAGCATTTCGACGTCGTGCAGATCGACATGTGGGGCGCCAAGGAAGTCGTTGACTTCGACGGCAAGGAAATGACCGAGAAGGAACTGGTGCGCCGGTGGGGCACGCTGTTCACGCCGACCATCGTGTTCATGCCCGATGACTGGAAGAAGATCGAGGGCAAGTCCGGCAAGGACGCCGCCGTCGCCATGATGCCCGGCGCGTTTGGCAAGGGCACCTTCCTGGCGCTGTTCGAGTGGGTCGCCGAAAAGCACTACGAAAAGGGTGAGCACTTCCAGAAATACGTGAATGACCGCTATTGGGCGAAACGGGGTGGACGCCCTGACTCCAATACGCAGTTCAATCGGGACAAGCCGAACAACTAGGGTCCGGACCCTAGCCCGGCTTTTCGCATCCGTATTGCGCGCGTTCCCGGAAAAGGCGAAGGCTGAGACGTGATCCGCCAGCTTTTCCTGGGAACCGCCCTCCTATTAAGCTCCGCCGGCGGGTTGGTGATCGAGATCGTCGCCGGTCGTCTGATTGCGCCCTATGTGGGCATGTCGCTTTATACCTGGACGGCGATCATCGCCGTGGTGCTGGCGGGTCTTTCCGCCGGCCATTGGATCGGCGGGCGGCTGGCCCGCGCGCATGTGACTTACGCCATCGCGAACATGCGGCTCGCCATCGCCCTCGGCCTGGCGAGCTTATCCAGTCTTGCTGCTTTGGTTTTATTGCGGGCCCTGTCGGGGCCGCTGCTGTCCAGCGGATTGAGCCCCGTGCCCATCGTGATCCTGCTGACCACGGCGCTGTTTTTGTTGCCGAGCCTGTTTGTCGGCATCGTCGCGCCCATTCTCACCAAACTGGCCCTCGAAGACAAAGGCGAGGATCCGGGCCCGGTGATCGGGCGCATGTACGCCATCGGCACGCTGGGAAGCATCGCCGGCACGCTGAGCGCCGGGTACGTTTTTATTTCCTGGATCGGTTCCATCTGGACGGTGATCGCCGTGGCGGCTGTGTATGCGGTGCTGGCGCTGGCGTGTTTGCTGATGGGGCGTCCGTCCAAAGGCCCCATTGTGGGTATGGGCCTGATCGTGATGATCGCCGGTACGGCGCTGTTCGGGCACAACGTCCGGGCCTTCATCACGCCCTGCACAGTGGAAAGCGATTATTTCTGCATCCGGGTCGATGACATGACCGCACAGACGGGCCGGCCCAGCGCGTTGATGGCGTTGGATCACCTTGTGCACAGCATCAATGACCGGCTGGAACCGGGCATTCTTTATAGCCCTTATATTCACTTCGTCGACGAATATACGGACCGGCGGTTTGGTCGCGTCCGCCAGGATCAGCCATTCACGGCATTTTTCATCGGCGGCGGCGGGTATTCCCTCCCCCGGGCCTGGGCGTCGTCGCGGCCCTCGTCCCGGCTGATGGTGGCGGAAATTGACCCGATGGTGACCAAGGCGGCGGCCGACGGCATGTGGCTGAACACGTCGGATAAGGCGCTGGATATCCGCCATGAGGATGCCCGGCAATTGTTGCAATCATTGCCCAAAGAACCGCAGTTCGACGTGGTGTTCGGTGACGCGTTCCGGGATATCTCCATTCCGGCGCACCTGGTGACCCAAGAGTTTCATGCCGAGATCGCGGCGCGGCTGACAACCGGCGGGTTCTACGTGGTGAATGTGGTGGATCACGGCGGTCAGCCGACGTTTTTGGCGTCGTTGGTCGAGACCATGAAGCAGGATTTCAAATCGGTGGAAATTTGGGCCGAGATGGAGGAACTGGCCGCTGCGCAACAAGGGGCCGGCCAGCGGGTGACCTACATCTTGGTCGCCTCCCAGCAGGAGGCGCAGATGGGCCGGCTCGGATCGCGGCGGGGGATCGCCCGGCAGTGGCGGCGCTGGCCGCTGAGCGCGCTGGTAAGGGCGGTGCCTGAGGCGCCGGTGATCCTCACGGACGATTTTGCGCCGGTGGACCGATTGATGACCCGGCTGCTTCTCGCGCCCGAATAGGGCGGCGCGCCGTTAGCGGAGTTCAGAACGTTCCGACCAATTGCCGCCAGGCAGGAATTCCGCTTTTTCGCGGATGGCCTTGGCTTCGGCGGTACGGCCAAGTTTTTTCAGCACCACGCTTTTGAGCAACATGGAACTTTTATTGTTGGCGTCGAGCCGGAGCGAGTCGTTGACCGATTCCAAGGCCCGGTTCGGCTCGTTGGTCAGGTAGTACGCCATGGCCAGATTGTGGTGCACCTTCGGGTAGCCGGGCTCGATCGCTCTGGCCTTCTTGAAGTGGATGATCGCTTTCTGAGGTTCGCCCAATTGGGCCAAGACGACGCCCAGGTCGTCATGAGCTTCGGCGTTATTGGCGTCCAGCCGGACGGCGGTTTCCAGATCAGCGCGGGCGCTTTTGAAGTTCTTGTTCCAGATGTGGCGCACGCCGCGCTTGGTGTAGGCGAGGGAGCTTTCCGGATTGGCATGGATATAGCGGGTGAGATCTGCAATGCCCTCTTCCAGCAACCCCATCCGCCCTTTGGCCATGCCCCGGCCGAAATAGGCGGAATTTAAGTCCGGGTCCAATTCAAGGGCCTGGTCGAAATCCATCACCGCCTCTTCCAGTTCACGGGTCAGGAATCGAATCCGGCCCCTCTCCAGATACAGTCTGGCATTCTTGGGGTTCTTTTCGATCTCCGTATTGAGCCTGTTAATTTCGCTCCTGGCCTCTTCCATCGTTCTGACCGGCGCGCTGGCCTCGTCTGTATCCACGTACCCGTCCAAGAGCCGGGTTGGGCGCAGATACTTGCCGGCGCGGGGCGGCAGGCCCTTGATGCAGGCCTGATAGACGGCGGCGGGCACTTGCGTTTCGGGCGGCGGCAGGCTGAGATCGTCATACCCGAAGTTGACGGTTCGCCCATCATAGACGCCGGTGCATTTCTCAAAGATCACATCGCCGGATGCGTCGAATTGGCGGAACGCCGTCAGTCCCCCATTGTAGGAAAACAGGTTGATGGTGGTCTGCACCGGTGCATTGCGATAGACCGGCAGGAACTCCGCCAAATAGTCGACTGTGACACGCCCCTTGTCGTCATAGAAAAAGATCTCGATCGTATGAATGTTGTCGGGGTTTTTGGTTTCCCGGCGGATGCGGCTGAACAGTTTTCCCGATTTCGGATCGGCGTAGTTGTGTTCCCGGTAAAATTCCGGATCACGCATATAACCGCCAATGAGGGTCTGCTCGGTCAGGCCGTGTTGCTTCAGGCGAAAATTGTGGGCGGCTTCCAGGTTCTTGGCGAAACTGTTCCAGACTTTGACCCGGCCGTTATTCTCACCCAGGGAGCGTTGTGCCAGGCCGTCCGTGGCCGTGAATAAGATCAGGGTTACCAGCGCGACTGCCGAACTGTATGCCCAAATCCGTGTTCCGGAAGACTCCCGCATCGCTGCCTCTCCATCTTCACGGGCCTTCAAGACCCCGTGAACGCTGCTGCTTTAAAATTGTCTCGACCGCAAATATCACATACACATTTTGTGTATTACAGACATATATTCGTGATTGAGGATCCTCATGCAGAATAGACGTGACTTTCTGATTGGTGCGGGCGCCGGTGCGGTGCTTCTGGCCGCCGGACAACCGGCCTTTGCCGCGCCTCAGCCGCAAAAGATCAAAGGCTTCCACCATCAACCCTGGTTCACGGAAACCACGTTTGATCTGGAGAAAGACGGCGAGATTGCCGACAAGACGAACAAGGCCGTCATGCTGGTGTGGGAGCAGCTCGGTTGCCACTTCTGCAAGGAGATGCATGAGAAAGTGTTTACGCAGCCCGCTGTCATCGAGCTGCTCACCTCCAATTTCCATGTGATTCAGATGAACCTCTGGGGCGAACGAAAGTTCAAGACCAGTGACGGAGAGCTATTGCCCGAAAAGGAAATCGCCGCCCAGATGTTCGTGCGCGCCACGCCGACCACGGTGTTCCTGGACGACCTGGGCGTGCCTGTGTTTCGCATTCCCGGCTATGCAAATCCGCCAATCTTGAAGGCGGCTTATCAGTATGCGGCGGAAAAAGCCTATGTCCGTCAGAACTTCGACAAATGGTACAAGGCCAAATACGGCGGTAAATCCTAAGAGATTTGTTATAGGCAAAGAAAAACGGCGCTTCCCGAGGGACGCGCCGTTTTTTTTATGTTACCTGTCGAGCCGCTTACGGCTTGATGTAGGTGTAACCTTGCTGTTGCAGGTGCGACAGTTCGGCAACGCCCGACGGCACGATGTCTTCCTTGAAGACGTTGAACAGGTCTTTGTTGTAGTCGATTTTCCGGCCGCGCAGCGTGTTGGCGCAAACGTGGAAGTTGACGTTCTGAGACTTCAAGGCCGCGACGGCGCCCTGCAGTTTTTCGTTTTTCTTGGCGCTGGCCAGCAGTCCAAGGCCATTGCCGTGCAGGACAACCTTGATGTCCATGTTTTCGGCGCCAACGGCGTTGATGTGGTTTTGAATGTTGCGCATGGCGCCGCGATATTTCTTGTCCTTGTCACCGCCAACATAGTTAACGTGATAGACGACCTTTTGTTTGCCGTAGCGCTTTTGCGCTTCAGCGGTGTTGATGGTGAACAGCATCGCCGCAGCGGCGGCCAATAGAATACCCAATTTACGCATGTCTACCTCCTGTGGGAAATGAGCGTGTTTATCGTAAAACCGAATGCTTTTTTGAGTTCCCAGACAGTATCTTCCTCTCCTGAATTATTTTCAACACAAATCGGGTGTATTAAGACAATTTTATTCTCACAATTTTGTGTAAATACACAAGGTGAGTGTAGATTCAATTTCTTTTCGCGTAACAGTGAGAAAAATGAATAAATTTCAGCGGATTATCAGACGTCTGGGGAGTCTTCGACGGCCTGATCGTCGTCCCGCCAGGCGTTAAAGCCACCCGCCAGGTTCACCACATTGGTGATCCCCATTTTTGTAAGCGTGTGGCAGGAAAGGAGAGACCGGCCGCCCGAAGCGCAGAATAGCACAAACCTGTCATCGCCGGCGAAGATGGGGTTGTGCATGGGGCCGGCCGGGTCGGCGATGAGTTCCAAAAACCCTCGCGCCGCATGAACCGAGCCGGGAATATGGCCGTCGGCGGCTCGTTCTCGGCCTTCGCGGACATCAATGAATATAACGCCCGGTTGGCCGACAAGTTCGGCGGCGTCATCAACGGTGATGCTTTGGACAGCCGAATGGGCCTCGGCCATCATGTCTTTCAGACTGATCGCAGACATGGTTTATCCTGTTGTGTAGATTTCGAAGAGTTCGGAGGTGAGATAGCGTTCCGCCATGGATGGCAGGATGACGACAATCGTCTTCCCTTCCATGCCATCCCGTGTGCCGTAGTCCAGGGCGGCGGACAGCGCGGCGCCGGCTGAGACGCCGGCGGGGATGCCTTCCATTTCGGCGGCACGGCGCGCGGCGTAGAAAGACGCATGGTTGCCAACGGCAATGACTTCGTCCACCAGGTTCATGTCGATATTGTCGGGGATAAAACCGGCGCCAATGCCCGGAATTTTGTGCGGGCCAGGCATGCCGCCCGCCAGCACCGAACTATCCAGAGGCTCGACCGCGATGGCTTTCAAATCGGGATTGCGGGGTTTCAAGGCGCGGGCGATGCCGGTCAGGGTTCCGCCGGTACCGACCCCGGCCACGATCACATCGACCTTGCCGCCGGTATCTGTCCAGATCTCTTCCGCGGTGGTTTCTTCATGGACCTTGGGATTGGCCGGGTTGGAAAATTGTTGCGGCATAAACGAGCCCTCGATCTCTTCCAGCATCTCGTTGGCCTTGGCGATGGCGCCGGACATGCCCTGCTCCGCCGGCGTGCGGATAATCTCTGCTCCCAATAGGGACAGCATTTTCCGGTGGCCTTCGTCCACGCCTTCCGGCACCGTGAGCACCAGCCGGTAGCCCTTGGACGCGCAGACAAACGCCAGCGCCATGCCGGTATTGCCGGACGTGGGCTCAATGACCGTGGCGCCAGGAGAGAGATCGCCGGCTTCCTCCGCCGCCTCGATCATGGCGATGCCAATCCGATCCTTGACCGACGCCAACGGGTTAAAAAACTCACACTTGCATAGGATGTCCGCCTTGCAGTCCATGGACTCGGCCAGACGGCTTACCTTGACCAGGGGGGTCGCACCGATGGTTTCAACGATGTTCTCGTAGACGCGGCCCCGAAAATTCTTTGCCTTATCGGAAATCGCCATAGATCTACTCCGGTTCTGTCGGCAGTTTGTGCTTTGACCGGCTCGATTCCAACGCATCGGCGCCGGCTTCGGTCAACCGATAGATCAGTTCGCCGTCTTCGCTTGCCAGTTGAAGCCAGCGCCGGGCGGTCATCACTAGACCGGTTTTATAATGGACGTCTTCTGCGGGCAGGGCGCCGCCGCTTCGGGATGAATTTTCCAAAATGGCAAGTTGCGCGCGCGTGGGCACGGCCGGCGGTTCACTGATGAGTTCGGCTTTCGCCCGGCTGTCGTTAGCCCGGAGAATAGCGAGCTCGGCCTGGACCGTGCGTTTCACAGGATTTGAGCTTAGTTGGTCTTCTTGATCAAAAAGACGTAAACGCCGCCATCCTCGGAAGAATCGACGAGCTCGTTGCCGGTGGACCGGCAAAATGCGTTAAAGTCCGCGACGGAACCAGGATCGGTCGCTTCCACGCGCACCTCATCACCCACTTCGAGCTTCTTCAGCGCTTTTTTTGTCTTCACGATCGGAATGGGGCAATTCATGCCCTTGGTATCAATCTCTACATCAGCCATCCTCAATCCCCCCAAATGCAGTAATGTTGGGAACCCAGTTAATTCATATCACAATGTAAGCGCCCGGCTGATAAACTTCAATCTCGGTCGAGACAAGCGCGATAGATTATTCTGCTTAAAAGCCGGAAAAAGATACTTAGAGCATTCAATAAATAAAAGCAAATATCAATTTTTATAATGATGATATGTATGTAGTATTTATCTTATATTATACATAGATTTATAGAAAATATCATAATTGTGGAGAAAAATAATACAAAAATCCTGCATTTATGTTTAATTATATATATAACATAAAAATTATGTAAATAAAGCGTGCGGTTTTTAAGGTTGAGAGGCGCTACGGGTCTGTACCCCCATCTTGACGAAGATATTCCATAACCAATTGAATTAAAACAATATTATAGGAGCTCGCAGAACTCCGCATGCGATCTGGGTGGTGGTCGGATGTGGGGTATGTATTTGAGGCTATCGGCGGTTTTCCATCCCAATTTTATTTGAACGGTCCCAAATATTACTCTAAAAATGTATTATAAATCGTGCCGCTAAAGGGTGCGGATGAACATTGGGGTGGTAGCGCGATCCACGAGGTTCCTGGTGAAGTTTGATCTGTTCATGGAGTTTGCATCGCCTGCGTTTGCGGAGGTGAGCGCCACTACGGCAATTTCGGCCGGTATCGAAACCGCGATTGCCGCGGACCGTCTCGGCTATGACGCCGTTTGGTCGGCGGAGCATCACTTTGTCGGTGATTACAGTAACGCCGCCGCGCCGGACATGCTGTTGGCGGCGATAGCGCAGGCAACAACGAATATTGGTCTCGGCTTCGCGATCCTGCCTTTGCCGCTGTATGAGCCTGTGCGCGTGGCGGAAAAACTGGCGACCCTGGATCATCTGTCCGGCGGGCGGGCGTTGTGGGGTGTCGGCCGCGGGGTCACCAAGACCGAGCTCGGCGGCTTCGGCATTGAAATGGCGGAGAGCCGCCAAGTGTTTATAGACCGCTATAAGACTCTGCGGTCGATTCTGGACGACGGCTCGTTCGAACGGGATGGGGAGACCTATTATGTCAACCCGGCCATAAATCCGGACCTGGCGCCGGGATGGTTGGCCGCCGTCAGCCCCGACAGTGTAGACGTGGCGGCGGAGCTGGGACTTAACTTGATGACCGGGCCGTTTAAGCCCTGGCCCATGGTGAAGTCCGATATCCGGCGTTATCGCGGTCTGACCAAGGAAAAAGATGCCCAGACATCGTTTACCATGGCCGTGCACTGCGACACTGATCATGAGCGGGCCCGGCAACGGGCAGAGGAAGGGATCGTCTGGGTGTATGAGCGGATCCTGGAATTCGCCCGGCCGCTGCTCAATCGCCAGATCGAAGGGTATGAACATTACAGAAAACTCGGTTGGATCGCGCAGTTGTTCCAGAAAGCCATCAGCCTGAAGACCTTGGAAGCCATGGGGCTGGCCGCCGTCGGCGACCCGGATCATGTGGCCAAGAAACTGCGCGCCGTCGAGGAAGCGGGCGTCGACCGCATCGGCATGGCCATCGGTGGCGGCGATCTGTCAGCCGACGAAATGATTACCTGTCTCGACACCATGGCCAAACACGTCCTGCCACGGTTCCGTCCGGCGGAAATCATTCCCATGACTTCGGGGGCGGCATGAGCACGCAGTTGGAGAAACTGACCGCTCACGGAGCAGAGTACCGGGACCCGGTGGCGGCAATCGATTGGGACCGTGAAGACGATGATTTGCCCTGGCTGCCGCCCGAGATGCTGAGCCTGTCGGCGGACGATCTTGGCGTGCCGGAACGGTCCAAGCTGATCCAGCGGCTAAGCCAGGCGGAGTTTTCCCGGCTCTGCGCCGCCGGTATCTGGCTCGAAGGGTTGCTGATCAGCCGCCTGTCGGCCAAAGGTTTCTTGGAGCTGCCGGCCGAGGAAACCCGGATTATGCTCCAAGAAATCCGGGAGGAGACCGGCCACAGCCTGATGTTCCTAACTATGATCGAACGTGCAGGTCTGCAGAAAACCAGGCTCTTGGGCCCGACCCGGTTGCTGACTTGGGTTGCGCAGCGTTTAAACCCGGACCACGCCGCCTTTTGGGCCATGGTCTATATCGGCGAGACGGTGACCGATACTTACGCCCGGCTGTGCCTGAAGCGGGCGCAGGACGAGGGGCAGGGCATCAGCCCCGTCGCATCGGATGTGTTAAGCCTGCACCACAAGGACGAAGCCCGGCACATCGCTGCAGCACGGGCGCTATTGGCCAGCCGGATCGAGAAAATGGGGCTGATCGAACGGTTTGTGTTTTCCCGGACGCTTAAGTTCCTGTTGCGGGGCTTTTTGAAAGCGACCCTCTATCCCACGGCGGAGAGTTTGGAGCGCGCGGGTATCCCCAGGTCCAAGGAAATGGCCGCCCATGCCGCGCGCTGTCCCCGCCGGGCGGAGCTGGCGCGCCAATGCGCCGTCCCAGCGTTGACCCTGTTGGGACGCACGGCCGAACTGGCCCGGTTCAGTGTGGCGGATATCCGGCCATGATGGATGGTGCGCAAACAATCCTTGAGCCAATGAGCCGGATCACTGAACCGAAGGGGCCGGTGTTCATCAGCGGGGCGATTTACCGGAAACGGGCGTATGGCGCGAACCATCCTCTGACCATTCCCCGAGTGGAAATTGTGTCTGATCTGTGTCGCCGGCTGGGCTGGCTGGACGACACCAATTTTGTGGAAAGTCCTCAGGCGACGACAGACGAACTGACAGCGTTCCATGAATCTGATTATGTTGAGGCGGTAAGAACCGCAACGTCGGTCGGCAAGGCGACCAAAGAGCAGCGGCGTTGCCATAGTCTCGGTACGATCGAAAATCCTATTTTTCCCCATTTGTTTGAGCGGGCGGCGACATCGGCCGGCGGTTCCCTGTTCGCCGCAGACCTGGTCGCGCGGGGCGGTATCGCGGTTAACTTCGGCGGCGGCACTCACCATGCGGCGCCCGGCGAAGCGCGTGGCTTTTGCTATTTCAATGACGCGGTATTGGCCGTCGGACGGCTCCGCACCCTGGGGCTCGAGCGCATTCTCTATGTGGACCTGGACGCCCATCACGGCGACGGTGTCGAAAATGCTTTTGCCGGCGATCCGGACATTTTTACGGTGTCCCTGCATGAAGCGGGGCGGTGGCCGCAAACAGGGGACACTGGCTTCAACGCGTCTGCGGGGTTCTGCAACCTGTCGGTGCCTCGGGGCTTCAACGTTGTAGAACTGTCCTTCGTCGCGGATTATTTTCTCAAGCCCTTTGCTGCTTACTTCAAGACAGACGCGATTATCATCAACTGCGGCGCGGACAGTCTCGCGGGCGATCCTCTGGCGTCTATGGGGCTCTCCAACGGCGCGCTATGGTCGGTGATTCTGGACTTGGTGAAAATGTCACCGCGTTCCATCATTGTCGGCGGCGGCGGATATAACCCGTGGACCACGGCTCGCTACTGGACCGGATTGTGGGGCTTGTTGAACGGCAACAGCCTGCCGGCGCGGTTGCCGGCGGATTGCGTGAAAATTCTCGGCGACCTGGATTGCGATCTGGTGGACGAAGAAGACCGCCCGGACACGTGGCTGACGACCTTGGCTGATCCACCTTTCGGTGGACCGGTGCGCAACGAGGTCAGCGAGATCATCGATGTGGTGCGCCGTGGCTGGCAGCCGCCGAAAGAGTTCGATGAGATGAAAGGAAGAAGCTATGTCATGGCTTGATCGGATTCTGGAGATCGAGGAACTAGAGGATGCCGAGTTCGATGAGGGGCTTGTCGCCACTCTCGAAGCCGGTGCGGCGGAGATATCCGGTCGATCCATCCGGTTCTCTACGCCAACCTTTAAGGAATATAATTCTTCCGATCTACAGGGCTGCAGCCAAAACAGTTTCCCGGCGTTCTCGATTACCGCTGCTGGCTGTGCGCTGAACTGCGATCACTGTCAGGCGAAAATTCTGGAGCCGATGATCCCGGCCACCAATCCGGAGATGCTGGATCACAAGGTGCGGAACCTCATCAAATTGCAGAACCTCCAGGGATTTTTGATTTCCGGCGGCTCCAACCGCCATAACGTGATCAACTATGGCCCCTATTACCCGGTTATTGAAAAGCTGAAGTCCGATTTTCCCTACCTGAAGATAGCCATTCACACCGCCCTGACCGACCGGGCCGGCGCCAAGTCTATGGCGGATGCGGGCGTTGATACAGCGATGATGGATGTGATCGGCTCCGACAAGACGATTAAAGAGGTCTATCACCTGGACCGTCCGGTGGAGGATTTCGAAGCGACCTTGGAAGCGCTCTGCGCCACCGATATGGAGATCGTGCCGCATATCGTCGCCGGGCTACACTATGGCGAATTCGTTGGTGAGAACACGGCCCTCGACATGATCGCCCGGCATAAGACCCACGCTTTGGTATTGGTCGTGGTCATGCCTTTTTATTCAAAGCCGGGGACGTTCAAGGTTCCGGCGACAGAAGAGATCGGACGTTTGTTCTATGAAGCGCGCCGCCGGTTGCAGGACCGTCAGGTGCTGCTGGGCTGTGCGCGGCCGCCGGGTATGCACAAGCGGATCACCGATGCCTATGCGGTGATGGCGGGTCTGGATGGTATTGCCTTCCCGGCGGATGGGATGTTGGCGGTGAGCGAGGCCATTGGCCGGCCGTTCGAGCAAGCGCACGCCTGCTGCTCGATCAAGGTGGGCGACACCAAGAATATGCGGATGTGTGCGGCGTGACGGCAACCCTCGGCATTGATGTCCTGGTGGTGGGGCTGGGTCCCGCCGGTGCACGGGCGGCGGCGGAAGCGGCTGCCGGCGGCGCGTCCGTGTTGGCTATTGATCGCAAGAAGCGGCCCGGTTTCCCGGTGCAATGCGCCGAGTTCGTGCCGGCCATGATTGATCAGGAACTGGGTGACCTTGATCAGGTCACCCGCCAGCGCATCGACGAAATGATTACCTTTGTCGAGGATGGCGTGGGCGAGGTGAAGCCCGACTTTCATGGTCGGATGGTGGACCGGGGCGCGTTTGACCGGCTGCTGGTGGATCGGGCGGCGGCGGCAGGCGCCGACATCCGGTTCGATATCCGGCCCATTGAGTTAACCAAAGATGGCAGTGTCATCCTGGAAACAGGGGAGACCATTGCGCCGAAATTTATCATCGGTGCGGACGGCCCCCGCAGCCGGATCGGCAAGGCTATCGGCATCCGAAATATGGATGTGGTGGAGTCCCGCCAGATTACCGTGCCGCTGTTGAAGGCCCATCAGGCGACAGACATTTTCGTTTCCACCAAGATTCCCGGCGGCTATGGCTGGCTTTTTCCGCGTGGC
The DNA here is from genome assembly GCA_964611435.1 of uncultured Rhodospirillaceae bacterium. Lineage (GTDB taxonomy): Bacteria > Pseudomonadota > Alphaproteobacteria > Rhodospirillales > UBA2165 > JAYPHU01. The sequence goes on along the minus strand of CAZSXT010000003.1, from coordinate 180,478 downwards.
GATGTGGCCAATATCGGCGCAGGCGTACGGGCCCAGGACCGGCTGCGGTTGAAAGAGATTGTAGAGACATTGCACGCCCGTTTGGTCGAGGACGGCCGGGTCGGCACAGAAATTTCCGCCCGTACCGGCGGTGCGATTCCGGTGGGCGGCATGTTGCATCCAGCGGGCCGGGTGGGCGATATCCCCGTGCTTTTGGCCGGCGATGCGGCTGGCCTGGCGAATCCGGTGACCGGTGGCGGGATCACATCGGCGGTGATTTCCGGCGGCCTGGCCGGCTCGGCGGCGGCGGAGTGGATTGCCGGCGATAAAGATGTGATTGACGACTACGTGGCGGAGTTGTCGGCGCTTTTTAAGGGGTCGCTGGATCATGCGTACCACCGGCGCCAGGAATTGATCGAAATATTCGAAGCGGGTGGGGCGCCCACGCCGGATCAACTCCGGCAGGGGTGGATTTCCTACCCGGCATATTGGGACGAACGCACTCTTAAGTCAGCGGAGGCACTAGCAGCGGCATGAGTTGTATCGAACACAGCACGACCCCGGCAACGGGCAAACAAAGCAAAACCCTCAACGACTTCGCGGAGATGCAACCCCGAAGCCCGGAGGCCATTGCCAAGGAACATCGCAACGGGGCACGGGTGAAGGACGCCAATGTCGCGCCGCAGGGGGTCTACAAGCCCAACTATAATATGCTGACGCCGCATATGCGCTCGCCCGAATACGTGCAGATGTCGACCGCGGCGGCGATTACGCTGGGCATCATGAGCGGACAGATGTACCGCTGCTCCTGCACCCGGTGCCTCAATCTTCTGTTGACCTACCCGGAAGGCTGCCGGGCCAATTGCGCTTATTGCGGTCTGGCGCGCCACCGGGAAAAAGACCGGGACTATGCCGACCGGAACTTCATCCGGGTCGATTGGCCGGCGGTGCCGATGGATCAGATCGTCGATATCGTCGCCAAGGACGGAGAGAATTCGCAGTTCCACCGGATGTGCATCAGCATGATTACTCATCCGAATTCGGATGACGACACCAAAACCGTGCTCCGTAAATGGACGGACCGTATCTCGCCGGACACGATCCCGGTATCGATCCTGTCGAACCCGACGACCATGACTCGGGACGACGTCGAAACCCTGCACGAAATGGGCGCGGATATTTTCACCGTCGCGCTGGATGCGGTGACCCCGGAAATCTTCGACCGAACACGCGGCAAGGGGGTGGATTCGCCCCATAGCTGGAAGAAGTATTGGGAAATCCTGCATCATGCCAAGGATATCTTTGGGGACCAAAAGTTCGGCGCGCACCTGATCGTCGGCATGGGCGAGACTGAATATGACGTGATCAAGGTGGTGCAGGAATTGGTCGATCTGGGCGGCCATAGCCATATGTTTTGTTTTTTCCCGGAGAAAGGGTCTCTGATGGATCATTTGCCGGCGACGCCCCGGGATCAGTGGCGGCGGGTGCAACTCGCCCGCTATCTGATCGACTATTGCGGTGTTCGGATAGATCACATGTCTTTCGACGAGGAAGGCCGGGTGAAGGAATTCGGTCTGCCCCAGGCCGAATTGGATATGTATATAGAGTCAGGTATCGCCTTCCGAACGTCGGGCTGTCCGGGCAAGGTTGCCGAGGACATTTCCGCCTGTGATCGGCCGTACGGCGATTCACCGCCCAGCGATATCGCCAGCTATCCTTTTGAATTGAAGAAAAAAGACATTAAGAAAGTGCGTCGTCAGCTCGATATGAGCTAAGGTTAGGCGCAAGAAGAGTAGGGAGGAGAGCCATATGGCACCCAAGTTTCGCGTCATCGACACGGGCCTCAGGGAAGGCCGCGCCAATATTGCCTTTGATCAGGCGATGATCGAAGCCCATCAGGCCGGTGACGTGCCGGACACGATCCGGTTTCTGCACTTCCCCAAGACCGCGTTGATCGGCCGCCATCAGGCGCTGAGCGAGGAAGTTCAACTGGAGTATTGCCGGGAGAATGATGTCGGCGTTGTGCGGCGCATTACCGGTGGCGGTGCGATTTATTTCGATGAGGGCCAGATCGGATGGGAATTGGCCTTCCATCGCCAATCGCTCTCCATCTCGACGCTGCCCGAGCTGACCAAAGCCATCTGCGAGGCGGCGGCGGCGGGGCTCAGCCGGTTGGGCATCAACGCCAAGTACCGGCCCCGCAATGATATCGAAGTGGACGGCCGGAAGCTGTGCGGCACCGGCGGGTTCTTTGACGGGGACACGTTGTTTTACCAAGGCACGCTGCTGATCGAGATGAACCCGGCGGACATGGTCGCGGCGCTGAAAATTCCCGCGCAGAAACTCGCCAAGCGGGATTTGGAGTCGGCCGAGCAGCGAGTGGTGACGCTGCATGAACTGTTGGACGGCAAGGTGCCCTCCAAGGACGAGATCAAGGAACATATGCTGGCCGGCTTTGCCGAACATTTGGGGATCGAGACCGAATGGGGCGAGGCCACGGCACGAGAAGAGGAGCTGGCCAAGGAGCTCTTTGAGGAGGAAATCGGCACCGATGAGTTCGTGGCCGAGATCGACAATCCCGGCGCCGGCGACAATGTTAAAGAGGCAACCCACACCGGGCCGGGCGGCACGGTGAAGGCGTTTCTCCGTCTCGAAGGCCCCAACAATGACCGTATCCGCGAAGTATTGGTCACGGGCGATTTCTTTGTCACGCCGCCGCGCACCATCCTGGATCTGGAGGCCCATTTGCGAGGCGCCCTGGTCGGCGACTTGGAATCCTCCGTGCAGGAATTCTTCGAGCAGGCCGATGTTGGCCTGCTGACCATTCAGCCTGCCGACTTCCAGAAAGTCATTCTGGACGCTGCCCGATCATGACCAGCATCAGCCGCCGGGATCTGGGAAAGTTTGCCGGCGCTGCCGCTCTTGTGGCGGCTCTGCCGAGAATTTCTTCTGCTCAGGTTACCCGTTCCGCCGACCTACCGGCGGCCAAAGGCCCCCGCGTTGTCGTGGTCGGCGGTGGCTGGGCCGGGCTCAGCATCAGCAAAGAGCTCAAGAAGCAAACGCCCGGCGCTCAGGTGATCATGGTGGAGCAGCGGGAGACCTTTGTCTCCCATCCGCTCAGTAATCTTTGGCTGGTCGATCTTGTCACCCTGGAAAGCCTGACCCACAGCTTTGTCGATGGGGCCAAAAATGGCAGCTATACTTATTTCAACGCAACGGTGGTTGATCTGGACCGGGAAAAACGCCGGGTGATGACCGACAAGGGCTATCTGGATTACGATATGCTCGTCCTCGCGCCGGGGGTGGACTACAACTATGCCTCAATGGGGGTGAAAGATGCGGAGCAGGAACACCTGCTGCGGACCCGCTATCCGGCGGCGTTTGTCTCCAGCGCGGAGCATGTGGCTCTCAAATACAAGATCCAGAATTTCAAGAAAGGCCTGTTCGTTCTTACGGCGCCGCCGGGCATTTACCGGTGTGCAGCCTCACCCTACGAGCGGGCCTGTGTCATCGCGCACCATTTTAAGCAAAACAAGATTGCCGGCAAGGTGGTGCTGATCGATCCGCGGGAGACGCCGGCGGTGAACGGCGACGGGTTCCTGGCGGCGTTCAATGACCTGTATGAGGATCATTTGGAATACATGACATCGACCGTGGTGGAAGGCATTGATCCGGTCAGAAAAACCATCAAGACCGACTTTGACGAGATCAAGTTTACTGACGGCGCGCCGTATCCCCGGACCCGTGCTTCGAAAATGATCGAAGGGTTTGGATTGATGCAGGCGAACAACCCGCAGAAAGAGGCGAATATTGATCCCTTCAATTACAACGTGATCGGTGACGAACGAATCTATGTGGCCGGAGACTGCCGCCCGATGCCGTTCTCTAAAAGCGCCAGCGTCGCCATGACCGAAGGCCGGCGCGTGGCGGGCGTTATTGCCGCCAGGCTGGCCGGAAAGCCTCCGGCTGCCTGGGTGACGCCGGAGTCGGTGTGCTATTCGATGGTTGATCCCGTGGGCAAGGAATCCATTCTATCGGAGTCCTTTTATCGGTTCGATCCGGGCACCAAACAGTGGGCCTTTGCCGCCAATTCCAAGACCCATAATAGCCGCTCCGCGGACTTGGGCGCCAAAAACCTGGGTTGGGGCGATCAGCAGTTTAAGGTGCTGTTTTCCTGACGAAAATTTGAAACATCGTTGGTTCCGATTGGCGGTGTTTTTGTGTAGAATAGAACCATTATAAATCAGAGGTTCAGCAACAGGGACCACGAGGACAAGATCATGAAGATTTCACGTTTTTTCGCCGCTGTTACTTTTTTCGCCGCCTTGGCGTTGGCGCCGCTGACCGTGTTCGCTGCCGACGGCAAGCTACCCGCGCCGGAACGGGGCGAGGATGGGCTTTATAAGCAATCCTGGTTCCTGGAGAGCTTTCTCGATCTTCGGGAAGATCAAAAGGAAGCAGCTGAGGCGAATAAACACTACATGGTCATTTGGGAGCAGCGGGGCTGCCCGTATTGCAAGCGCACCCACGAAGTGAACTACCGTATTCCCGAGGTGACCAACTACATCAAGAAGCACTTCAATGTTGTGCAGTTGAACCTATGGGGCGACAAGGAAGTGACCGACTTTGACGGTCAGACCGCGAAGGAGAAGGAGATCGCCCGGAAATGGGGCATCCGCTTTACCCCGACCATGATGTTCTTCTCTGGTGATCCGAAGGAAATCACCAAGGAGCCGGGAAACAAGCAGGACGTGATGCGGGTGCCGGGCTACTTCAAGCCCTTCCACTTCACCATGCTGCACAAGTATGTGAAGGACGGGGCCTACAAGACCGAGCCGGAGTTCCAGCGCTGGCTGATCGCCGAGGGCGACAAGTTGAGGGAGCACGGCATCGATATCAACAACCTGCTGTGGTCGGACGGCTTCAAACTGAAGCTGGATTAAGGGCCGGCTGTATTAGCCCACTTTTGAAAAGACCGGGAAAGTCTCCAGCAACCAGTTGGCGATCAGGTTGATGTCGCCGGTGAAGATGACAACGCCGGTGACCACCAGAAGCAGGCCCACGGCGATCTCCACCTTGTGCATGTGGCGGCGGAATTTGGTCATAAAGGCCATGAACGGCTTCACCGCAAACGCCGCGATCAGGAAGGGAATACCGATTCCCGCCGCATAAACGCTCAGCAGCGAAACACCATAACCAACGCTGTCGCCGGAAGCAGCCACCATCAGGACCGAGGCCAGGATGGGGCCCACACACGGCGTCCAGCCGAAGGCGAAGGCCAGGCCCAGAACGTAGGCGCCGATCAGGCCGGCCGGCTTGTTTTCCAGATGGAAGCGCTTATCGAAATTGAGGAAGCCGATCTTAAACAGCCCCATATAGTGGAGCCCGAAGATCACAATGATCACGCCGGCAATGCGGCCCAGGATAAGAGAGTTTTGCGCCAGCACATTGCTGATCACTGTCGCCGTCGCGCCGAGCGCAATGAACACTGTCGCGAAACCGAACACAAAGGCAATGGCTGAATAGAACACCCGCCGCGCTGTTGCATCATCGACACCGCCTTCTTCGGTCAACTGCTTGAGCGAAGCCCCCCCTAGGAAACTGATATAGGCGGGGATCAGCGGCAACACGCAGGGAGAGACGAAGCTAAGAAGCCCGGCGACAAAGACGCCGGCATAAGTGACTTCCATCATCACGGGCGGATCACTCCGGTTAAAGTTTAACTCGCAACAACCTTGATCGAATTATTCGGCGGAACGGTGACGCTCTTCTTCCGCGAGATATAATTGCTCACGAGGTCGTAGACGGGCGGACCTTCCGTCGCCGGATTGACCGAAGCCCAGCCGCCGACAGTATATTTCTTGCTGGCGTCAATTTTCTCACCCGACGTCAGCAATGTCATTTCAGAAATCCGTGAGCCTATCTTTTCGTTGACCTCTATCCGGTAGCCCATGCCGCCGACCCGGACCATATCGCCGCCCTGTTGGAAATAGGGGTCGGGATTGAACAGGTTGTCTGCCACGTCTTCCAAAATATCCTTGAGCTGCTGGCCGGTGAATTCCAGCCGGTAGGTTTTCGGATAGGTGATGGCCGTCTGGGAATACACTTCCTCGACCCGGATGTCCTGGCCGGGCAATAGTGAGGCGCCCCAGCGGAAGCCCGGCGACAGCGCGATCTGCACGTCCCGTTCTTCCATGATGGCATTGCAGATCAGGTCGTCGAAGGTGCCATTGAAATTACCCCGACGATAGAGAAGCGATTCCGTCCGGCCGAGGACTTTCTCCACCTCCGCCTTGTGAGGCGCGCGTATCCTGTCGATCACCCCGGCAATCTTTTTGTCAGGGGCGATCGCGTCGGAGAGAACCGGAATCAGCCGGTAGCTGAAGTCGGAAATCTTTTTATTCTTCACCTCTAGGTCCAGGCGGCCCAGGAACTTGCCGTGGGAACCGGTGGCCACCAACAGTGTGTCCTTCACCTTGATGATGCCGGGGACCGCATCGTGGGTATGGCCGGTCAGGATCACGTCGATGCCGTCGACCCGAGAAGCCAGCTTGCGATCCACGTCAAAGCCGTTGTGGCTGGCTAGTACGACCAGTTCGGCGCCGCCGTCACGAACCTTCTTGACGCTTTCGCGAATTTTTTCTTCACGAATGCCGAAGGACCAAGTCGGGATCAAATGCCGCGGGTTAGCGATCGGCGTGTAGGGGAAGGCTTGCCCAATCACAGCGATTTTGACGCCGCCGCGTTCGAAGAAGGCATGATCCTTGAAGACCGGTTCTTCCCATTCGGTATCGACCACATTGCCGGCAACGAAGGGGAATTTGACTTTTTCCAGCAGTTCCTTGACCCGTTCGGCGCCATAGGTGAATTCCCAGTGGCCGGTCATCACATCGACGCCCAGCGCATTCATGAAATCGACCATGTCTTCGCCGCGGGTCTTCAATGCGGTGTAGGAGCCTTGCCATGTATCGCCGCAATCGACCAGCAGAGTCTTGCCCGGCCGTTCCGCCTTGATGGCGTTGATCAGGGTGGCCATGTGGGCGAAGCCGCCAATCCGGCCATAGGTCTTGGATAGTTCGACGAAATCTTCACTGGAGAAGGCATAAGCCTCCGGGGTTCCGGCCTTGAGGCCGAATTTCTGAAGGATTTCCTTGCCGGTCAGGTGCGGCGGCAAGCCGTTCACGTCGCCGACGCCCAGATTGACCGAGGGTTCCCGGAAATACAGCGGCACCAATTGCGCATGACAATCGGTGAAGTTGAGCAGGGTGACCTGACCCTTGGGCTCAAACTCCAGCAGCTTGTCCTGGCTGATGGCTTGGTGGCTGGCGGCGGACGCCATTTTGCCCGCGCCCAGCAGAGCGGCAGTAGCTGCAGATACCTGTAAAAAATCTCGACGAGTTAGCATGGCTCAAATCTTATAATTCGGGTTGGGGACAGATTATTTCCAGTCAAAATGTAGGCGCAAAAAAGGCGGTAACATGGAACTGCTACCGCCCTTTTTGTCGGAACTTTAGTTACGTACCGAAGGAGATTCCCACTTCAGACCGCTCGAACGCCACTGCATGTAGAGTTCGAGGTTCGTGTACTCCTCGGAACCGCGCTTGTAAGGAGTTGCTCGAATATTTTTATTACATCCTATGAAACGACGGTGCAATGAACCAACCCCTTGCCACTTGAAACGGTAGGTCGGAAAACCATTCATCTGTCCCTGACTTAATACATTTGAGCGCGCCATATTGCCGTAATTGTTATCATGACAATGTGCGCATGACATATCCATTTGACCACGACGCTGATTGTAAAATTCTCTCCCTTTTTCAAAGAATTTCTTAGCCGGCCCATCGAGCCGGACATTCACAGGCATTCCTCGAGATTGGGATTTGATGAGAGCGACCATTCCCAGCATTTGAGTGGACTCCCACTTCCACGGCTTAGCACCCATATCTTTCTCTAGGTGCCTATTGATCAGATGTTGGAGTGAGATCATTCTGTCTTGCGATGAGTCATACTGTGGGTATTTATTGGCAACGCCTTTCATTGAAGCAATATCGTTGTGGCAGGAAGCACACGACTTTCCTGCTTTGCCATTGACTTTGTTCCATTGTTCTTGCCCTACATCCACAACGGTGAACGCTGGATTAGCAAAGTCATCGTCTTGCATATCTCGAGTGAGCGCGGTCATGAAAACGTAACCACTCTTTTTTTCACCCACAATATAGTTTTTATTACGCGGATCCTTCGCCCGACGATCAGCTTCCGTATCTTGCGCCAGTGCAGAGCCCATTGTGGCTACGGCAAGACCCAAAAGGGCCGCGCAGCTTGCTAAAATACGATACTTCATATTAACACTCCTTGTTTCATCTGCAGTGCCTTAAGACACGTTGATCTTCTTGCTGGTAGTTACTTTACCACCCTTGTCATCGGTCCAGGTGAAATTAAAGGTGCCGCTCTCCGTGACCCGCGCATGGAACGAGAAGTACGGATTAGCGGCGATCGCCGGATGAAGATCGGCGGTGACCACGGACTTGCCGTTGAAGGTCACTTCCACCTTGTTGATGATGAAGCGGGGGATCGGCTTTCCGTCCTTGCCCTTCCGCTGGCCCGTTTCCATTTTGTGCGGGATCAGGGTTTTGATTTCGATCACGTCACCCTTCTTGGCGGAGGACGGGACTTTTACTCTGGGTTTCTTAGCCATTTTCTATAATCTCCGTTACTCGATTAGCCGCCGCAGCCGCCGATAGTGACTTTGACCAGCTTCGAAGCTTTGTAGACAGAGCCGTCGTTCATCACCGCAACCGCGATAATGTTCTGCGACTTGGAGAGGCGCAGCCGGGTTGACACTTTGGCCTTACCGGAAGCCGGGGTGAAGTGGAAAGACGCAACTTCCGGGCGCGGGTTTTGGTCCGCAGCCAGGTGAATGGACTTCACATAGTTGCCGTCGGTCATCGGGCTGTCGACCGAGACGGACACCGGAACGGTGGCGCCGTTTTCGGCGATCGCCGGGGTCTTCAGGGTGACCTTACCGGACTTGTAGGACTTGCTGCCGCTAAGCTTATCCATCAGCAGCCCGGCGGATTCGGGCGTGGCGGAAGCTCGCATCGGCGCCAGGGCGCCGGCTGTAGCGGCAACGGCGCCAAGGCCCAGCAAACGGAGCGCGCCGCGACGGTCAACGGATGCGCCTTTCTTTAACTCAGAGGTTTCTAAAACTTTTGACATGGTTTGTAGCTCCAATCTGTCGAGAATTATTTCTCTTCTTTCAGCGTTAATAGGTATGCGACGATATCTTCGACTTCCTGTGCGCTGAGCATAGTTTTGCCTGCCCATTTTTTCTGAACACGGTGTAGGCCAGCGGTCTTGTAGAAGGACGGCATGATCGTGTCTTCGTTGACAACTTTCGGATCTACAATTCGAAGACGAAGTTCGGCTTCGGAATAACGACTTGCCACTCCACGCAGATCAGGGCCGATATTGCCGTGGTCCGCTTGTCCCTTCGCGGGGAAGGTGTGGCAGGCCAAGCAGTTGCCTTTCTTGCGGTGGATCGCCGTGGCGTAACCCTTCTTGGGATCGCCCGCTTTACCGGTCAATGACTTCGCCAAACCGTCGTTGACAGCCATTTTTCCGAGGTCGATTGCTTTGCCATGGCCGGCCGCCTTGCTATCGGAAACGCTGAAGGACAGCGCAACCCCAACGGCAAAGACACCGGTTAGGACGATACGAGATAGTTTAAGTGTCATTATTATGTGCCTCCTAGACTCTTAACACTTAGATTTTCCGGCCGGCTAACCGGCGTTTACTAATTTTGATGGTCCGAATATGTCGCCATTATGGCTGGACCGTGAAGCCGTGTATTTCGTTTTTTATTTAAAAAATCGAAATATTACTATTTCCCTAGTCGATAACCTAAATGTGAATAAATCTAAGATCAAGCCTCAAATGCGGAATCTCCTGAAAAAGTGTGAAATTCGCGGCTCTCCATCGATTCATAAAATTCGGCAGTTTTATGCCGATTTCCCGGCAAACGAAATTCGCTGAACAAGCCCCGTTAATCACACATTTGCGGTGTGTATTTATTATATAACGTATATTTTGTGTTATTTTAATTCCATATACGCAAAAATAAATACTTAATGTTTTAAATCAAATTGAAGGCGTGCGCGAATTCAAATACAGACACAGTAAATAAATAGAATAAGTTGAAGTAAAAAGTTCTTGAAATACTGATTTGGATATTTAGAGTCACCTTCGAGGCTTCGCCGAACCGCGGATTTTTGCGGAAATAATGATTAGGCCTTTAACTATTTCATCCCTGTCTGTGGGCTTCGCAAATTACACACACGGGATGCTTAATACAAATCGGCTTAATAGCGTGTGCAGCGAGTTTCGCCCGCAGACGCGTAATAATAATTCGGTGGACCAGGGGAGGGGAACCTCTCAAGTATAACCGCATATGTCATTGCAGGGCGTAACACGTTAAGATCAAATCGTGAGATGAAGCAGTTTCGCAACGGAGCCGTAGAAGCCATCCGGGATACCTCTGGGGTAAAGAGTGTATTTGGCGCCGTTGCGTCCCTTATCGATGGGAGCAACAAATAACATGCCGGCGGTTCAGGTTATCCAACATACGGACGGCGAATATCTCGGCCGGGTGGAAGACCACCTGGAGGGCCGGGGGATCGCATTTCAGTACGTGCGGCCTCACGTTGCCGGCAGTTGGTTCCCTGAGTCCATCGAAGACATTAGCTGCCTTTTTTTGATGGGCGGCGGTCCTTGGGGCGGCGCCGGAGTTAAAAACCTGCCGATCATCATGGAAGAAGTTTCTTTCGTCGAAAAATGCCTGGCCGCCGAAATCCCGGTGGTCGGCTTTGGTCTTGGCTCCCAGATTCTGTGTCATGCCGCCGGCGGCGGCAGCGACGCCCGCGATTTGAGCTTTGATCTCACCGAATTTGTTCGCACCGATGACAATGGGCTGAACGGCTTCCTGCCGGAGCGGATGCCGGCGGCCGTCTATATGCGCGATTGGCCCAAGCCACCGTCGGCTGCCAAAATTCTGGCCCGCGACCTTGAAGATCGTCCCGCCGTCTTCCAAATCGGCGAACGGTCGGTTGGGTTCGCCAGCCACCCTGGCTTCAAGCTCGGCATGATTGAAGACCTGATCATGGAATTTGATGATTTCCCACCGGATACGGGCGATACCCTGTTGCAGATGCACGCCGTGCAAAACGACATGGAAGACGCACTTGTCTATATTATGACCGGATTGGTTCAGGTCACCGAATTGATGCAGCGACAAAAACTGGGACGCAATCCCGCCGCCCTGAAATCCTGTGCGGCCTAGTCGGTATTTTGGACATAAGAGAGTGAATAGGTAAATCAATGGCAGAAAAACTGATGATCATGATGGTGAACACGGACCCCAGCAACGGTGAAGAGCTGGGCGCGCCGCTGTTTCAGGCAACCGTGGCCGCCGCCATGGAATACGAAGTGGAGGTTGTGTGCACCGCCACGGCCGGCAAGCTGATGAAAAAAGGCGTGGCCGAGGAGCTGGTGGTGAAACCGGGATCCCCGAAGAACGTGTATGACTTCATTAAAGACGCCCACGAAGCTGGTGTGAAGTTTTACTGCTGCTCGCCCAATCTGGACCTTTTCGACATGACGGAAGACGACCTCATCCCCGAATGCGAAGGGATCGTCGGTGGCGCCTATGTGATTGAGCAGGTCATGGAAGATGATGACCTCAAGGTCCTGACTTACTAATTTGGATGGAACTTAAGTGATGAGTCACCCGACCAGCACGCGTGTTCAACAGCATATCGGCGATCCGGTCTCGGATGCGCCCGTCCACGACTACGATGACATGGAAGAAATCTTCCAGGACATCCAGGCGGACATGCGCTACGACCACGAGCTCAACGGTTGCTTGAACTGTGGCATTTGCACGGCGACTTGCCCGGCGGCCCACTATTACGACTTTAGTCCCCGGGAAATCGTTCAGCTTCTATGGACCGAAAATCTGGAAGGAATTTATGACGCCATGCAGGAAAAGATTTGGGCCTGTGCCCAATGCTATACCTGTGCGGCGCGCTGCCCGTTCGGCAATTCCCCCGGCGGTCTGGTCATGCTGATGCGGGAAACCGCCATCAAACACGGTATGGAATCGGCGCAGAATGTGTTGCGGCCGTTCAGCCGGGTTATGCTCAAGGTGATTTCCACCGGCAACCAAATTGCCCCGGACATGATCAATCCCCAGCACTTTGCCGACTGGGGTCCGAATATTTCCAAGGTGCAGGCGCCGTTGAAGGTGCTGCGTGACGCCATCCCCATGCCGACCCTGAATACCACCGAGACGGCGTGGGAAACCAACCTCAAGACCTCAATCGAGCTCTATACGATCTGGGAAATGACCGGCGTGCTCGATCAACTTGAAACCATCGACGAGAATTTGTTCGACGTGATCTCCGACATCATCGATGAAAAACGGGATGATTACGACGACTGGCTCGACGAGCAAGACGAAGAGGATGACGATGACTGATAATCAATCCGGCGAACGCTTTACGGGTCATGGCGACGAATGGAAAGACGCCAACTTGACCGCTGACGAGGCGCAGACCGCCACCAGCTGGGTGGAGCAGCGGATCGACAAGCGATCTATGCTGACCAACAAGGATCGCGTCGAAGATGTGCGCGATATCATGTGGCAGTTGGAAAAAGACGGCGAGATCATGGTCCACCGCATTACCGACGACCACGCGCCGAAGACGGTGAAAACGTTGTACGGCTGGGACAAGCGGATCCCGACCCGTCAACTCTGGCACCACAAGTCCTGCGGCCAATGCGGCAATATCCCGGGCTATCCGACGTCGCTCCTCTGGCTGATGAACAAGATGGAGGTCCCGTATCTGGACGAGACCGACCAGACTTCTTGCACCGCCTGGAACTATCACGGTTCCGGCATCGGTAATCTGGAAAGCCTGGCGGCGGTTTTCCTACGGAATTTCCACCAGGCCTATGTTTCCGGTCGGGCGCAGGGTCTGGATGACGGTTACTTCTATCCGCTGGTGCACTGCGGCACATCCTTCGGCAACTATAAGGAAGTACGCCATTATCTGCTGCACTCCGCCGAACTACGGGAAAAGGTCCGTGCCATTCTAGGCAAGCTGGGCCGTCTGGTGGACGGCAAGCTGCTGATCCCGGAAGAGATCGTGCACTACACCGAGTGGGTGCACGTGATGCGCTCCGAGATTCATAACTATCAAGAGATCGACGCCAGCAACATCCGCGCGACCGTTCATCCGGCCTGCCATGTTTATAAGATGGTGCCGGAAGATGCGATCTATGACGACTCGGTGCTGGAAGGGAACCGCGTCGCCGTTTCCACGGCGCTGCTGCAGGAACTGGGCGCCAACGTGATCGACTATTCCACTTGGTACGATTGCTGCGGATTCGGCTTCCGCCACATCCTGTCGGAGCGGGAATTCACCCGGTCTTTCGCCATCGACCGTAAAATCCGGGTCGCTGTCGAAGAAGCAAACTCGGACGTGATGATCGGCCACGATACGGGCTGCATCACCACGCTGGATAAGAACCAGTGGATCGGCAAGGCCGCCGGCAAGGACGTGGAACTGCCGGTCATGGCCGACTGTCAGTTTGCGGCGCTTGTCTGCGGTGCGCATCCCTACAAAATCGTTCAACTTCACTGGCATGCATCGTCGGTCGAGACTCTGATGGAGAAACTCGGCATCGATTGGCAGGCCAAGAAGGCGGAGTTCGAGGATTATCTGAAAGCCATCGAAGACGGCGGCGATCGGGAAATGCTCTATGACCCGCGTCTTATGATCACATCCGGACCCGGATTTAAGAAACTCGAAAGCCAAGCATGACTGATACACCAATCCTGATCGTCGGCGGTGGGCCGGCGGGGCTCAGTGCGGCCCATTCCCTGGCGATGGCCGGCCAAAAGTCCGTCATTGTTGAAAAAGAAGATCGTCTCGGCGGCGCGCCGATCATTTCCGGCTATGCCAAACTGGTGCCGTCGGGTGAGTGGGCCAAGGACGCCATCGGCGGCATGGTCGATCGGGCGACCGGGTCACCGCTCGTTGAGGTAAAAACCTCCACGACGGTGAGCGAATTCTCCGGCGAGACCGGCCGTTTCCAGGCGAAACTGTCGGACGGCAGCAGCCTGGACGCCAGTGCGGCGGTTCTCTGCACCGGCTTCACGCATTTCGATTCCATCAACAAGCCCGAATGGGGCTTCGGCATGTTCCCCGACGTGATCACCACGACCCAGGCCGAACAAATGATCTCGTCGGGCAAAGGCATCCACTGCCCGTCGGACGGCCGCCAGCCGAAGCGTGTGGCGATATTGCTCTGCGTCGGTTCCCGTGATCGGCAGATCGGCCGGGAATGGTGCTCTAAAATCTGCTGCACGGTCTCGTCCAATCTGGCCATGGAAATCCGCGAGGAACTGCCGGACTGCCACGTCTATATCTATTACATGGATATCCGCACCTTCGGCCTCTACGAAGACACCTATTACTGGAAGAGCCAGGAAGAATATAAGGTCAAATACATCAAGGCGCGGATCGCCGAGGTGACCTCCGACGGCGACAAGCTGATCGTCAAAGGCGAGGACACGCTGGTCAAACGCCCGATCACCATTCCGTTTGATCTGGTGGTGCATGCCATTGGTATGGACCCGAATGTGGATAACCTGCTGCTGTCTTCCGTCTTCGATGTTCAGTTGGAATCCCATGGCCATATCGGCCGGGAAGCGACTTACGGCGGCATGGGGCGGACGTCGCGTCCGGGTGTGTTCGTCGCCGGCGCCGCCACCGGGCCGGAGACCATCGACGATTCAATCGCGCAAGGGCAGGCGGCGGCCATGGCCGCGTTCGCCAGCGCCAACGGAACCGCTGTCGCGGCGGAGTAAGCATCCAAATGTTTGGACAGTTCGCCAGAAAAGCCCCCGAGGCGCCGGAACCGGTTATGCCGGTTCTGGACCTGAGCGGGCCGCGTCTGTCCGAAGCGCTAGATGCGCTGATCAAGTCGGCGGAAAATGAAGGCGGGGTGGAGCGCTATATCGACGCGCTGAAACTCAAATCATCCTTGTTTGTCGAGACTTTCGGTGGTGAAGCCTGGAAACAGGTGAGCGAGGAATCGTTCAATCTGGCCTGCGCCTTCATCGCCCCTGCGCGCCGGCGCGTGGGCGAGGAAATGGCCGAAAACGGCATGGCGAATGTCCGCCTTGGTCTCGGCGCGCTGTTGGACGGGGTGGAGGACACCGCCAGTACGGATCAGCGAATGGCAACCATTCGCGCCGTGTTTCCGCAGGACAAGCAATTTCGCTGGGTGCGGGATTTGGCGGCGGAAATCCTGCACTTTACCCACCCGGAACTATACCCGTTGATGACCCGCTGGATTTGGGACGTGAACACCAATTCCGGGGTGCTGCGGGAGATTTGGTTCTCCGACGATCTGGACAATCTGGTGATCGATGTGGACGACAATTACGACGCGTTCATCATGTTGCGCCAGGAGCTGAGCCAGTATCTCTCCGACAATGGGGTCTTCAAGGACGTGCCCTTCTATGTGGACCTTCTCTGCGCCCAGGTTTACGGGGACTATATCTCCGCCAGGGGCGCGACCTATCTTCGGACCGATTTCTCGACCCCGGAAGACCCCATGGAATATTGTCGGCATATGCTGGGGCTCGACGGCGTCGATACGCGGACCGGCCGGACCAAACTCAAGAAAGCGGACGGCACACCCCACCGGGTGGCCGACGCAACAATCGCCTCCGAGGCTTAGGACGATCATATGCCTATTCATGAACAATCCCTGATCCGCCCCGAGAATATCCATGTCCAAGAGGAGTTGGAAATCGACGGTGTTGACGTCTCCGGACACTGGAGCACGTTCATCAGCCCGCGGGTGGTGACCGACTATAACGACAATTTACAGGACGAGATCGCGGCGCTGCCGGGCGGGGAACATATCCACCGCTGCTGGCAATGCGGATCGTGCACCAATTCCTGCACGGTCAATGCGGTGAACCCGGAATTCAATCCGCGCTACTGGATTTACTTGGTTCGCCTCGGCATGGAAGAAGAGCTGCTGCGGGACAAGGACATCATCTGGCAGTGCGTGTCGTGCAACAAGTGCACCTATGTGTGCCCGCGGGACGTGTTCCCAGAAGGGGTGATGAAGTCTCTGTCCCATTGGCTGGAACTGAAAGGTCATACGCCCAAATCGCCGTCCATGCATTTCGATGAAGAGTTTTCCTCACAAGTGTTTGAGACCGGCAAGATCGAGGAAGGCCGGATCATCAAGGGCTTCTTCAAGCGGATGGGGATGCCCCTGATGCAGGATTGGCTGGTGGAAATGGTGCGCCGCATGGTCTGGCGTTTGCCGGTCAAGCTGCTGATCACCATGGGCCTCGCCAATTTCGTCCGGCCGCGCACCCGTAATTGGGGTCCGGCGCGGGACGCCATCAAGGAATATGTTGAAGAGCAGAATAAGAAGCATGCCGCAGCCTTGAACCTGCCGGCAGGGAAGGGACACTGACGTGAACAAGGAATACAAGAAAGTCGCCTATTATCCGGGCTGCGCCCTCGAAGGATCGGGCCACGCCTACAACACATCGACCAAGGCGATCGGCAAGAAGCTTGGCCTCGATCTGGTCGAGGTGAAGAACTGGAACTGCTGCGGTGCGATGGAAGTCAAAAACATCGATCCGAAACTGCAGACCTATCTGTCGTCCCGGGTCATGTCCATTGCCGCCAATGAGATGGGCTTCGACACGGTGATGGCGCCCTGTAACGGCTGCTACCACAATCTAAAGAAAGCCGAGTACGATCTGGAACATGACGACAGTTCCAAGGAAGTGGTCGACGAGTTGTCCTACAAGGCCGGGCATCAGACATATGAAGCCGGTTCCATCGAGACCATTCACGCGCTGGATTGGCTGAAGAATTCCCTCGGCGAGGAAGGCATCAAGGAGCGGGTGAAAAACTCTCTCAAGGGCCTCAAAATCGCCAACTATTACGGCTGCATGTATACCCGGCCCCGGCACATCTTCCCGGAGAAGGACCAGGGGGAAGGTAGTGAATCGACCTCGAAGCCCCACTTCATGGATGACCTGCTCGCCGCCGCCGGTGCGGAGAATGTGGACTATCCGCTGAAAACCGCGTGTTGCGGTGGGGCGCATACGTTGTCCGACTCTGATACCTCGACCAAGCTGGTGCTGAATCTGTTGAAGGGTGCGGAAGCCTGCGGCGCCGATGTGATCGCGACGGAATGCCCGACCTGCCATTCGGGTTTGGAAATGCACCAGGTGCGGGCCGAGACCGTGCTTGGTGAGAAAACCAATGTAAAGGTTCTCTACTTCACCCAGTTGCTGGGCCTGGCCCTGGGCCTCAAGCCCCGCAAGCTGGGCATCCATGAGAACATTTCCGATTCCTATGGTCTGCTGAAAGAGAAAGGCCTCGCGTGAGGAGCTTCGACGACATAGAAGCCCAGATCGGCGAGTTGGAGAAATCCGGCAATCCGCTTGAGGCAGTGGCTGAAATGCTGTTGCTCGGCGAAGAGGTGCTGGAACGCTGGGTGATCGGCCGGGGTCAGGAGCCCACGCAGGACACGTCGGAAGGTTTCCGCATTCTGGCGCTGCACAAACAAGGCGCGCGGGGTGAACCCAGTTTCAATGCCTGCCGGGAAACCTGCCGGGAACTTGTTTATCACCATAACCTTATCGAGCAATCGCCCGAGGACGAAAAAGCCGGCCAATGGCTGATCATGGCCGGTGTCGTCGCCCGTCATCTCCTTTTATTCGTTGGTGGCAAAATGGAGGTTGAGGGACTCGGTGAATTTTGCTGTTCTTCTAAACCGCTTCATCAAAACGAGACACAGGATCAGGTGATGGAGCAGCTCAAGACCGGATTAAGAGGAGAAACGACCCATGCCTGACGTACGCGGCTGCCATCTTCCGGATGAACTTTTATACGACGTGGAAAACAATATTTGGTTCAAGGAAACCGGCGACGGCAATGTCCGGATTGGCATGACCGCCGTGGCTGTGGCCATGGCCGGCCAGTTGGTTGCCTTTACGCCGAAGAAAGTCGGCCGCTCCGTGCGGGCCGGCAAATCCTGCGCCACGATTGAATCGGGCAAGTGGGTCGGTCCGGCCAAATCCGCCGCTGGCGGTGATGTCGTCGAGGTGAACGACGCGTTGGTGTCCACACCGTCGCTGGCCAATGACGATCCGTACGGCGATGGCTGGCTGGTCGTTTTGGCCCCGGAAGACTGGGATGGGGTAAAAGCCTCTTTGACTCCCGGTTCGGAGGTGGCTGCCCCGTATGAAGCCAAGATGGCGGCGGACGGGTTCGACGGTTGCGCCTGACCGATCACCGGTTCTTCCAGTTAGGAATAGAAAAAACCCGCGGACTTTGAGGTCTGCGGGTTTTTCGTTGTTTGGATAGGGTCACAGGAGATTGGCTATTCCCGGGAGAACATCTCCTTGAGCGCGCCGATGATCTCGCCCTCTTCCTGATACTTCAGTCCCCAAACGCCACCGAAGACAATCGACAGCAGTGCGATCAGGGAGCCCAGCGCTAAGGTCGACATGCCGGTAATGCCCTGGCCAATGGTGCAGCCCAGGGCCAAAACGCCACCGGTGCCCATGAGGGCCGCACCGATCACATGGCGCATGAAGTCGTCGGGCGTGGTGAAGGATTCGATCCGGAATTCGCCCCGCATTTTGGACATCAGAAACGCGCCGGCGATGACGCCGCCGACGGTGGCGATGCCAAAGTTGATGGTCGAACCGGTGAAGGTCATCATGTATTGGATGCTTTCACCGGCGGGCGCGACGAAAGTAAAGGATGCCAGCGGCACCGGTTCGAAATCGTCGTTGCCGATGACCCCGGTCAGATACCAGGCGGCCGGCACCAGAATGCCGATCATGACGCCGGCCAAGATCTGGGTGGGCTCGGACCGAAACTCCGCATCCTTGAAGCAGAAGATGATCAAGACGGCAGAGACTAAAAGCGCCAGCACCCAACGGAGCGTCTCTTCGCCGATGCCGAATAGGGCGGCCAGCATTTCGGGAATGCCTTGGGATTTGAGGCCGTTTGCCGTGAGGTCGATCATGGTGGCTTCTTCGAGTTCGAGCCGCGCCGGCCCGATAAATCCTCGAAGCGTCATATAGGCGAACAGACCCAACACAAGGAACACCACAAAGCTTTTCATGTTGCCCGCGCCGAGCCTGACCAACGTTTTGTTGCCGCAGCCGCCGGCCAGGGTCATGCCGAACCCGAACATCAGCCCGCCGAGAACTGCGCCGGCCCAGCCTAAATTGGTGGTCAAATAAATCGCTTTGTTAAGATCGACCATGCCGTTCAGATGCATGATCTGGCTGACCAGAACGGCCACCGCGATGGCCAACAGCCAGGCGCGGAACCGGCTCCAATTGCCCATAAAAACGATGTCGGACAGCGCGCCCATGGTGCAAAAATTAGTGCGTTGTGCGACTCCCCCGAAAATAAGCCCCAGAACGAATCCCAGACTCGACACAAGTATCCCTACGGAAATATCTTCCATGATATCAATCTCTTATGTTGGTTTTGTCTTGGTTTTGCTTCACGCCAATCGGGAGTTGCCTCCAAACCCCTGATCGCCTATTTTACACAAATTGTATGGCATTTTACGAGGTGCCTCTGCAAGCGTCTCATGCAAGCGATGTTTACAAAGTTTCGTCAATTGACCGTGACCCCGCGTACGATGTTCGGGGTGTTGGCGATGCTGTGCCTGTTTGCAGCACCGGTGAAGGCCGAACCGGGCGTGCAGCTTATCATGGTTGAAACGGAAGGCTGCGAATGGTGCGAGGCCTGGCATGATCAAATTGGACCGGTCTACGCCAAAACGTCGGAAGGCAAGTTCGCCCCGTTGCGCCGGGTGGAGCTAGCCGATCCGATCCCGGCGGATTTGAAAAATATGAAACCGGTGGCGTTCACGCCGACTTTCGTGGTGATGAAGGATGGCAAGGAAGTTGGCCGGGTCATCGGCTATGTCGGGGATATTTTCTTTTTCCCGCTGTTGGACGAAGTCCTGGTCAAGATCGGTTATCAGGCGCCGCCTGAACCGAAGATCAATTAAAAAAATTCTGGGGAGAATAGACATGAAGACCATCATGACGGCCGTCATGGCCGGAGCACTGTCTCTTAGCCTATCCGTAATTCCGGCGAATGCTCAGGATACGCCGCTGCTCTATGGCCTGAAATCCCTCACGCCGGAGGCTGCACTGAAAGTAGCGCAAGAAACATTGAAGGCCTGCCGGGCCGAGGGCTATCAGGCGGCGGTCGCCGTGGTGGACCGGGGCGGGTCCATGCTGGTGATGCTGCGGGACCGGTTCGCCGGACCGCACACACCGGAAACCGCACGCCGCAAAGCCTGGACCGCGCTGTCGTTCCGCACCAATACTGTGCAGATGGCGGAAAACACCCAGGCGGGGAAAGAGCCCTCGGGCGTTCGCCATGTGACCGGCGCGTTGATGCTGGGCGGTGGCGTGATGATCCGCGCCGGTGGCGAACTGGTGGGCGCGGTCGGTGTCTCCGGTGCGCCCGGCGGTCAGGCCGATGAGGACTGCGCCGTCAAAGGCATTGCCGCCATCCAGGACGATCTGGATTTCTAACCCCTAACCGCAACGGTTTCAGATGAGCGACACGACCATGCGTGATCGCGCCTCCAGAGTGATGCGCAGTACCGAATCCAATGTCGAGATTTTCGGCGACATGCTGGTGCGCGGTTTTCACCTGCTGGCGCTGTTCGCCATAGGCGCGACGATTGTCTGGGCTGGATTTCATGCGTTTCTGGATATGGCGGCGCAGGGGCGCGCAACGATACAGGATATCCTTCTGCTGTTCATCTATTTGGAACTAGGCGCCATGGTCGGCATCTACTTCAAGACCAATCACATGCCAGTCCGGTTCCTGATTTACGTGGCGATCACGGCGCTGACCCGGCTGATGATCGAATCCGTCAATGTGGAACACCTGACCAGCCTGAACATCGTCTATATCTCCGGCGCCATTCTTCTTTTGGCTCTCGCGATTTTGATTTTGCGTTTCGGGTCAAACAGGTTTCCATCGGCCCCGGCGTCGGACGAAAGGTCCGATTTTGCCGATCGGGAATAGCCGGAGGCCCCAACAGTGAATTTTCGTTTTGCCGCTTTGCTGGCGCTGTGTGTTCTGATCATCGGTGCGCCCGCGGGCGTAGCCGCCAAGAACCAGTTGGATACGGAGGCGAGCCCGTATCTGAAACTGCATGCGCTGGATGCGGTGAACTGGCGGCCGTGGAACCGGAACACGCTCGAAGAGGCCAAAAAAGCCGACAAACCGATCTTCCTGTCGATCGGCTACCTGGCCTGTCACTGGTGCCACGTGATGCGCAAGGAAAGCTTCGCCGATCCCATCGTCGGCGCGGTCATCAACCGGGATTACTTTCCCATCCTTATTGACCGGGAGGAAATGCCGGCCCTGGATGAATTCTTCCAGCGCGCCATGTCCGCCATCGATCAGCCCACGGGCTGGCCTCTCAACGTGTTTCTGACACCGGACGCCAAGCCGGTGTGGGGTGGGGCCTATTTCCCCAGGGAGGCGCGGGGCAATGTGCCGGGCATTATCGACATTTTGTCCCGGGTAAAAACCGTCTTCGACACCAATGGCGAGACCGCCGCCCGGGATGCAGGGCGCCTGGTGGATTTCATGAAGAAGGCGGAGGACGACAACGGCAAGGGTCAGCTCAGCTATGTCCATGTGGACAAGGCGGTGAAATTCCTGTCGGCGGCGGTGGATTCCTTCGACGGCGGCTTTGACGGCGCGCCCAAGTTCCCCATGATTACCGAGTTGGAGCTTCTGTGGCGGGCGTATTTGCGCACCGGCCGCGCCAATTACCGGACCGCCGTGGTGAGCGCGCTGACCGCCATGTCCAACGGCGGCATGTATGATCATATCGACGGCGGGTTCTACCGCTATGCCGTGGATCGGGAATGGAAGACCCCCCATTTCGAGAAGATGCTGGATACCAATGCGCGGGTGCTGCGCCTGTTGGTGATGGTCTGGCGGGAAACCAGGAACGGGCTGTTTCAGGCGCGCGCGCTCGAGACCATCGATTTCCTGGTGCGGGAGATGGCGCTCCGCAACCGGGGCCTTGCCGCCGCGCTTGATGCGGATAGCGAGGCCGCCAACGGCGAAGAGGAAGAGGGGGCGTTCTACACCTATTCCCGCAAACAAATCCGGGACGTCCTGGGCCCGGCTGACGGATTGTTCGCCCACTATTACGCCCTTGGTCCGCTGGAGAACCAAACCCTTGATGATGACACGGATGTCGGCGTGCTGCACCGCACCGACCTGGACCTCCAACAAATCGCCAAGCAGATGAACATGGGATTGCGGGAGACAGCGTTCCGGATCGAGGGCATCCGCAACGAGCTCCGGAAACTGCGGGGCGACCGGTTCCGTCCGCGCCGGGACACCAAGGTCATCGCGGCCTGGAACGGTATGGCGATCGAGGCGATTACCGAGGCCGGGCTCGCCTTCGGCCAGCCGCAATTGATGGGGCTTGCCCAACAGGTCTACGCCAATGCGCGGGCCACGTTGGCCGGGCCCAATGACCGGCTGCATCACTCGGCGGTCGGCGCCACCAAGGGGCCGTGGGCGGACCTGCCCGACCATGCGTCCTTGGCCCTGGCCGCTCTCGCCCTTTACGAGGCGACGGGGGACAAGCTTTACCTGGACGAGGCCTCAAACTTCGCCAGACAGGCGATCACGCTGTTTAAGGACGAGGCCGCTGGCGGTTATTTCGCCGTGGCCGAAGACTCCGACGCGGCGCTGGTGGGCCGGCTGAAACCCTATCTAGATGTGCCTAATCCGTCGGGCAATGCGCAGATGCTGCAGGTCTTGGCCCGGCTTTATTACATCACCGGCAAGACCCTTTGGCGGGATGAAGGCGAACGGCTGATTAAGGAACTGGGCGGCCGGGTGATGGAGCCCAATTTCGGCCGCACCGGCCTCTTGAACGCCTACGAGGATTTCCGGGATGCGCTGCAGATCGTGGTGATCGGCGGCCGCGGTGCGCGGGATACCCGCCGGCTCGCCTGGACGGTCATGCGCACCAGCCTGCCCACCCGGGTGTTCCAGATCATCAAACCGGGTCAGGACCTGCCCGACACCCATCCGGCGATGAACAAAACCCAACTCGATGGCAAGGCCACGGCCTATGTGTGTAAGGGGCAGATTTGCTCCCTGCCGCAAACCGACGCGCGGGAACTGCGCCAGACCCTGCTGACGATGCGGCGGGGGAAACCTACCGGTTCCAAGAACTAGGGAATTGATTGGAGCGGGCCTGCTCTAACCCTCAGCCTTCTTCGCCTCAGACTTCGCCGAGATGTCGCCCTGGCCGAGGATCGTGCCAATGGCGATGATGTTGAAGCCGACCAGCAGCCAGAACAGCCAGTTGCTGGCCCCCTGATCCACCAGATAGCCGAAGAACACCGGCGCGACGCCGCTGCCGAAGGCGATGCCCATTGAGGTAAAGGCGAAGGCCCGGCCGGCGGCGCCTTTGGGCGCGACAGCGCGGACCATCATGTCCCGGGCCGGGCGGATCATGCCCTGGGCCAGCCCGGCGATGGTGAAGACGAAGATGATCACGGCGGCCGGCAAGATCCAGGTGGCGACGCCGGCAAAGATCAGCGCGGAAACGCCGAAGCAGCCCCCGGCGATCCGGTCGTGGCGGTCGAATTTATCCGCCGCCACGCCGCCTAAAAGAATGCCCGTCGCGCTGGCGAACAGGAAGAAGGTCAAGGCTGTGCCGGCGCTGATCTGGTCGATGCCGTGCAGGTCCACCAGCGCCACCACGGACATGCTCTGCACTCCGCCGGATGAGAGCGAGGCAAACATAAAGAACAGGAAAAACAGCAGCATGTTTTTAGACATCATCAGTCTGAAACTGGCCCCCAGACCTGTCCCGTCGTTCCTTTTTCTGCCGTCCTCGGCCTCGGCCTTTTTGGCGACCTGATCATCCTGCAGGATGCCGCCCTGCAGGAACACCACAAGCGCCACGGCGACGCCCAATAGGCCCGTGGTCAAAAGCGCAAACCGCCAGTCCTGGAGCGTGGCGAGGAAAATGATGGTCGCCGGGGCGAAGGCGCTGCCCAAATGGCCGCTGAAGGTGTGCAGGCTGAAGGCTTTGCCCATGCGGCTCGGATCGATGGAGGAATTGAGGATCACATAATCCGCCGGGTGAAACACGCTGTTGCCGACGCCGGCGATGACGGCCAGGACGTAGATCATCTCCATCCCGTCGGAACGCGACATATAGGCCATGGCCCCGGCGGTGATCAACAGGCCGATAACCAGGACCGGCCGGGCGCCGTAGCGGTCCACCAGCATGCCGGCCGGCATCTGCGCGATCCCGGTCGACAGCGCGAACAGGGTCATGACCAGGCCGAGCGCGGCGTAGGAGACGCCCATCTCGACACTCCAATACAGGATCAGCGCGGGAAACGTATATTGATAGAAATGGCTGAGCAGGTGTCCCGCACCGATCAGGCCGAGGACCCGTCCATCATGGGCGAGGGTTTGGGTTGCCGTGGTCATGCTGGATTATGGCCCGCTTCGGCGCGGGCCTCAATCGTGATGATGGTGCTCATGATCATGCTCGTGAGAGTGATCATGGTCGTGCTGATGATGGCCGTCATCACCATGCCGGTCGTCGGCAGTGAACAGCAGCGACTTGATGATCAGCGGCGCGACATTGGCCGGCTGCACCAGTTCGCCCACATCGATATAGTCGAATTCCCGCAACTGCACGCCGTCCAGCGAGATAATATCGCCGGGTACGTCCAGTTCTTTCATCAGCAGATTGCCCATGGTCTTCGCCACATCGCCTTCCATCACCAGGATCACCGCGTGGCCGGCGGCAATGGTGTCCGCATAGCCGTCGCGGATGCCCTTGGCCAGGGCGAACAGGCGTTGATAGGCGGGTTCGCCGTCCCAGGTGAAGGCCAGCGCCGTGGCGGTTTCTTTCGGATCAATATCGAACCGGTTGAAGCTCTTTTGGATGTCTTCGGAGACAGCATCAGAGTCGATCTCGCCGTCCAGCGCCAGACCGAGCCGGATCACCGGCACGTTGCGGATGGGCAGCAGGTCCGGGCGGCTGATATGGATGGTGTTGCCGCTGACCTGTACGGAGAACTGCGACGCGCCGACCACGGTGGCGCGAATGCCCTGGCCCGGATCATAGACCGGATAGGGGATGCGCCCGTCTTTCAGGGCCTCGGTCACGCCGGCGGCAATATCCCCGCCGAGATCGCCGTGATCCACGGTTTCCCGGCCGAACACGTATTCGGAGACGCCGCCGGAGAAGGTCACCGCATCGATTTTGATGTCGGTGGGCAGCGCCGGCGTGAGGATCAGATCGTTGATCAGCGCGTCCGGGGCTTCCCGGGCGATGGAGCGGATCAGCACATCGATCATGGTGGCGACGAGCTTTTCCCGGTCGCCAACCGAGAGCTTTTGGCCCAATTCGAGGGTAACGCCGGCAGCGTCGGCCATGCGTTCCGCCGGTTCCTCGATCCGCACCAGGCTCCCGTCGTCGTCCAGCGCGACCAGCCGCCCGCCGACCGCCACCGCCGCGCTTTCCAAGAGCCGGCCGCCGTGAACGAGCGCAAACTTGGTGGTGCCGCCACCGATGTCGATGTTGAGGAAGGTCTTATGTTCCTGTCGGGAGAGCTCCACCGCGCCGGACCCGTGGGCCGCCATCAAGGCTTCGAGGTTATGTCCGGCCGACGCGCAGACAAACTTGCCGCTCTCGGCGGCGAACAGATCGGCGATGGCCCGCGCATTGGTGCGCTTCAGCGCTTCGCCGGTCAATATGACTGCGCCGGAGTCGATATCATCCCGCTGCAATCCGGCGGAGGTGTAGGCGTTGTCGATGAACAGGCCCAGCTCCTCCGCATCAATGGTGTAGTCGGACCGGTAGGGGGTCAGCAGAATAGGGGAGCGCCAGAGGATTTCCCGGCCGACCACGACGAAACGGCTGGACAAGGCCTCCGCCAGGCGCTGCAGGTGCACTTTGGCGAACATGAGGTGGGACGTGGAAGAGCCTACATCCACGCCGACGGTGGTGAACTCCACATTATCGACGGACCAGATGGCGTCGCTGAGCTGTTCCCGTTCCTCTTCCGACGGATGGACGTGATCGAAACCGAGTTCGTGCATGGATAGCGCCGGTTATGCGGTTTTCTTGACGTAGGGCGCTTCGTCGATTATCTCGGCCATGCCGGACTCGACGCCGTTTTTCTCCAGCTCATCCAGATAGATCTGATGAATGCGCGGGTCCTGATCCTCGTATTCGATCTGGCGGCCGCCGTCCTTGACGCTGACATCGACGCCCATGAACAGGTCCATCTTTTCCTGGGTGAACGGATAGCGCAGGCTACCCAGCGCCACGGCCAGATACCGGCTGGGCACCGTGCTGGTGTTGTAATGCTGGTGATACATCATGTCCGGTGGGGCGAAGACCACGCCGTGCTGCCAGTCGATGCGGACGAAATCCTCGTCCTCTTCGTACCAGAGCAGTGAATAGCCGCCGCCGGTGACGCTATAGACATGGAAGTCCGCGCCGTGGCGGTGGGCTTTCTTGTAGGTGCCAACAGGCATTTCCGACGAATGCGCATGCATGGTGCCGTCCGCCAGGATGAATTTCATGTTGGAGCTGCCGGCGCCGCGCTTGTCCCAGGTGCGCAACTCGAACTTCGACAGATCGGGGACGAAATTGGTTTCCCACATGTGTCGGCCGGGCCGCTTGGGGATCAGTTCCCCTTCGCCGGCGAAATAGTTGGACGTGCCCTCCCGCTCCGGGAAGCGGAAATCGTTGTTGAAGATGAAATCTTCATTGTGGAACAGGTTCAACACCAGGCAGAGATCGTTGGTGGCCGATAGCCGGGCGCGTTCCTGTCCGCTGGCGTTGAAGTGCTGATATTTTGCGTTCAGGGGCAGGGCGAAGAGGCTTTTGGGGCCCCATTCGAAACTGTGTTTCTGGCCGTCCTCGGTCTCAATCGTCGTACTGCCATGGCCGTCCAGCACATAGATGACTTCCTCGAACAAGTGCTGTTGCGGCGAGGTTTGACCACCCGGCGGCAGGTCCACCACGAAGATGGAGATAAAATCGCCGCGCCCCTTCAGGTGCACGATCGCGCCGTCGCAGCCCATGGAGGCCCAGGGCTTGGTTTCGACTTTCAACAGATCGACGCCGAAATCCTCGACCACGGGGATGCCTTGCCGCTCGACCCAGTCCATATAAGGATCGAATAAAAAGCGGGCTTCTTCCTTATCGGCCATGATGGTCTCCCCTAAGCCTTCACGAACGGCGCTTCGTCGATGAATTCGCCCATCTTGGACGCGCCGCCATGCTTGGCCAGTTCGTCCAGGTAGATTTTGTGGATGCGCGGGTCCTGATCCTCGTATTCGATCTGCGCGCCGCCGTCGCGGACATTGACGTCCATGCCCATAAACACCCGTCGCTTGGCCTCGGTCATGGGATAGCGCAGGCCGCCGAAGGCAATGGCCAAATAGCGGGCCGGATCGGCGCTGGAATTGAAATGCTGGTGATACATGCCATCCGGCGGGGCGAAGACCACGCCGTGCTGCCAATCGACCCGCACGTAATCGTCCTCTTCCTCGTACCACAGAAGCGAATAACCGGTGCCAGTGACGCAGAACACATGGAAGTCCGCGCCGTGGCGGTGGGCTTTCTTGTAGGTGCCGACCGGCATTTCCGACATATGAGCGTGCATGGAGCCGTCGGCCAGCACGAACATCATGTTGGAGCCGCCCGCGCCCCGCTTGGACCATTTGCGCAGCTTGAAGCTCGACAGGTCGGGAACGAAGTTGGTCTCCCACATATGCCGGCCCGGGCGTTTCGGAATGAACTCACCCTCGCCGGAGAAGGCCGTTTCCGTGCCTTCCCGTTCGGGGAAGCGATACGGATTGTCGAAGATGAATTTATCGTTGTGGAACAGGTTCTGCATGACGCAGAGGCTGTTGGTGGAGGAGAGGCGCGCCGGCTCCCGCCCGCTGCCGTTGAAGTGCTGATACTTGGCGTTCAAGGGCAGGGCGAACAGGCTCTGCGGACCCCATTCGAAGCTGTGCTTGCGCCCGTCATGGGTTTCGACCGTGGTGCTGCCATGTCCTTCCAGGACGTAGATCACCTCTTCAAAGACATGCTGCTGGGGCGACGATTTACCGCCCGGCGGAATATCGATGATGAAGATCGAAATAAAGTCGCCCCGGCCCTTCAGATGGGCGATGGCGCCGTTGGTGTCGAACCGGGCCCAGGGCTTGGTTTCCACCTTGATCAGGTCGATGCCGAAGTCCTCGACCACGGGCACGCCTTCGCCCTTTACCCACTCCTGATACGGATCATACAGAAACCGTGCTTCGTCAGCTTTCGACATGGTTCGCCACTATTCCCCTGCTGGTGTTACGTCAAAATTACTTAGATTTCTAACCAGTATAAAGTCTGTCCCCTGATTGAAAACCACTTCTAAACTGCTGCCCTAGATCGACGGAATGATGGTTTTGAGTTCCGGCAACCACCAGCCCAGCAATGTGTCGGGCCAGGGCAGGGACAGGACCTGATCGAACAGAATGTAACAGAAAATCGTCAACGCGGCGGAGACCG
This sequence comes from uncultured Rhodospirillaceae bacterium, assembly GCA_964611435.1. Classification (GTDB taxonomy): domain Bacteria; phylum Pseudomonadota; class Alphaproteobacteria; order Rhodospirillales; family UBA2165; genus JAYPHU01. The sequence continues at coordinate 151,765 of CAZSXT010000003.1, read as the reverse complement.
GGAGCGACAGTTTCCAGGGCTCCCGTCCCTCGAACCACATATAGGCTGTCACGAAGACGAAGATCGTCGGCAGCATGCCGATGACGGCGATCAGGCCCAAGAACACGCCGAGCCAGATCAGGAAGCCGGTTGCGCGCTTGGCGATCACCTGTTTTTCGGTCGAGCTGTTGTCGGCGCTGAGGTCCAGGCGGAGTCGCGCCCGCACCCGCCCGCCGGCGTCCGTGTGTTTCACCCCGACGCCGGGCAGCCGGAAAGTGTGGTTGAGGAAGCTCAGCAGCAGGACCGACATGGTGAAGATGCCGACCACAATGGGCACCAGCTGCGCATCGAACCGCCAGAACAAGGCCAAGAGCGTCAGTATATAAATGCCGAAAATAAAAATACCGTAGAACGCGGTGTTCCAGTCGATCCGCGCACACATGGTATAGCCCGACGCCAAACCACCGAGCCCACCGGCTTCCTTATATTCCCGGACCAGCGGCCGGACGAATCCCAGAACCGCCAGGGCGAACAGGATCAGCACCACCGGGTGCGACAGCCAGTCCCAGGCGTAGCGATTGTAGGAGATAAACAGATAGCGCTCGACGATGCCGCCCAGTACGAAGCCCAGAATCAGCGGCGGGCGCGGCCAGCCCAGGCGCTTCATCACCCAGCCCAACAGCCCGAACAGCAACACCGCGATCAAATCGCCCCAATTCCGGGTCGCCTGGAACGCGCCGATCATAATCACCACCAGGATCAGCGGCATGATCACGGGCTGGCGGATCAGGGCGACCTTGGCGAACTGGTTGGAAAAGGCGAAGCAAATTCCGGCGCCCAGGATATTGGCCAGCGCCACGCTCCAGATAATCGCGTAAGTGACATCCAGGTTCTTGGACAGCATGTCCGGGCCGGGCTGCAATCCGTGGATCAAGAATGCGCCCAGAAGAATCGCCATAGAGGCCGAACCCGGCACGCCGAACGCAATGGTCGGCACCAGCGCGCCGCCCTCTTTGGCGTTGTTGGAGCCTTCGGACGCCAGCACGCCCCGGATGTCGCCCTTGCCGAAGGTTTCCTCTGCGCCTTTTTCCGTGCGGGCGGCGTGGCCATAGGCGATCCAGTCGATGACGGCGGCGCCGATGCCGGGCACCGCACCCAGGCCGGCGCCCAGCCAGGCCACGCGAATGACCAGCCACCAGTGTTTGAATGTGTCCTTGATTCCTTGCCATTGGCCGGAACGGGAATCCACCTTGGAGTTGCCAGCGATGCTGCGACGTTCGATCGCCATGTCGGCGAGTTCCGGCAGGGCAAAGACGCCGAGGGTGAGCGGGATCAGGGACAGCCCATCCCACAGATAGAGCGAGCCGAAGGACCAGCGCTGGGTCGCGGTCTGCGGATCGGCCCCGACCATAGCGAACAACACGCCGATGCCGGCGGCGGCCAGGCCACGCATGGGACTGCCGACGCTGAGCGCAGCCACCATACACAGGCCAAAGACGGAGAACGCCAGAAGCTCGGGAGAGCCGACTTGTAGAAGCACCGGCCGCAGGATCGGAATGCTGACGGCCAGCAAAGCCGCCCCGAACACCCCACCGATCAAAGACGCCGTATAGGCGGCGCCGAACGCGCGGCCCGCCTGACCCTGCTTGGCCAGCGGGTGGCCGTCCAGGATGGTGGCCGCCGAGCCGGTGGTGCCGGGCACGCCGAACAGGACGGCCGGAATGGTATCCGATGTGGTGGTCACCGATCCCATGCCCAGCAACAGGGCAAAGGCCGAATAGGGGTCGATGTTGAACGTAAACGGCAACAGCAACGCCATGCCGACGATGCCACCCAGGCCCGGAATTACACCGAGACCCAGCCCGATGATTACGCCGAGGGCGAGGAACATAAGCCGGCTGGGGTCCGCCATGGTGACAATGGCCTTGCCGGCCATTGCGAGCATCTCAAATTCCATGAGTCTTCCGACCTAGGGGCAGGGGGATGAGCAAAATGAAAAAGGGGAGACGGATCGGCTGGCGACCCGTTCCCCTTGATTCACGTACAGGCTTAGCTGCAGTTGATTTCTTTTGCAGCGGAACCTTGGAAGGTGAAGGAGCAGGCCATACCCACTTTCAGCGCCTTCCGCTTGGTCTTCTTACCGCCGACCATAACCTTGGTCTTGCTGCCGCTGACCGACAGGTTGCCCTTTTTGCCTTCACCGGCATAGGACACCCGGCGGTTGCCGTTGCGCAGTTTGGTGATCTTGCCCTTGACCGTTTCGATCGGGATCACCGCCTTGGCGATTTCGGTCTTTTCATCGCTGTCGGTGGCGATCTTGGCTTTTTCAACCAAGGCCTTCGGCGTGGCGTAGAGATCGGCGATCATCTTCTCGATCTGCGCGCCGCTGATTGGGGTGACTTCCAGCTTTTGCTTGGTCGCATCAGACACGAACGCCGGATCCTTCATGGTCGCCATGAACGCAGTTTGTAGCGCCTTGGCGCGGTCGGCCGGGATGCCCGGAGGGCCCATGAACGGCCGGCCCCAGGCCTGACGGGCAAAGACGAAGGACAGGATGTCCCGTTCCTCCTTGTTGCTGGCCAAATCCATGATGAACGGCACGTCCGGCAGGTCCGGATGTTTCTCGGTCGACATTTGCAACAGCACGGTGACTTTCTTTTCCTTCAGCCAGTCGGCTTTGCGGGATTTCAGGCTGGTCCAGGAATAACCGCAACGTCCGCCCAACTCCCGCCGTTCCATGGCGAAGTTGACGTCCGTGCCGCCGGGATAGCCGGTGACCAGTTTAAGCTTGGTGCCAATCACGTTATTCAGAACTTTCGGGAACGTGTCCGTGTCGGCGCCAGGCCCGGTGCCGCCAACGGTCATCTGCTTCTTCTTCATGTCATCGACGGAATCGATGCCGATGCCTTTCCAGGAGACGCAGACGCTGACCTCGTTATTGGCGCTGCCAAGCCAGGTATATTTGCTGGCGTCAAACTTGGCGGCCTTATTTCCGAGCAGTGGTTCCATGGGCATGCCGCGGCCGACCACGCCGATGGCGGTGCCGTCCTTGGGCAGAGTGTTATAAAGCTCGTTGGCGACCAGCATACTGCCGGCGCCGGGCTTGTTCTTCACGACGATCTTGGGATTGCCCGGAACATGCTTAGTCATGTGCCGCGCGACCGTACGGGCATAAGTGTCATACCCGCCGCCGGCGCTGTAGCCGACCCACATGGTGATGGTCTTGTCTTTGTAGAAATCCGCGACCGACTGGGCGGTCACGGGACCGGCGGCGACAAGTCCCGCCGCGAGACCGGCAACGCCGACGATGCTCAGCTTGGTGAGAGCTTTCATGACATTTTCCTCCCTGTGAAATGCCGTTCAACATATAGAACCAAGTTTAAGTGCTTGATTTTTTTGGCGTCAAACCACTTAGAATTCTATGTATTTCAAAGTATGGCATAATTTGAGAAACAATTGCGAGGGCAAATTTGCCGGACACGTAGCGTAGGGAGGAAGTAATGAAAGTCGGGATGATCGGATTGGGCGTCATGGGCGCCGCCATGGTGGGGCATCTATTGAAGCGGGGCAACGACGAGGTCTATGTCTATGACGTGGATTGGGAAAAGGTCGAAGAGGCAACCGGCGGCGGCGCAAAAGCCGTTGCAAATTTGGGCGAAATGGCCGAGCAGGCGGAAATGGCGATTGTTGCCGTCGCCACCGATGAACAGATGATCAACGTGGTGACCGAACTGGCGAATGCGGGTCACGAGATCGTCGTCGTCGTTTCCTCCACGGTGCATCCGGAGGCCATCGCCGAGGCCGCCAAGATCGCCGACGGGACGAAGGTGCGGCTGGTGGATTCGCCGGTGGTGTTTGGCAGCGGCGGCGCCCGCGACGGCACGCTTCTGTGTCTTTGCGGCGGCGACGAGGCGGATATCGAATTCATTACGCCGGCCATGATGGCGTTCAGCCGGGGCGTGTTGCGGGTTGGCGAGATCGGCCACGGCCAATTGGCGAAAGCGGTCAATAATATGCTGCACTGGGCCAATTGTGTCTCGAACTTCGAGGCGCTGCTGCTGGCCAAACGCCACGGCATGGACGCCCAGAAACTGCGCGAGGTGTTGCTGCAGTGTCCCGGCACTAACGGCACGCTAGAGACCTGGGACGATACCTGGCTAACCTGGCAGGAAAAGGACATGGATATTGTTATGGACGTGGCGCAGAAGAGCGGTGTCACTATGCCCCTGTTCGGGCAGGTGGATCAGCTGGTCAAGCTGATCACTCATCAGGATATCCAAGATTTGCTGTACGGACCCCAGGCTACCTATATTGGCCGTACGGTGACCGGCGGCGGCGTCAAACGGGTGGGAGAGTAACATGACGGATGAAATCAAAACGGTCGGCTTTGCCGGCCTGGGCCGGATGGGCCTCGCCAAGGCGAAGCACTGTCTGAACGCCGGCTACAATGTCTTGGGTTTTGATATCACTGAAGGGCCGATGTCGGCTGCGTCGGACGCGGGGGTAGAGACGTTGGACTCAGCCGCGGCCGTGGCGGCGGCCAGCGACGTGGTGATCGTCATTGTGCCGTCGGACGATGACGTGCGGGCGGCGTGTCTCGGCGATGCCGGCGCGTTAGCCGGCGCGACGCCGGGAACGATTGTCGTTCTGTGTTCGTCGCTCATGCCGGAAACGGTGACCGAGATCGCCGCTGCGGCGCCCGACGGCGTCGATATTCTGGATTGTCCGTCGACCCGCGGGCCGGAAGCAGCGGATGCCGGCACCCTGGCGCTTCTGGTTGGCGGGGAGGCAGGCGTGCTGGCCAAAGCGCGGCCGGTCCTGGAGACGTTCGGTGAAGTGATCCATCATTTGGGCCCCTTGGGCGCGGGGCAGGTGGCCAAGACCGTCAATAACATCCTTCTCTGGTGCAACATGCAGACTACAATGGAGGTGCTGTCCATGTCCAAGGATCTGGGCCTGGATGCGGAGACCATGCGCAAGGCCATGTATGACTGCTCGGGCGATAGCTGGGCGCTGCGGCGGCTGCCGCTGATCAATCCGGCCTGGCCGGTGAAGGACATGAAGAACGCCATGGTGATCCGGGATCAAACCGGCACCGAAATGCCCATGTCGGCGTTGATGGCCGACCTGGCGGATGGGTTATCGATGGAAGCGGTGGCGAAGCTGTTGAAGTCTTAGCGCGCCTCTCCTCGTCCCCCTGCAAGCGTCGCCCCCGACTCGCGAAGCGACTGTCGGGGGTCCATCCGACGTTTCAATCTTCTCGGCTAAGGCCCATGGTCCCCCGAGACTTGGCTGCGCCAACTCGGGGGTGACGCACAAAAAGAGGAGGGGGAAGAACTCGAAAGTCCCTCTGTGCCTTTCGTGCGCTCGGTAGTTTTTTTAAGATGGGTCCACGGATCACGCCACGCGGATTAAGTCCGCGGGCGGTCCGTGGGTGACTAAATAAATTTTGACCCGCTCAACAAAACTAGTCATGCGCGGACCGCTCCGGAGGAGCGTGATCCGCGTACCCACGCTGAACTAAGAATGCCCGGCCTTAATCCGCCAGATAGCTCGCGGCGTTTTCCAACTGGTCGTGCCAGTCAAAGCCCATGGCTTTGACGATGCGGCTGGTGATACAGATGAAACGGCACTCGCTGTCCTTGGCGAAATGCTGGTGGGCGCAGTAAGGCGGTATGTAGACGAAATCGCCGCTCTTCCAATCATAGCGTTTTGGTTCCTCGTCCCATTCCCATTCAAAGGTCTCCAGGCACTCGAACTTCACGTCCCAGTGCAGGTCATAGCCTTCGCCTTCCAGGACAAAGACCAGCTCTTCGCTTAGATGCCGGTGCTTGCCCGACGCTTCATTGGGTTTCAGGAACTGCATATAGGCGTCGACGCAATGCTCCGCCGTGTCCATACGCTCGTTGATGATGTGCTTGATCAGCCCGTCGGGTGAATTCTCCCACGGCATTTCTTCGCTTTTAATCACCCGTAGCCGGGTGGCGTAATCGGCGCGGAACTCCTCCGAGGCCTTTAAGGCGTCGGCGTAGAAGTTGACTTCCTTGCCCATCAAGCGGGCGCGGTCGGCATCGTCGATAGCTTTCAAGGCCAGGCGCTCCCCTAAAGTTCTTCCGGTGGTTGATAATCTTCGTGTCCGACCGGCGCATCCTTGGGTGGATATTTGACCATTTTCTGAAATAACAGGTGCATGAACAAGAAAAGAGGCTTGGCTTTGAACACCAGGACCCGTGCTTCCTCGTCGGACTCCGTATTGCAGTGCTGATGGACGCAGGCGTTCTCGACGATCATGGCGTCGCCGGCTTCCCAGTCATGGCGCTTGCCGTCGTGGATATCGTGTCCCTTGCCCTTGAGGATATAAAACACCGCGCTGTTCATGTGCCCGTGCTTGGCGCTGGTGCCGCCCGGGGAATAAACGTCCACATGGCATTCGATGCTTTGGGCGACCCGGTTTTGCTGTGGGTTGATGACCTTCTTGCCGAATTGTTGCGGTCCGCCCTTCCATTCCATGTCGCTGGTGGAGTAGACTCGGGGCTGATTGAACAGCTCTTCGACCAGCTGGCCGTAAGTGCCCTCTAAGGCGCGGACAAAGGTACGCTTCTTGGACCAGCGTTCGAACTTGGCTTCATGTTCCTCGTCGCTGATCTGGTTGTGTCCAATCAGGGAGAAAACCCTGTGGTGCCCGGTATTCTCGGTATCTCCGTGATCGTCGTGCGGCATGGCGGTTCGACTTCTTTCAGTGTCATACAAGATTGCAACACTAATACAAAAGTCCGGGAAGAAAAATACAGAGAAACCTATGGAAAAAACCGGCCTGAAAGGTATAACCGAAGCCAAGGGAATATCCTGCCGAATTCATAGATCACGGTGCAAAAGACCATGACTGTTCTCGAAGCGTCCAGGGCGGCTGTGGCGGTAAGTCCGCTGGAAACCGAAATTCAGGAATTTTCTCTGCCCGAGATTCCGCCGGATGCCGGCTTGTTGAAGGTGGATGCGACGGGCATCTGCGGCAGCGATTGGGGCATGTATCAACGCAAGGACCCCGGCCCCCGTATCCTCGGCCACGAAATGGTTGGCACCATTGTCGCGCTCGGCGATATCGCCCGGGACAAATGGGGGGTGAGCGAAGGCGATGTTGTCGCCCTCGAAGAGTATCTGCCCTGTGGCTATTGCGAATATTGCCGGTCCGGCGAATACCGGTCGTGTCTTTCGACGGACTCCCGTATTCCGGGTTCGATCCGCTACGGCTCGACGCCTGTCTCCCGTGATCCGTCCCTTTGGGGCGGCTATAGCCAGTATCTGTATATGCATCCGCGGACGGTGCTGCATCAGGTGCCCGACGGCGTGCCCAACCACATTGCCGCCATGGCGCTACCCATCGGCAATGGTTTTCAGTGGGCGGTGATGGACGGCGGCGCGGGACCGGGTAAATCGATCCTGATTCAAGGCCCCGGTCAGCAGGGCCTGGGCAGTGTCATCGGCGCGGCCTCGGCCGGTGCGGACCTGATTATTGTCTCCGGTCTGGCCAAGGATAAGCACCGGCTGGATGTTGCCCTTGAGCTGGGCGCACATCATGTGGTGATGGTGGATGAACAAAATCTGGCGGCAGAGGTCGAACGCCTGACCAATGGCCGGATGCTGGACATTGTCCTGGAGGTCAGCGGCGCGGGCCCCGAAGTCATCAATGATCATCTCGGACTGCTGCGCAAACGAGGCATCATGCAGATCGCCGCGCGCAAGGGCTCGGTCGCCGATTTCGACATGAACCAGATCATCAACAAACAAATCACCTTCAAAGGGCTGCGCGGCCATTCCTATGACGCCGTGGAGCTGGCCTTGGGGGCGATGGCGACGGGGCGGCTGCCGCTGGAGAAAATGTCCAGCCATGTGATAGGTCTGAAAGACCTGGATCACGCGCTGCGCATGGTCGGCGGCGAGGCCGACGAACCATCCATTCACATCACCGTGGAGCCTTGGAAAGAGTGAAATGCTGAGCAGAGAAGATAATGATCGCGTCACACGGGTTGGTCCCGGCACGCCCGGCGGGGATATGTTGCGCCGCTTTTGGTGGCCGGCGCTCCTGACAACCGAAATAACCGAGGCCGATGGCGAACCGGTGCGTTTGCGCCTGTTGGGTGAAGATTTGCTGGTCTTTCGGGATACCGAGGGCCGGATCGGACTGGTCGGCGCCTATTGTCCCCATCGGCTAGCCCCAATGTTCTTCGGCCGCAATGAAGAGTGCGGATTGCGCTGCGTCTATCACGGCTGGAAGTTCGATGTGGACGGCAATTGTGTCGATCTGCCGTCGGAACCCGCCGACAGTCCGATGAAGAACAAGGCCAAGCTCCCGGCCTACAAGGTCCACGAAGCCGGCGGCGTGCTTTGGGCCTATATGGGACCGAAGGATCAGATGCCCGACCCTCCGGATTACGAATGGACCCGCGCGCCGGAGACCCACCGGTTTGTCTCCAAGACTTACGAGGGCTGCAACTATCTACAGGCTATGGAAGGGGGGCTGGATACATCTCATTCGTCTTACCTCCATCGAAATGACATGCATGACCCGACGCAGTTGCGTAGCCGGGACGGGGCGCCGGATATTCAGGTTCACGAAACCGACTACGGCTATCACTACGTCTCTACCCGTGATGTGGGTGAGGCCGGAAATTATATCAGGGTCTATCATTACGTGATGCCGGCCCAGCAGATGCGCGCCAACACCCAGGAGCGCAATGGCGGACCGGCGAAAGTGCCGAAGCTCAACGGCCATATCTGGGTGCCCATCGATGACGAGCAGACCATTGTTTATAACTGGATGTGCGGCTATGACGAATCCGTGCCGATTACGGGGAAAATTTCGCAAGACTTCGAGAAAGCCTATGGCCGCGGCAAGGACGACCTCATCCCCGGCACATTCCGGCTGAAACGCAATCCGTCAAACGACTATCTGATCGACCGGGAGGCGCAGAAGAATGGCTCTTTCACCGGTATCGAGGGGATCAACACCCAGGATTTCGCGCTGCAGGAAGGCATGGGGCCCATTGTTGATCGGTCCAAGGAATATCTTGGGACGTCGGACAAGGCGATCATCACCATGCGGAAGTTGATGCTGGCGGCGATCAAGACGGTGGAGCAGGGGGGCATGCCAAGTGCGACCGACCCTGCGCTGCACAGGAATATCCGGCCCCACGACAATATCATCCCGAAGGACGCAGATTGGCGGGAGGCCTACGCCGACGAATTAAAAGCTAAATGGTAGGAGCGCGCCGCTAAGTGCGGCGTATTACTTCCGGATGGTTTCCCGGATAGCGAACGCGCCAGCCGCCAGAACACCCAGCAGAACAAAAACGATGAGACCGCCATGGTCAGGCTGCGTCGCAAAGTGCGTGGCAGACGCGCCTTCATGGGCCTGGGCGGAAGCGGCGGCGCTCAGCACGGCGGCGAGGGAAAGAGCAAAGGTTTTGATTTTCATGATGAATGGTCGTCCGTGAATTTGGTGTGCGAATGGGCAGACTCTAGCCAAATAATCATCAGAGTCAAAACCTTGAAACCTCCAACTGAGGCTATACCTTGAAACCGTCCAACAGATGCGTCGGGAACAAATCTTCCGGCGCCAGATGTTTGTGGCAGACCCCTTGTTCAAAGGCGTAGAGCAGGAACGCCTCCAGGGTTTTGCGGTTCGGCTCCACGCCGTAGGGCCAGTATTCCCCCTCGAACAGGTGCGCCGTTTGCTGGGCAAAGTGGGGCGCCCAGGGAATTGGGAAGCGGGACGCCGTCATCTCGAAGGCGCGTTCCACACTGTGGCGCTTGGCCTCATCAAACGCCTTAAAAAGGTTCATCATCACCCACGGGTGTTTCTCCGCCACGTCGCCCCGGACGGCAATCGTGTGCATGATCGGCAGCACGCCGGTCTGTTCGAAATACTCGGCCTCCAACGGCTGATAGTCGGGAATCATCCGTTTGATCTCGGGCCGGCCTGCCTCGAACCATTCGGGCGGGTGGGCCGACATCATCGCATCAATCTCGCCGTCGACCAGAAGCTGCTGCAGGGATTTGTCGGGCCGGGGTGTCAGGTTGATCCCGTCAGGCAATTTCAGTTTTACTTTTTCCTTGCGCCCGGCCTGGCTGACGCCGGCCTGATACCAGTCGATATCGGTAAGCGGGATGCAGGCCTGATGTTGTAAATAACCGCGCGAATAGACGGCGGCCGTCTGCGCCCATTCCGGGATGCCAACCTTCTTGCCGGCCAGGTCTTCGGGCTTGGACAGGTTGGAGTCTTCGCGCACAAAGATGGACGACAGCCGGAACACCCGCGACGGAAACACCGGGATGGAGGTCACGCTTTCGTCGCCCTGGGATTTCAGCGACACATATTTGGCGAACGACATTTCCGAGACTTCCCATTCCCGAAAGTTGACGAACCGGTAGAAGATCTCCTCCACCTGGAAGGTCAGGAAGTTGGCGTCGATGCCGGCGGCGGTGACCAGGCCATCGGCGAAGTCCCGGACATGGTCGTATTCGCTGATGGCGATGTTGATGGGCAGATCGGTCATGGGTCCTCCGAATTGGCGGTCCAGGCCGGGGCAACATTTGTTTGCGAACAATGTCTTGCCCCGGCCTGTGCAGATGGTTTCTAATTTTAATAAGAAATCTAACCAATTTTCCGGAATGATAAAGGGGATACAGGGTGGCCCAGCCTCAGAAACGACGCCGCAAGAAAGTCAAACCAACCAAGGTCCGGTGGAATTCCGACGTCATTGTCGATCTCATGCGGGACTTCGACTTCCCGTATGTGCCGCTCAATCCCGGCTCCAGCTTTCGGGGGCTGCACGATTCCATGGTCAACTATGGCCAGGACGACCCGCAGATGCTGCTGTGCCCGCACGAGAATATCGCCATTCAGATCGCCCATGGGTACGCCAAGGCGACCGGAGAGCCCTTGGCCGCCATCGTTCACAATCTGGTCGGGCTGCTTCATTCCTGCATGGCGGTCTATTACGCCTATATCGACCGGGCGCCAGTCTACATCATCGGCGCGACGGGCCCTCTGGATACGGCCAAGCGCCGGCCGCGCACCGATTGGATTCATACCGCCAAGGTGCAGGGCAATGTGCTACGGGATTACACCAAGTGGGATGATCAGCCCTGGACCATCGATGATGTGCCGGATTCCTTTGCCCGCGCCTATAGCGTGATGATGACCGAGCCTCAGGGCCCGATTTACATGTGCTATGACGCGACGCTGCTGGAAGACCCGCTGCCCCACAAGGTGAAGATGCCCAAGCCGGACGCGCCCAAGGTGCCGACGCCCATCGCGCCGGATGCCGAGCCATTGCAGGCGGCGGCGGAGCTGCTGGTGAAGGCCAAGAACCCGGTGCTGCTGGCCGATTGGTCGAGCCGCATGCCCCATGGCTATGACAATCTGGTCAAGCTGGCGGAAACCGTGTCCGCGCCGGTAATCGACATCGGCGCGCGGCTGAACTTCCCCAGCCATCATGATCTTAATATGTCTCTGGACCCCAAGACGGCGCTGAAGGATGCGGACCTGGTTGTCTGCCTGGATGCCCGGGATTGGGAGAAGGTGTCCACCACGCTCGACAGCGTCAGCCGGCAGGTTACCAGCCTGGTGCCCAAATCCGCCAAGTGGATCGATATCAGCTTCGCCGACTTGGAAATCAGCAGCTGGTCCACCGATTATCAGCGCCGGCTCGACGCCGATATCCGCATCCTGGCGGACACGGCGGTGGCCATTCCTGAACTGACTAAAATCGCCAAGCGGCTGTTGAACAAGTCCGCCGCCGCCAAGAAACGCGGCGCGGCCAGGGTCAAGAAATACGCCGCCGCGCAGGCCAAGGCCCGGCGCAGCTGGGAACGCAAGGCCAAGCAGAACTGGAACTCGACGCCGATGACCACGGCGCGGTTGGCGTCCGAAGTGTGGGAGGTGATCAAGGACGAAGACTGGGTGACCACGTCGTCGAACCTTAATGGCTGGACCAACCGGCTGTGGAACTTCAATAAGCCTTACCGCTTCCCCGGCAATGCGCTGGGCACGTCGACCCAGATCGGCATCGCGCTCGGCGTGGCGCTGGCCCACCGGGACAAGAAACGCTTGGTGGTGGATATGCAGCCCGATGGCGATCTGATGTTTGATCCGGGCGCGCTCTGGGTCGCGGCCAAGTACGAAATCCCCATGCTGGTGGTGATGTACAACAACCGCTCTTACTACAATGACTGGGAACACCAAATTCGCATGGCGCGCCATCGCGGCACCCCGGTCGAACGCGCCTATATCGGCATGGACATCATGAAGCCCGAGGTAGACTTTGCCGGTCTCGCCCGGTCCATGGGCTGGTGGGCGGAAGGCCCGATCGAGAACGGCGACGATGTGGGCGCCGCGCTGCGCCGCGCCATCAAGGAGGTCAAAGCCGGCCGCCCCGCTTTGGTCGATACGGTAAGCCAGTTTAGGTAGGGGTGTTTCGTTCCGCTCCCTTTCCGTCATGCCCGAGTTGGAATCAACGATAGTTGAGACCAATTCTCGGGTATCTCGCGTTTGTGCTGAATAGATCCCCGACAACCGCTTCGCGGGTCGGGGATGACGAAAAAGGAGTGGGGGCGACGCATTAGAGATGGGGGATGACGAAAACAGAGGCGCACGACGGCATGAGAGATCACCCTCTGTGCGCTCCGTGATCTCTGTGCTAAACAAAACGTCCGCTAAGAGAAGGACCTAATATGCCAGCCGACAACCTCCCCGTTACTGACCAAAACCGCGCCGACTATGAAAAAGACGGCGTGGTGTGCGTTCGCAATGCGCTGTCCATGGACTGGGTCGAAAAGCTGCGCCCGGCCGCCGATTGGATCCAGCAGAACCCCGGTCCCTATGATCTGGACCTGACCACCGGGGGGGAAGGGCAGTTTTTCGGCGGACAGTACATGTGGCTCCGCCGCGAAGAGTTCCGGGAGCTGATCTTTGATTCTCCCCTGGCCGAAATTGTCGCGAAGCTCATGGGCGCGGACTCGGTGCAGCTCTTTTACGACTTCATCCTGACGAAGGAGCCCGGCGGGTCCAACAAGACCCCCTGGCATCAGGACCGGCTCTATTACCCGCTGTCAGGGGAAGCCGCCGATCACATTTGTTCCACCTGGATTGCGTTGGACCCGGTGAGCATCGATTCAGGCGCGGTAGAGTATATCGCCGGCTCTCATAAATGGGGGAAGGCCTATGTGCCGGAGTCGTTCTCCGACGACGGCAAGTTTGACGGTCACGATATCGAGAAGCTGCCGGACATCGACAATCATCGGGACGAGTACGACATCAAATACTGGGATATGGAACCGGGCGATATCGTCGCCCACCATGTGATGGGCGTGCACGGCGCGCCGGAAAATACGGCGACCGTCCGCCGCCGGGGGATCGCCATCCGCTGGATCAGCGGCGAGGTGTTCTTCGATCCACGTCCCGAAACCCAGCCGCTGTTGCGGGACGCTGTTGGTAATGGGCCGACCCCGCACCAGGCCGGGGACAGGCTGGGCGGCGAAGCCTATCCCATCTTCAAGTTTGGCAATTGAACAGCCGTGCAGTACGCTACGGGCAGCATTTTTGAGAGGAGATTTCACCATGGCCTATACGCTTGAGAATCTGATCGACGACGTGAAAGCGTCCTATGACGACGCCACCGGTAATGCGGACCTACAGAAAGTCCGGGGTCATCTGGAGCAATTGCTGACCAACGCGGAATTCATCGAAGAAACCTGCGGTGATCACGTCGAATATGGCGCGCACACGCTCTATCAGGACGATGACCGGGGCTTCATGGTTCTGGCGCATGTCAATGAAAAGGGCCGCACCTCGCCGCCCCATGATCACGGCGCGTCCTGGGCGATTTACGGCCAGGCGCGGGAATTCACCGATATGTCCGAGTATAAGCGGAATGACGACGGCTCCGACGCCAGCAAGGCGGATGTGGAGAAGGTGAAGACCTACCGTCTGGACCCCGGCATGGCCGGCGTGTTCGACGCCCATGAAATCCACTCGATCCACTTCCCGGACAATGCGCGCTTTATTCGCATCACGGGCACCGACCTGGCGACGATCGAGACCCTCGCCTTTAACATGGATGAAAAGTCCGTGAAGGTGAACCCGCCGACGGCCGGCAGCCTGGGCGCGGGCGAGGCTTCCGTCTAACCGCTATCACCTCGTCTAGTAAAGTGACCGTCATCCACGGGCTTGACCCGTGGACCTCTTTGCCAAGTGAACATGGATACGCGGATCATGCGCGGGGAGTTCCCGCGCAGGTCCGCGCATGACGTTTTACAGGCCTCCTCCCAGTAGGGAGGAGGACATAATTAGAACTTCGGGAATACCTGCTTTTCGCGAATCCATTCCGGCATGTTGGGCCGGGATTTGCGTTCCGCCTTGCCGAAATCATCATGCTCTGACTTGTTGGGCCAGGCGTGTTCGGTGACGATGGCGTTGCGGGTGACAATGTCGTCCTTGGTGACATTGATGACCAGGAAGTCTGTCGCCAGCGCCACCCGGCCTTTAAAGTTCTCCCGGATGGCGGCATACATTTCCGGCGCCGTGTCGAAATCGTTGAAAAAGTGGAAGGCGACGAACAGGCGCGGATCGCATTTGTTGACCACAAACGCGGCTTCCGCCGGATCCGAGTGGATCATGGTGCCGATGGCCTTGGCGGTGCGCTCGTCGTATCCCGACCGGGTCATGAGCTGTTCGACGGTGTTGAACGTCTCGTGGATCAGCACGTCCACGCCCTGGGCGTTTTCGATCATGAACTCGCTGGGCGTGGTGTCGCCGGAATAGACCATCGATAGTCCATTCCATTCCAGTTTCAGGCTCACCGGCCCGTCCATGATATGCACGGCGGGGAAGCTCGAAATTTTGACCCCGTTGGCTTCGTAGATGGTGCCGACCTTTGAATAGTCGAACTCGTGGCAGTTTACCTCTGCGCCGACGGCGGGCAGGGCGTGAACCCGGCTTTCCGTATCCCAACGGTAGGATTCTTTCTGGTGCTTGGCGAAGTGGGCGAAGCCGTATTCCGGCTTATCCGCCGAGGGGCCGTAGACCTCCAATGGTTTGAGCCGTCCGCCGGCCCAACTGCCGACCCAGATTTGACCAAAGTCGCCCACATGATCGGTGTGCAGGTGGGTGGCGAAATAGGCGGTGATCTGGTTGTAGGGGATTTCCAGCGCCGTGAAGTTCATTTGGGAGCCGAAGCCGAAATCGAACATGAATTTGTCGCCGTTGCCGAGCTCGATCAGCCAGCAAGCGTTGGCCTGAGAGCGGCGCAGGAACGGCCGGCCGGTGCCGAGCGCGGTGATCCGCATTTCGTCTTCGCCCAGGGTCTCGGCGCCGGGCAGGAAATTTTCGGGGTATTTGCCCCGTTCGGTATTACTGGTCATTGGGTCCTCCGCATGGATGTTTGATCGGAGTGTCGCGCGTTATTTCGGGAGAGTCGAGGGGGATGGTCTTACCCCCCATCCGGCCCTTCGGGCCACCTTCCCCCGCAAGGGGGGAAGATAATCTAGCGGTAACGGCACAGCTAAATGCCCTCCCCCTTTACGGGGGAGGGTGCGATGTCCGGGCAACCGGGCAGCGCGGGTGGGGGTGGATACATATAATTCACCACAGAGATCACAGAGGACACAGAGATATGGGAGACCGACAAAGCCTCTCTGTGCTCTTTGTGTGCTCTGTGGTTAAACTTGGGGCCACGGGTCACGGCTGCGCCGGCCCGTGGATGACTATAATTTTTGAATTACCTAATCTAGTCATGCGCGGACCGCTCCGAAGGAGCGTGATCCGCGTACCCACCTAGATATAAATACTACCGCCACCCAAGCGCCGGGGCGACGTGGGTCAGGATCGCTTCCAGGACGTGCGCGTTGTAATCCACGCCGAGTTGATTGGGCACGGTGAGTAACAGTGTGTCGGCCTCGGCGATGGCCTCGTCTTCCGCCAGCTCCTTGGCCAATTGATCGGGTTCGGCCGCATAGGTGCGCCCGAAAATCGAGCGGGTCTGTGGATCGATAAAGCCGATATGGTCTTCGCTCCGCCGGTCTTGGCCGAAATACATCCGGTCCATATCGTTGACCAGGGCAAAGATGCTGCGGCTGACCGAGGTGCGAGGGTCGCGTTCGTGGCCGGCTTCCTTCCACGCCTCTTTGTAAGCGCGGATTTGCGCAGCCTGTTGGATATGGAACGGCTCCCCTGTCTCGTCATCCTTGAGGGTGGAGCTTTGCAGGTTCATCCCCATCTGCGCCGCCCAGATGGCCGTCGCCGTGGAGCCGGAGCCCCACCAGATGCGCTCCCGCAAGCCTTCGGAATACGGTTCGAGGCGCAGAAGGCCCGGCGGGTTGGGGAACATGGGATTGGGGTCGGGTTGGGCAAAGCCTTCGCCTTTTAATATCTCCAGGAACACCTCGGTGTAGCGGCGCGCCATGTCGGCGTCTGTTTCGTCCTCCGCCGGGCGATGACCGAAGTAGCGCCAGCCGTCCTGCACTTGTTCCGGAGAGCCTCGGCTGATGCCCAGTTGCAGCCGCCCGCCGGCGATCAGGTCGGCTGCGCCCGCATCTTCCGCCATATACAGGGGGTTTTCGTAGCGCATGTCGATGACGGCTGTACCGATCTCGATTGTCTTGGTTTTGGCCCCGGCCGCTGCCAACAGCGGGAAGGGCGACGCCAATTGCCGGGCGAAGTGATGCACCCGGTAGAACGCGCCGTCCGCGCCCAATTCCTCCGCCGCCACGGCGAGATCGATGGACTGCAAGAGCGCGTCCGCCCCGCTTTGGGTTTGGGAGCCCTGCGCCGGCGACCAATGGCCGAACGACAGAAAGCCGATACTTTTACGGGGTTTGCTCACGACGCCTTTGCGAACTCCTCTAAGACCTCTGCCTCAAAGGCCAGGACTTTCTTCACGCTGTCCCGTTCCAGCATTCTGTTAAAGTGCGCGGTGACATTGGGATAGTCGTCCAGTTGCGGGCCCAATTGGGTGGCGCGCCGGCAGCACCAGAAAAAGTGCGCATCTGCGCCGGTATAGTGGTCAAAGAAATATTCCCGGCCGGCCAGCATGTCGTCGCCGACGGCCAGGTTTTCATGGATAAAGTCGGAGGCCAGCCGGATCACTTCGTCCTTCGAGGACTCGGCGGCGAATTTTTGCGGCGAGTTGATCCGGGACAGGTGTTGGTGGATGCCCGACGCGCACCATGCATGGACAGACAGAGCTTTTGCATAGTCCCACGGGTCCGAGGGGAGGATTTTGGCGTCCGGAAAGTTTTGATGAATCCAGACGCTCATGGCCAGGTTTTCGGTCAGTGGCTTGCCATCAATCACCAGGGCTGGGACTTTGTGCTTGGGGTTGATTTTCAGGTACTCAGGCTCGAACCGTGCTTGGCCCGCGAAGCTCATGGGATGAACAGTAAACACCGCACCGGCTTCGGTCAGGTTCACATACGTGACCAGGGCGCAGGTGCGGGGGGCGTAATAGTAATCGAGTTTCATTGTCTTGCTCTCCCGGCAAAGTTCGGACCCGATTTAAAACCATTGGCTCCCGCTGATCCAACGCTTTGTTCGACGCTTGTTTCAGGAGGCGCTTCGCGTTGACCCGTATTTGCCCGATTGCTAAGATTTCTAAGTAATTTTTGGCGCGTCAGTTCAATCAGGATCACGTTTCATGCAGGATACGCCCCTCTGGCTCACCGAAGCGGATGTGACCTCGTCGATTGACCTCGGCGGGGCGATTGCCGCTTTGGAAGACGCGCTCCGGGCGGAAGCCGCCGGCCAGGCCGACAGCATGACCAAGACCCATCTGATGGTCGGCGACAACAATGCCATGCACGCCATCGGCGGGGCCTGGCACTCGGCCGGCATCTGCGGGGTCAAGAATTGGGTCAACATCAACGGCAATTCGGCGACGCTGCTGAATGTCTATTCCCTGGAGGACGGGCGCTGTTTGGCGGTGATCGAAGCGACGGCGCTGGGACAGTTGCGGACGGCGGCCATGACCGGGCTCGGCACGAAGTGGATGGCCCCGGCGGATGTGACCGAGATGACGATCATCGGCACGGGCAAGCAGGCGCTGCCCCAGGTCGCGGCCTGCGCGGCGGTGCGCCCGATCAAGACCGTCCGGGTGTTCAGCCGGACGCCGGAAAAGCGCGCCGCGCTGTGTGATCTTATCGGGCAGGAGCTACACGGACTTGAGACCGCGGATTGCGGCAGCCTGGAAGAGGCGGTCGATGGCGTCGCGCTGATCACGCTCTGCACCAACGCGACCGAGCCGTTTTTCTTTTCCCGTCACGCTATGCCGGGCGCGCACATCAACGCGGTCGGCGCGATTGTGCCGAAGCGGGTGGAGTTCGGCGACGATCTGTTTCCCCGGTGCACCGATATCGCCGTGGACTCGGTTGCCGGCGTGCAGGCCATGTCCCGGGAATTCATCGACTACTTCGGCGAAGGGCCAGGGAATTGGGACCGGGTGCAGCCCCTGTCCGCGCGCATCGGCGACGAAGCGGTGCGCACCGCCAACGCCGATCTGACGTTGTTCAAGGCGGTGGGGATGGGCTTGTCCGATCTGGCCGTCGCCAATCGGGTATTGAATATCTGTTCAAAATCGGACGCCGGGCATAAACTCCCGGTAAGAAACAGGAAACCGCTGCCGCTTCAGGCAGCCGAATGATAGGAGGTTTGGGATGAGTAGTTATTTCATGGATCGTAGCGGCTGGACTCCACCGGAAAAGCTGGACCTGTGGGAGCCGATCAAGATCACCAAGGAAGAGATCGACGCCGAGATCGAACGGCTGGCGAGCATCGACCGCCCAGCGAACGGCAGGCGGCAATCTTTGATCGTTCATCCCCGCTGGCAGGAACTGGGGCCCGGCCCATGCCTGAACCCCGGCGTGCAAGTGGGTCTGGAGGTGCTGTTGCCAGGCGAGGAAACCACGCCGATCCGGCACAATTCCACCCAGATCAATTTCTGTATCGAGGGCGCGGGTTCGACAATCATCGGCGGCAAGCGCTTCGATTATACCCAGTACGATACGTTCAACTTCCCGTCGATGATGACCTATCGGCACAAAAATGAGTCTGACAAGGTCCATGCGCGGCTGTGTTATTCCAACGCGCCCATGCTGGAGAAACTCAATATCCACGTGATCGAGGATGATCCGCAGGACACGCCCCTGAAGGTCGTGGAAAAGAAAGAAGAGAAGAAAGCCACCGGCGAGGCGGGTAGAATTGTGCCCCTCGGCGACGACGGCGCGATGCTGATGCCCTATGAAGTCCTGATCAATCCGGAGCCGGTGGAATCCAAGGCTATGCATTGGGACTGGGACGGGTTGAAGGCGGAACTGGACCGATTGGGCTCGCTGGACAAGAACTATCGCGGCCGCCGGCTATATATGATGTGGAACCCGGCGACCGGCCGGCATAACGGCATCACGCCGGCGTTCTTTGCCACGATCACCATTCGCCCCGGCGGCATTGTCGACCGGCCGCATCGGCATACGTCGGCGGCCATCAATTACTACTTTGCTGGCAGCGGGTTCTCGGTGGTCGAGGGTAAACGCTACGAATGGAAAGCCGGCGATCTGATGCTCTCTGCGCCGGGCTGGGGGGTGCACAACCATGCCTCCTATGACGACACGGTCTATGAGCTGACGGTGCAAGATCAGCCGCTGATGATCTATATGGAATCGCTTCTGTGGCAGGAAAACCTGAAGGAACCCTGGAAGGTCCTAGGCGCGGAAAGCGGTTTCGAAACCAACGTCGCATAAAGCTCTTAATCCCATGACATTGCAGACCCGGCCTTTGTCCGATGCGATTGGCGTCGAGGTGTTGGGCGTCGATCTGGCGGGCGATATTTCTGACAACTTGTTTGCGGAAATTCGCCAAGCCTGGCTGGCCCACCGGGTCCTGCTGTTCCGGGATCAAGACATTGATCATCCGACACAGACGGCCTTCGCGCGGCGCTTCGGCGATATTCAGGTGGTGCGATCCGCCACCCATTTGGTCGGGGAAAGCCAGGAAGTGATGCATGTCTCCAACCGGCCGGTGGACGGCAAGCCCGGCATCCTGCCGGACGGAGAGATGATGTTCCACACCGATCAGTGTTACTACGAAATCCCTTCCCGCATGACTATGCTGTTCGCCATCGCCATTCCGTCCAACGGAGGGAACACGCTGTTTCTGGATACGATCAAAGCCTACGCGGCTTTGCCGGAGGCAATGAAAGCCCGGCTGGCCGGCCTGAAGGGGCACAATGTCTATGACTATGACGGCAGCCCAACCCTTCGGGCGGATGGCCATTCGGCGGATGCGCCGCAGTTCGATCATCCCATTGTCATACGGCATCCCGAAACGGGCGCACCCTGTCTCTACGCCAACCGGCTGATGACCGATCACATTGTCGGGCTTGATCGGGCAGAGAGCGATGAGTTGTTGCTTGAGCTGTTCGAGCGCGCAGAGAACGGCGATTTTATTTACGAGCACGTGTGGCGGCCGGGTGATCTGGTCTTGTGGGATAATCTGGCGACCATGCATGCGCGCACCGATTTCGATCCGGCGGAAACCAGGACGCTTCGCCGGGCCACCGTGGCCGGAGAGCGTCCGCAAGCGTATGAGGCACAAGCATGACGGAGCAAGGATTGGATTTCACCGGCAAGACGGTGATCATCACCGGCGGCGGTACGGGTATCGGCAAGATTTACAGCCAGGCCTTTTCTGCAGCTGGGGCCAATGTGGTGATCGCCGATATCGCCGGAGAGGAAGGGGACCAAGTCGCCAAGGAGATCAATGACGGCGGCGGCTCGGCCCTAGCCATCCGCACGGATATCTCTGTCGAGGACGACACGCTGGCTATGGCTCGCGCGGCCATAGAGAAATTCGGCAGTATCGATGTGCTGGTGAACAATGCATCCCTGATGAGCGCGCTGCCCCGCCAGCCTTGGCACCAGATCGAGGTCGAGGAATGGGACCGGGTGATGGCGGTAAACCTGCGGGGCATGTTCCTCTGCTGCCGGGCGGTCTATCCGCAGATGCGGGAACAGCAAAGGGGCAAGATCATCAATATTTCGTCCAGCCGGGTGTGGAGCGGCATCCCCAACCGGCTGCATTACACCACGTCAAAGGCCGGCGTGATCGGCCTGACACGGGCGCTGTCCCGAGAGGTCGGCGACGACAATATCAATGTGAATGCCGTGACGCCGGGCTTTACCGAAAGCGAAACCCAGATGGCGGGCAGCACGCCGGAATATATCGAGGCGCGCACCAAAATGTATCAGAAGCGGTCGTTTAAACGCGGCCAGATGCCGGACGACCTGGTGGGGGCGGTGATGTTCCTGGCGTCCGAAGACAGCGACTTCATCACCGGCCAAACGCTCAACATCGACGGCGGTGAATCCACCCACTAAGACTTTAATCGTCGGAGATCAGCCGATGGCCGGTCACCACGTCGATCAAGTGGTCCGGATCTTCGTGCGGCCGGTTGCCCCGCCAGACAATGTGCATGTCGGGACGCAGTAGCAGATAGTCATGGCCATAGAGCTGCCGCGCATTGTCGCCCTGCAAATCAACAATCGAGAACGGCGCATTCCGCTTGCCGAAGGCCTTGGTCAGTTCGTTGCCGCAGTCGGTCTTGCCGTTCATGCGCACCAGCACATAGCCATCGGGGATGTGGTCCTGCACGGCTGACCGATCGTCCAGCCACATATGTGGCAGCCGGGCGCCGGGCCAGGAGTTGGGGACATAGTCCCGGTACAGATGCTCCGGGCCTCCGGGCTCATTCCAGATGATGGGGGAGTCGGAATAGCGATAGCCGAGCTCCGCGCCGATCATTTCGTTGGTTTTTCGTTGCTCCACATCGGCGACGGCGGCCAGGTGACTGCGCCGCGCCTCGCCTTCGGGCGTGTCGTCGAAAATGTCGGGGCCAGACTGGGAGCGCCAGGCGCGGCGGCCCAGGGAGGCGTAGCGGGCGGCGCCCACATTGCGGTCGCCGATCTGGCGGCGTTCCACTTCATAGGATTTCAGGATATTCGGTCCGGCCCAGCCCTCGATCACCGCCGCTAGCTTCCAGGCGAGGTCGTTTGCGTCGCCGACGCCCGTGTTCATGCCCAGCCCGCCGGTAGGCGGCACCAAATGCACCGCGTCGCCGGCCAGGAACACCCGGCCCGAGCCGTAATAATCCGCCAGCAACAGGTTCTGCCGCCACGGATTGCAGGACAGCATCTCGTAGTCCAAATCCATGGCGATGGTGCGCTCGAACATAGCCGGCATCTGTTCCGGTGCATCAATGATCGAATGCAGGGTGTAGTGTTCGGTGCTGTCCTGCATGATCAGGAACGTCGCCTGTTCGTCCGCGACGTGATAGTGGCGGCCCTTGCCCGGCCCGTTGCCCATGGGAATGTTCTTGTAGAGATCAGGGCAGTGGAACAAGGCCTGATAGAGTTGCAGGAAATTACCGACGCCCCGCAGGTTGATGCCCAATTGCTTGCGCACGTTGCTGGACCCGCCGTCACAGCCGACCATGTAACGCGCGGTGATCTGCTCCGTCTCGCCGGCGGTGGTTTTGACCGTGGCGGTAACGCCGTCGGCGTCTTGTTTCAGTTCGTCAAAGCCGCAGCCGAAACGCACGGTGACGCTGGGCAGCTTTTCGCACTCGGCCTTCAATAAGGGTTCCAGCGTGTACTGGGAGATCAACTGATAGGGCTCCAAGGCCAGGGTGCCGTCTTCACACGCGGCCACTTCCGCATAAGCCTGATCCACGGAGGGGTGGGGGAAGTGCACCAGGGGCGGGCGATCAAGGGTCAGCACGATGAACACGTCCATGGGCACGTCGGACGGCAGGCCGGCGGCCCGGATTTTTTCCATCAGGCCCATGCGCCGGTAGATTTCCATGGTGCGCGCGTTACAACGCTCCATCTTCGGCAGGAAGGCCGGTTCGTCCTTTTGTTCGATCAGCGTGCATTCGATGCCGCGCCGGCCCAGATCATAAGCCAGGGTCAGGCCGACGGGACCCGCGCCGACGATCAGAATATTCGTGTCATAACTCATAAGCTTGCTTCGCGTGCGTTATTTCCGAACCTGAAATTCTGCAGTACCATTGGGCCCAATCACGCCGAACGGCACAGCTTGTAAAATCACCATGGGGGGGGGCAGATGTCCAGCCTAAAAGACGCAATCGAAAACCTTGTCACTGCCAACCGCATCCTGGCGCACGAAGATGTGGTGGACGGCTACGGCCATGTGAGTATCCGCCACCCGGAAAATCCGGACCGATTCCTCATCTCCCGCTCCCGCAGCCCGGAGTTGGTGGAGCCCGAAGATATCGTCGAGTTCGATCTGGACAGCAATTGCATCGATAACAAGGGGTTTAACCTATACCTGGAGACGCCGATCCATGCGTCCATGTTCAAGGCGCGGCCCGATGTTATGTCGGTGGTGCATCACCATTCCTACGCCGTGGTGCCCTTCAGCGTAACCAAGACGC
Organism: uncultured Rhodospirillaceae bacterium; assembly: GCA_964611435.1. GTDB lineage: Bacteria > Pseudomonadota > Alphaproteobacteria > Rhodospirillales > UBA2165 > JAYPHU01. Next base: position 128,288 of record CAZSXT010000003.1, on the reverse strand, counting down.
CCTTGAAAGCGATCGCGCATACGTCAGGACGGATCGGCCACGAGGTGCCGGTCTGGGACATCAAGGACAAGTTCGGCGACACCAACCTTCTGGTGGTCAATGTGGAGCAAGGGGATGATCTGGCCGAAGCCTTGGGCTCCAATCGGACGATTCTGATGCGGGGGCATGGCGCGACCGTGGTTGGCACCAGCCTCGAAGATGCAGTGATGACCGCCATTTACATGCAAGTGAACGCCAAACTTCAGATGGACGCCATGCGTCTAGGCGAGGTGGAATACCTATCGCCCGGCGAGATCGATTGCCGCCTGGCGGGCAATGAATCCCTGTCGGGCTTTACCCGGTCGTGGGAATATTTCAGCCGCCGCGCCGGACGTTAATTCGGATTGCGAGGGCCCGCAAATTTACTTAGAATTCTTAGCTAATAATTATAGTGAACAATCGGCGGACGAGAGGTTCGTCCAGCGCCAAACACGGAGGAAAATGGCAATGAAATCGAAGATCATTCTAAGCACCGCGGCTGCGTTTGTGGCGGCCGGATTTGTTGGAAACGCCCAAGCCGCGTTTCCGGAAAAAGACATCACTTTTCTGATTCCCTTCAGCCCCGGCGGCGGCATGGATAGCACGTCCCGTCAGGTGGCCAAGAACATGGGCAAATACCTGCCCAATAAGGTCAATGTGGTGCCGAAGAACGTGCCGGGCGCCGGCGGCCGCAAAGGTTATGGTCTTCTCGCCAAGGCGGGCGGCGATGGCTACACGATTTCGGTGATCAACATGCCGGGCGCGATCATCCCGCAGCTCACCGGCCAGAAGGTCAATTTCGACGTGACCAAATTCGTTTGGGTCGGGCGCATGTCGACCAGCCCCTACCTGTTCGGCGTTAGCGGCAAAAGCAGCATCAAGACCGTGGCCGATCTCAAGAACTTGGGGCGGAGCGTCAAAGTGCTGTCCACCGGGTTTGGCTCGACCGCCTACACCGGCGCGAGCATCTTTAAAACGGTGGTCGGTTTCCCAGTGCAGTTTGTGACCGGCTACAAAGGATCGAAACAATATATCGTCGGCGTGGTTCGCGGTGACGGCGATGCCGGCATTGCGCCGACACAGACCTTTAATAAGTTCGTGAAATCCGGCGACATCCATGGCGTGGTCACCTTCGAAGAGAAGTCCAGCTTCAAGGGTGTGCCGACAATCGCCGAAGCTGGCTATCCCGAACTGACCGGCCTGGGCGTCGAGCGGATGGTGGCGGCTGCGCCGGGCACACCGGCCAATATTGCCAAGATTCTGTCCGATGCCGTCGGCAAGGCGATTGCGGATACGGATTCCCAAGCTTGGGCGAAGAAGACTCGCCGGCCATTCGGTCACCTCAGCGGTGCTGATACACAAGCCGCGGTCGATAAGGCGCTGGCGATCTTCAAGAAGTATCCGGCGGCCTTGGCAAAATCCAATTAGGCCGTTTGATTGTACTGAAATAATCCGGCGGGGAGTCTCCCGCCGGATTTTTAATATAATGACCAACCGTATCAGCCCATCCCATGTTTGAATCCGCCACAGAAGCCCTGGCACTTCTGTTCACCCTGAAAGGCTCGCTCTACCTATGTCTGGGTGTGGGCATCGGCCTCGTGTTCGGTGCGATACCTGGATTGGGCGGCACAACGGCGATCGCGCTGTTGATCCCGCTTACATTTGGCATGCAGCCGGCGGAGGCGATCACCCTTATCGGCGGGGTGATGGGTTCGGTCGCGTTCGGCGGGTCGATCTCGGCAATTTTGTTAAATACCCCGGGCATTGCGCCCAACGCGGCGACCTGTTTTGACGGTTTCCCCTTGGCCCAACAGGGCAAAGCGGGCATGGCCATCGGCGCGGCGGCGACGGCGTCGTCCCTCGGCGGTATTTTGGGCGTGGCGATCCTGATGGCCGTGATCCCCATCGCCAAGGAAATAGTTCTACTGTTTGGCCCACCGGAGTTCTTCGCCCTCGCCATCCTGGGTCTCGGCGCGATTGCGCTCTCCACCGGGGGCAAGTTCCTGCGGGGGCTGATCGCCGGCGGTGTCGGTTTAGCATTGGCCTTTGTGGGTCTGGACGCGGTCAATGGCGGCGACCGGTTTACGGGAGACGTTGAGTATCTGCTGGACGGGGTGCGGCTGGTGCCCACGCTGACCGGCGTCTTCGCCATCGCCGAGATGATCAACCTGACGCTCAAGGGCGGTCGGGTCGTGTCGGGCGACGGCGCAAGCATGAAAATTTCCCGGGTCAGCGATGGTATTGTCTCGGTTTTCAGGAATGTGCCCATCTTGCTGCGAGGTTCCGCCATCGGCGCGTTTATTGGCGCCATTCCGGGCGTGGGCGGTACGGTGGCCTCGTTTCTGTCTTATGCGTCCACGGTGCAGGCTTCCAAGAATCCGGAAAGTTTCGGCACCGGCAACATCCAAGGCGTGATCGCGCCGGAATCCGCCAATAATGCCAAGGACGGCGGCGCTTTGATCCCGACCCTGGCTTTCGGCATCCCCGGCAGCGCGGAGATGGCGATTTTCCTGGGCGTTCTGATCCTGCACGGGTTGGAGCCCGGTCCGATGATGCTGGTGGAACACGAAGGCGTGGTGTTCAGCCTGATCGTTGCCGTCGCCTCGGCGGCGATTCTGGCCTCCATCATCGGCTTGATCTTGGCACGCTGGCTGTCTCTCATCACCCTGGTCGATGTTCACATCCTGGCGCCGACGGTGGTCGCCGTGGCTCTGGTCGGGGTCTATGCCCTCCACAACAGCATGGGCGATGTCGCTGTCGCCATGATCTTCGGCATCATTGGGTTTTTGATGATCCGCTATGATTATCCCCGCATCACGGCGGTGATTGCCTTGGTTTTGGGCGAACTGGCGGAACGGAGCTATCACCAATCCATGATGATCGGCGATGGGAGCTATTCCATTTTCTACGGACGGCCCATTTCCGCGGTTCTGTTGATTGCGACAGTGTTAATTATTCTGTCGCCTTCGATACGGGGCTGGCTGCGAAACCGGAAACGGGAGGCGTAGGCCATGGCTGACTCAGCGGGCATGAATTCTCCTCATTCGGACAAGATGATCTTGAACTTGTTGCCACCGCTTATCGTGTCGGCTTTTGCCGTGATCTTTCTGACGTGGTCCTACACTTACGATCAAAAAGCACAGCAAGTGCCGGTCCTGGTGGGCTGGAGCCTGATCGTCTTATGCGTGCTCGATTTGGTTGCCGCGACGGGGACGGCGCTCGGCAATGGGATCAAGACGTTCTTCACCGGCACCATCGTGGGCGAAGCCAGCGGCGAAGCGGTCGCCGCCCAACCCATGCGCAAAGTCCTGGTGGCGATGGTCTGGCCGGTGGCGTTTGTGGTCCTTGTCTATTTTGTCGGGTTCCTGATCTCGATCCCGATTTACGTCTTAACGTTTGTCGTCTTCCAAGGAAGGAAAAGCGTCAAGGTTGGCGCCTGGTCGGCGGTGGCCGCCACGGCCTTTACCTGGATCGTGTTTAGCCAATTGATGCAATATGAAGTGTTTCCGGGCCTGCTGTTCGGCGGCCAATAGATGTGATTACAGGAGAGTAGGATGCCTCATGAACTCGACGGAATGGTCCACTGGCACGAACCCACGGGGGAACAGCGGGCCGGCTATGGCGAATTCAAGTTTCCCGAGCTGACCTATGACCGGTTCATGAAGGCGGAGGGCATTCCCACGTTCAGGGGGCTCGGCATCGAAAAGGTTCAAAATCTGCCCTTGCATGACTGGAAGCGGATGGGTGGGCGCGGCCATTTCATCCAGCTTTACGGCACAGAGGGTAAATGGGGCAGCTATGTGGTCGAAGTCCCCGCTGCCGGCGCGCTGAATGTGGAACGGCATATCTATGAAGAAATATTCCTGGTGGTCGAGGGCCGGGGCACGACCGAGGTGTGGCTGGAAGAGGGCGGCAAGAAGCATGTTTTCGAGTGGCAGACCGGCTCGCTGTTCTCCATCCCGGTGAACGCCTACCACCGGATCGTTAACGCAACCTCCAGCCCGGCGCTGTTGCTGGCGGGCACGACAGCGCCAAACCTGATGAACCTCTTGGGCAATGTGGATATGGTTTTCAACTGCCCGTATCAGTTCACCGACCGGTTTACCGACGACGAGGATTTCTACAAACCCTCTGATGATATCGAGCCGGATCCGATCCGCGGGCTCGCCATGCGGCGCACTAATATGGTGCCGGATATTTTTAACTGCGAGCTGCCGTTGGATAACCGTCGGTCGCCCGGCTGGCGGCGGGTCGAACCATTCATGACCAACAACAAGTTCTATCTCTGGGTCGGTCAGCACGATACGGGCAAGTATTCCAAGGCCCACGCGCATACCTCGGCGGCGGTGCTGATCTGCGTCAAAGGCAAGGGCTATACCCATACTTGGCCGGAACGTCTGGGCCCGACGCCGTGGAAGGACGGCAACGGTGACCAGGTGCAGCGCCTGGATTACGAGCCTGTTGGGATGATCACGGCGGCGCCCGGCGGCGCGCGCTGGTATCATCAGCATTTCAATGTGTCGAAGGAGCCGTTCCGCCTGACCGCCTGGTTCGGCCCCAACCATCCGAGCCTGGAGGCCAAGGCCCCTGGCGACACGCAGATCGACTATACGGGCATGGACCTGCACGAAGGCGGGACCTCCATTCCCTACTGGATGGAAGACCCGAACGTTCGCCGGGAGTTCGAGGAAAAGCTGGCGGCTGCCGGCGGTGCGTCCCAGATGGGCGATGAGCTTTATTTGACGCCCAATGATCTGTCGCCGAACCCGGACCGGAAGTACGTTCAAACCTGAACATAGAGACACTTGATGACCGGCGATAGCGGGCGCATATTCTTCTCCAACACGGGCCGGAGCCTGATCGAAGAGGACGTGATCGAATTGTCGAGCGTCGGCGTCGACATCGGCTCTTCGACATCGCATTTATTATTCTCGACCATCGTTCTGGAGCGGCTGGACAGCCGCTATGTGGTGGCGGAGCGGATTGTGCGCCATCAGTCGGACATCCTGATCACCCCCTATACGGCGGAAAATACCATCGACGCCGACCGGCTGGGGAACTTCATTGCGGCAGAATATGAAAAGGCCGGGATCAGTCCCGACGAAATCGACACGGGCGCACTGATCCTCACCGGCGTGGCGGTGCGCCGGGAAAACGCCCGCGCCATCGGGGAACTGTTCGCGGCCGAGGCTGGCAAGTTCGTGGCGGTCAGCGCCGGGGATGGGTTGGAAACCTTGATGGCGGCGCACGGGTCCGGCGCGCTGGCGCTCTCCATCCGCAACGGCCATCCCGTGTTGAACATCGATGTCGGCGGCGGGACGACCAAGATCGCCCTCTGCGTGGACGGCGAAGTGGCCACAATGACCGCCGTCGAGGCCGGTGCGCGATTGGTCGTTGTAGACGGCGGCGGGCGGATAGAACGGATTGAGCCCACCGGCCGGGCGTATCTCGACGAACTCGGTCTGACGTTAAACGTGGGTGACGGGATAACCGACGATCAGCGGGACGAGTTGGCCAACGCTATGGCGGATCAAGTCTGCCGGGCTATGCGGGGTGAGGATTTGGGTGCACGCCTCAGACTGCCGCCCCTCAGCTACGCTGAAGCCCCGGGCGATGTCATCGTGTCCGGCGGGGTGTCCGAGTATTTCTACGGGCGTGAGGCTGCCGGCTTCGGCGATCTGGGCCGGGAGCTGGGTGCGGCGTTGCGATCCAAGATTGAGGCCATGAACATCGCCATTACCGAACCTTTGCAGGGCATCCGGGCGACAGTGGTCGGCGCGTCTCAGTACACGGTGCAGGTGTCGGGCAGCACGATCTATATGGATCCGCCGGAGACTTTGCCGCTGACCAATATTGCGGTCATCGCGCCGGAGCTGGACCTGTCCGGTGAAGAGATCGACAAAGCCGTGATCGAGGACGGTGTGAAGCAGGCCCTAATCCGGCTTGATCTCAACACCGAAGATCAGCCGGTTGCTATCGCCTTTCCCTGGGCGGGGACAGCCAGTTTCGCCCGGTTGCAGGCGCTGTGTCAGGGGCTGATCGCCGGGGTTCAGGTGAAACTTGATGCCGAACATCCCTTGATCCTGGTCATAGACGGAGATATCGGCGGCTTGCTAGGCATTCATTGCCGGGAGGAGGAGAAGCTGGCGACGCCCATTGTCTCCATTGATGGCATACAGCTGAGAGAGTTCGATTTTATCGATATCGGCGAAGTATTGAGGTCCACTGGCGCGGTGCCCGTGGTGATCAAATCGCTGCTCTTCCCGGAGGAAAATAGTCTGGCGGCTTAGACTCTAAGCCGTTTTAATAGGAACCAAGAATTGGAGTTAGGGACATGATCACGCAGGAACAAAACGATTATCTCTGTCAGACCGACGCCGGTACGCCCATGGGCGAAATGATGCGGCGTTTTTGGCTGCCTTTTTTGCTATCGAGCGAAATCGAAAGGCCGGACAGCGATCCGGTGCGGGTCAAATTGCTGGGGGAAGAGCTGGTTGTGTTCCGCGATACTGAAGGGCGGGTGGGACTGATCGACGAATACTGCGCCCACCGGGGCGTGTCTCTATGGTTCGGCCGCAACGAAGAATGCGGCCTACGCTGCCCCTATCATGGCTGGAAATTTGATATCAACGGCAAGTGCATCGAACTGCCGTCAGAAGGCAACAACCCGAAGGCCATGGAACGGGTGAGCCTGAAATCCTATCCGTGCATCGAAAAAGGGGGCGTGGTCTGGGCCTATATGGGACCGCCGGAAAAGAAACCCGCCGACCCGAACTTTGAATGGACCAATGTGGCGCCGGATCAGCTCTATGTCTCCAAGCGGTTGCAGGAATGCAACTATCTGCAGGCACTGGAAGGCGGCATCGATTCGAGCCACGTGACCTGGCTGCATGGGGGCCAGCTTAATACTGATCCTTTGTTCAAAGGCAGCAAGGCCAACCGCTACAACGAAGAAGACCTGATGCCGGTGTTCGACGTGAAGCCGTTCGAAGGCGGGCTGTTGATCGGCGCTCGGCGAAACGCGGACAATGACAAATACTATTGGCGGATCACGCCCTGGATCATGCCGTTCCATACCTTGATCGCACCACGCGCCGGCCATCCGATCGGCGGTCATGCCTGGGTGCCGATTGATGATCACAATTGCTGGGCCTGGAGCTTCAACTACCATCCGAACCGTGCGCTGACCGGCAAAGAGCGAGAAGCGATGATCGATGGCAAGGGGATCCATGTGAAAAATATTCCCGGCACTTTCCGCCCGCTGGCTAACAAGGACAATGATTACCTTATGGACCGGAACGCGCAGCGGATGGGCATCCACTACAGCGGCATCGAAGGTATCGGCATGCAGGATGCCTCTCTGCAGGAAAGCATGGGCCCGATCCAGGACCGCACCAAGGAGCATCTCTGCGGTACCGACAACGGCGTCACCATGACTCGGCAGTATCTGATCAAGGCCGCCAAAGCCAACGAAGAAGGCGGCGAGATCATGGGTCTTGATCCGGCGCACCAGCGGGTCCGCTCCGCCGCGGTCGAATTGGACCGGGATGTGGACTTCTCCATCGGCGCCCGGGACGGCCTGTTCGCCGAGCTCGGCACCGATCCGGCGACGGTCTAGGCCCCGGTCCGGGACGAGCGCGCGTGTCCGCCAATCTGCCTATCGTGGCGCTGGCCTGCGGCGATCCCGCCGGCATCGGCCCCGAACTTTGCATGAAAGCCGCGCTGTCCGACGCGGTCACCGGGATCAGCCGGCCACTGATCTTCGGTGATCCAAAGGTGCTGGCGGCGCACGCATCCTCCTGCGGGATCGAGATCGAACTGGACGCCTATGACACAGTCGATGACGTTGACTGGGACAAGCCCGGCGTCAAGCAGATATCCCTCGATCTGTTCGGCAACAAGGATCTGAAAATCGGCGAGATCAATGGCGACAACGGCAAGGCGGCCGTGGACTGCGCCGCCGCCGCGATCCGTGCCGCGCTCGACCATGATGTCGATGCCGTGGTCTCCGCCCCGCAGACGGAGACCGCCGTTCATATGGCGGGGATCGAGTTCGACGGCTATCCGTCTTTTGTTGCGCGCCAGACCGGTCTGGCCCCGGAAGACGGGTTTCTGATGGTCTGCTTCGACAAATACCGGATCGCCCACTGCACACTGCATTCCAGCGTCCGGCAATCTTTGGACCTGATCACCGAAGACCGAGTGAAGCATGTCATCGGCTCGGTCCACGACACACTGGTGCGAATCGGCATTGCGAAGCCCAAGATCATGGTAGCGGGACTCAACCCCCACGCCAGCGAAGGCGGGCTTTTCGGCTCCGAAGAAGCCGAGATCATTGAGCCCGCCATCAAGGCCAAGCAGGCCGACGGCATTGATGTGGAGGGGCCGGGCGCGGCGGATTTGATCTTGCACATGGAGGGCTATGACGCGTTCATCGTCATGCTGCATGACCAGGGTCATATTCCGGCAAAGCTGCTGGCCCGCCATTCGACGGCGGGCATGTCCATCGGCACGCCGATCCTGTTTTCATCCGTGGCCCATGGCAGCGCGCTGGATATCGCCGGGCAAGGCAAGGCCACGCCGGACGCCATGATCGAAGCAGTCAAACGTCTAACGGGCCACGCAAACTAAAAAATCTATAGGGAGCCTATTGTGAGCAATCTATCTCTGACCCTCGCCATCGAAGATTACGACCATGTCCGGGACATGATGTTCGGCCGGGTGAAGCCCAAGGGCATCGACCTGACGTTTCTGAATTTCCAGGTGGAGGAGACCTTCTTTCGCTTCGCCAACGCCTATGAGTGGGAGGTGTCGGAACTTTCCTTCGCGAAGTTCTGCTCGCTTCGGTCTCTGGAAGATTCCCCGATCGTCGGCATCCCGGTGTTCGTATCGCGGATGTTCCGGCATTCGGCCTTTTACATCCGCACCGACGGCAAGATCAAAACCGCGGCCGATCTGAAGGGCGGGCGCATCGGTGTGCCGGAATGGACCCAGACCGCCACCGTCTATGCGCGGGGCTGGCTGCACCATGAAGGCGGTGCGCCGCTCGACAGCGTCGAGTGGGTGCAGGGCGGCGTGAACGAACCGGGCCGCAAGGAAATGGGCAAGGCGAAGCTGCCCGATGGAATCAAGTATTCAGAGGTGCAGGACCGGTCTCTGGCCGATCTTCTGCTGGCCGGCGAGTTGGACGCGGTGATCTCCGCCCGCCCGCCGGATGCCTTCCTGGCCAATGACGGCAAGATGCAGCGCCTCATGCCCAATTATCCGGAGGTGGAGCTCGAATATTTCCGCCGCACCGGGGTCTACCCGATCATGCACACGGTCGCCATCAAACGCGACGTGTATGAGAAGAACCCGTGGATCGCCATGAACCTGCTGACCGCCTTCGAAGAAGCCAAGGCGAAGATGGTGGAGCGCCTGTCGGATATTAACGTGTCCCGCATCCCGTTTCCGTGGATGCCGGACTCGTTCGAGAAGATGAGCCAGGAGTTCTTCCCTCACGGCGACTATTGGCCCTACGGGATCGAGAACAACCGCCCGACCCTGGAGACGTTCCTGCAATACTGCGACGAGCAAGGGGTGACCCGGCGCAAAATGACGCCGGAAGACCTGTTCGCCAAGGAAACGCTATCGGCGTTTAAGGTTTAGGCGGCGTTTAAGGTTTAACCCTACTCAAAGCTGATATTGGGGCCGGCTTGGGCTCCGGCGGCGGCGTCGATGCCGGCCAGGACCTTCTCGGCGATGGGCTTATAGGCCTGGGCGTGGGGGCTTTCGGGGTTGCTGGCGACGATGGGCCGGCCCTCGTCCGAGGTTTCCCGGATTTCCATTTCCAGCGGCACCGCGCCCAGGAACGGCACGTCGTATTTCTCCGCCGTCGCCTGCGCCCCGCCATGGGCAAAGATATGTGATTCCTCACCGCAGTTGGGGCAGACGAAATAGCTCATGTTCTCGACAATGCCCAGGATCGGCACGTTCACCTTGCGGAACATGTTGAGGCCCTTACGAGCGTCCAGGAGCGCGATGTCCTGCGGCGTGGAGACGATCACCGCGCCGGTGAGCTTGGTCTGCTGCGCCAGGGTCAACTGCGCATCGCCTGTGCCCGGCGGCATGTCGATCACCAGAATATCCAGTGGCCCCCATTCCACTTCGGTCAGCATCTGCTGTAGGGCGCCCATAACCATGGGCCCACGCCAGATCACCGGCTCTTCCTCGTCCACCAGCATGCCCATGGACATGCATTTAATGCCATAGCTGGAGGGCGGTAGCAGGGTGTTGTTCTGGGTCTGCACCGGCTGTTCGGTCACCCCCATCATCCGCGGGATGGAGGGGCCATAAATGTCCGCGTCCAGAATGCCGACGGTCTTATCCATGGCGGAGAGCGCCAGCGCCAGATTGACAGCGGTGGTCGATTTGCCGACGCCGCCCTTGCCGGAGGCCACGGCGATCAACGCCCCGACGCCCGGCACCCCTTGCGGGCCAGGTTGTTGGGGCGGCTGTTGCGGCTGGGGCTGAGGTTGGGCTTGGGCTTGCGGCTTCTCGGCGGTCAGGACGGCGGTCGCGTTTTTCACGCCTTCCAGACCTTTGAGCGCCTGTTCGGCGGCCTGGCGCACTTGTTCCATTTCCGGCACCCGGTCCGGCGTGGTCTCGATCGACACCTGGATCATGCCGTCCCGTTGGGCAATGCCGGACACAAGGCCGGCGGAGACGATGTCCTGGTCGTCGCCTTCGGGGATAAGGGTGGAGAGAACGTCGCGGATTTGATCTTCATTGACAGCCATTTTTGATCATCTTCCTGGTCTATGAAACGGGGGCCATTAATAGTGTGGCCCAACGATTAATCCAGCAGATTCTTGAATGCGTGGAGAACGGTGCGCACCATTGTTATATTTTATGGTGGCAAGCGGAACGTCCCTGAAATAAGTTAGACTTCTTAGTTTCTCGGGAGGGAAGGGAGCTACCGATGCCCCGCGCCGCCAAAGGCTCAAAGGATCAAAAATCGCCGCTGCCGCCGTCGCAGAGCATCGGTTTTTTGATCCGGGATACAATGATGCTGCTGCAGAAAGAGCTACGGTCACGCCTGCAGGAACACGGCATCTCCACCGCTCAATGGTTTTTGCTACGGGTCTTGTGGCAGGAGGAGGGTCTGAGCCAGCGGGAGCTCAGCGACCGGGTCAATACCACGGAACCCACCACCCAAAGCGCGTTGCTGCGCATGGAAAAGCAAAGCATTGTGCGGCGCAAGCGCAGCACCACGGACCGCCGTGCGTACAAGGTCTATCTAACGCCCAAGGGCCGGGCTTTGGAGGCCAAACTGATCCCCTATGCGCTGGAGGTGAACGAGATCGCCGGGCGCGGATTAAAAGGTGTGGAGGCGCGGCAATTCAAGACACTAATCAACAAGGTGCGGAACAATCTGAAAGACAGCCGCAACGGCAATAAACCTTAGCGTTAGAGCGCTTACTTATTTGCTTTATGACGCCCGCTCAACTAACATCCGGGCAACATAATGCGTTGAGCTAATGAGAGGAATTCATGAAAAAGCTCTTTGTTGCGACCCTGGCCCTGGCGACCCTTGCGGCGCTGCCGGCCGACGCCCAGAAATATAATCTGACCCTGTCCGGCGCGAGCCCCGGGGGACTGTGGTCCCGCATCGGCGGCGGCATTGACGCCGCCATCGCCAAGGCCCATCCCGGCTCCACGGTGACCTATCAAACCTCTTCCGGCGGTCTGGCCAATGTGCCGTTGGTGTCCCGCGGCAAAGTGCCGATGGGTCTGGCCACCGATGGCGAGCTGAGCGCCGCCGTCAATGGCACCGCGCCCTTCAAGAAGGGCATCACCAACGTCCGTACCTTGTTCCGGGTGTACACGCCGGAATCCCGCTTCCAAATGACTCATATCCTCGTCGCGAAGTCCTTTGCGGAGAAACACGGTATCAAGAGCTTCGCCGACATCGTGAACAAGAAGATCCCCATGCGTGTGGGTATCAACCGCCGCGGCAACATGGACAGCAACGTCAGTGAAGCTGTTATGTCACAGATGGGCGCCACTAAATCGGCCATCGAAAGCTGGGGCGGCCAAGTCGTTCACGCCGCATCCAAGGAACTGGTCTCCCTGGCGCTGGATCGCCGGATTGACGTGGTGAACTTCGGCATCGCCTACAACCACCCGCGAATTCGCGAAATTGCCAAGGGGGTAAGCCCGGTATTGGTCGATATTCCGATCGGTGTCGCGAACAATGTCGCCAAACAGTTCGGCGGCGCGGCCTGCGGCGTCAAGGCCGGCGAATACAAATGGTCTCCGGCCGCCGTTAACGGTGTTTGCATCGGCGCGGTTATCGTCGTCAACGCCAACATGGACGAGAAGCTCGCCTACACCATCACCAAGGCGATGGTCGAGCAAATCGAAGAGTTCAAGAACAAATCTCACCGTCTGATCAAGAAAACGGCGACGGTGAAGGTTCTGGCCACCCCCGGTGTTGCTGCGCATCACCCGGGCGCCGCCAAATACTTCAAAGAAAAAGGGATCATGTAAGCGATCACCTTCCGGAGCGAATAAATTGGGAGTGCGGGGCAACCTGCACTCCCTTTTTGCCTCGTAAGAGCCGGCGATGGCGGACAGCAAAATACTTTCCTTAAAGACCTGGTTTTCCGTGGGGGCGCGCCGCCGTCCGGACGGCAAGTACTATTGGATATTCACGCCCTTCGCGATTGCCGTCGGCATTTATGTCATCTCGGCGGCGACGGTGGTGATCATCGCGCCCTGGACCTTGGCGGTGATTTTCTTTGCCGGCATGATGGCGCTGGCGTTCCTGACCACCGGCGCGTTCGAAGACTCGGACCCTGATAACCCATCCATTCTTGATTTGATCTTCGCGGCGCTGTCCATCGCCGTCGGAATCTATTTCGCGATCAATGCCGGGGAAATCGTCGACCGGATTGTGCTGCTGGATGAGCTGACCACCTGGGACATGGTGTTCGGCACGTTGGTGTTTTTGCTGACCATCGAAATTGCGCGCCGCACGACGGGCCTGGGTCTGACCACCATCGTTATCATCTTCGTCGTGTATAACCTGTTCGGAGACAATCTCTCGGGCGTGCTCAAACACGGAAAGATCGATTACGCCCACTTCATCGAGATCACTGTCTTTACGACGGATGGCATTTTCGGCCTACCGCTCCGCGTCGCGGCGACCTATGCCTTTATGTTCGTGATGTTCGGCACGTTGCTGCATGCCTGTGGCGGTGGGGAGTTTTTCTTTAATTTTGCCGCCGCCATCAGCGGCAAGCAGCCGGGCGGACCGGCCAAGGTGGCGGTCATCTCTTCCGGCATGTACGGCATGGTGTCGGGCAGCCCGACCTCTGATGTGGTAACCACCGGCTCCATCACCATTCCGATCATGAAACGGTTAGGGTATCGCGGTGCAACCGCCGGCGCCATCGAAGTCGCAGCGTCAACGGGCGGGAGCATTGTGCCCCCGGTTCTAGGCACCGCCGCCTTCATTATGGTGGACTTCGCCGGGGTGGAGTACCGGGATATCGCTATCGCGGCCCTGATCCCGGCGATCCTCTATTACGTTTCCATCTTTGCTCAGGTGCATTTCAGTTCGGTCCGGCAAGGTTTCCGCCCTATGGACGCGTCGGCGATCCCCCGGCTCGTATCCACGCTAAAAGATGGCGGCATGTTCTTTGTGCCGCTGGTGGTGCTGACAGTTGCGCTGCTGGAGGGCTACACGCCAACCATGGTGGCGGTATTCGGCTGCCTCGCCATTCTCGCCGTTTCGGTCCTGAAAGCGGAAACCCGCATCGGGCCCATCACCATCTTGAAGGTGCTGAGTGAGACCTGTTATCGGATGGTGCCGGTGGCCGGCGCCTGTGCGGCAGCGGGGCTGATCATCGGTGGCATTACCATGACCGGCTTGGCCGGCAAATTTGCCCATGTGGTCTATGGGATTACTGATGCGCAGATGATCCCGACGCTTCTTTTGGCGGCGGCGATCACCATTGTTCTCGGCATGGGAATGCCGACGCCCAGCGCCTATATCCTGGCGGCGGCTCTCATGGCGCCGCTATTGACCCAGCTTAAGATTCCTGTCCTGCCGGCCCATATGTTTGTTCTCTATTTCGCGGTGATGTCGGCGCTGACACCGCCCGTTGCAGTGGCGGCGTATGCCGCCGCCTCCATCGCCGAAGACAATCCGCTCTACATTGCGGCGCAGGCGGTGAAGTTCGCCCTGGCGGCGTTCATCGTGCCCTTCGCCTTTGTGCTGGGCCCGGAATTGCTGATGGACGGGCCGGTGCATCTGGTGCTGGCCGCGACTATCTCCGCCATCATCGGTATGATCGCCCTGGCCTCCGCCATTGAGGCCCATTTCATGACGCCGTTGGCGCTGTGGCAGCGGGTGCTGGCCGGCTTTGGCGGGTTCGGCATGGTCATGCCCAACCTGACTCTGACCGGCATGGGCGTTGTCCTAGCGGTCATAGGCCTCGCGCCCAGCTACCTCGCCGGGCGACGGTCGAGGTGACGACCGATCACCCCTCTCTTGATGGGAGGGGTCGTGCGGCAGCACGGAGGAGGGTGATCAGATAAATTCACCACAAAGTGCACGAAGTTCACGAAGAGGCAGAGACATTTGATAGTCTTCGAGTCCTTTGTGACCTTCGTGTTTATACATTCTGGTGCCATACTTTCTGGTGCCTGGCACCCAACGTCCCGCTTTTGTCCCTTTTCCCAGACGCGTCATTCCCAACCTACCTGCGCGAAGCCGGAGCTTCGCTTCGGCGGAGGCAGGCCCGCGAAGCGGTTGTCGGGGAACCATGCGACGGCTACCCATGGTCCCCCGAGACTTGGCTGCGCCAACTCGGGGGTGACGCATATAAGAAGAGGAGTGAATGATTCACCACAGAGATCACAGAGGACACGGAGATAACGGAGACCAACATAGCCTCTCTGTGCTCTCTGTGTGCTCTGTGTTTAAAATAGATCCACGGGTCTGGGCTTCGCCTGCCCGTGGATGACTATAATTAGCTACAGCCCCCTTAAAAACCCAGCCACGACCTCATTCACTTGATCCGCATGGGTGATCGGCGACATGTGACCGCCGCCGGGGATTTCCGCCAAGGTGGAATGTGGCAGGGCGTCGTGAATAATTTCTGTCACCCGCCGGGCCGGCGCGCGGGTCTCCTGGCCGCGAACCAGCAGCAGCGGCATGGCAAGGGCGCTCAACGGCGCGACCTGATGCGCCGTATCCAGAATGACATCGAACTCCCGATAGGTTTTCTCTGCCGTTTTGATGCAATAGGCCCGGACCTCGTCGGGCGCGGTCTTCCACGCGCCGGGTCCGTTCCAGTAATCAAAGTAATATTCGATCCCCGGTTCCGGATCGCCAGCTTCGAAGGCGGACTGGAACTCATCCGCAGTTTTGCAAATCTCGTCATAGGCCGCCTTGTCGGCTGCCGGGTCCAGCAGCCACGGCGTGGTGGGTTCAATCAGGGTCAGGCTTTTCAGCCGGTCCGGAAATTCCAGCGCCAGGCGCATGCAGATGGTCCCGCCGTATGAATGGCCCAGTAAATGAAATCCGTCGGGGCAATCCTCGGTCACCGCGCGGATCAGGTCGCCTTCGTCGGTGAGAAGGGTCTTGGTGTCGCCAGACCAATCGCCGGTACCGCCATAGCCATACATGTCGATGGCGAGGGTGCGGAAACCGTCAGCCAAGAGCTCGCACAAGCCCCGCCACTGCCGAGCGGTGCTGGACGAACAATGAAGGAGAACCAGAGGTTCACCCACGCCGGCCTCCAAGAAGTTGAGCGTCGCGCCGTTCACGGTTTTGGTGGGCAAGGTAAGTCTCCGGGAATACTTGATCAGGCGGATGCTATGGCATCAAGGCTCGACGGCATCAAGCCCAAGGCGTCTTCCGAGCCATCCACCAGCCGTGCCGCCATGTCGCGGAGCCGGTCGAAGTCTTCCGACGACAGGCCGCCGAAGAACATATCGTTGATGCGGCAAAGAACGGGCGCAATATCCGTAATCCGCCGTTCACCTTCGGGGCTAAGCAGCAGCCGCACCCGGCGGCGGTCGTCCGGGTCGGTCAGTTTATGAAGCCAGCCGCAGTCCATCAGCTTTTTGACCTCGACGGTGACAAACGCACCGGAGACGTGCAGATGGTCAGCCGTTTCCTTGACGCTGACGCCCCGGTCGCCGGCGAAGTGGGCGATGTACATGAGGATACTGTGCTGTGGACCGGTGACCCCCAACAACCCGGCGACCTCATCCCGCACCCGCTGCATGCGGACGGAGACGGTCAGCAGATCATAGACCATCTGCCGGAAGGCTTGATCGCCGCTGTCTTCCAGCAGGGCCTTCCGGCTGACGGTGAGGGGCGGGAACGTGTCCGCCATCAGAGATCCACAAAGCCGGAAACCCCGTGAAGATGCTGTTCCAGCGGGATTTTCAGACTGTCGTGGATGGTGTTGTACATTTTCCAAAAACCCACCACGCAGGCGAGTTCCACAACTTGCGGCGGACTCAGGTGGGTCTTGAGATTGTCCAGCACCTCGTCCGGCACATTGGCAGGGTCGAAAGAAGCAGCCTCAACGTAATCAAAGCAGGCCTTCTCGAATTCGTCCTTGGGCTTGGGGTCGGTCAGCAACTCGGTCAGTTCCGCGTTGTCCACATCCCAGCCTTCGGCGCCGTCTTCTCCATCGTTCTGCAGCACGCCGCAGTGATGACTGGTTCAATAGGTGCACCCGTTGATCTTACTGGCGACGGCGGCCAGTTTACGTTTGAGCTGTTGATCCAGGGTCGAGGACGGATCACGCATGATATTGCTGTTGAGCGCGAACAACGTGCCGGCGATTTCAGGGCGGTGCATATAGAGCTTAAGCGCGTTGGGCAGAAACCCCATGCGCTCGATATACGGACCGAGTAAAGGCAGCAGGCTTTCCGGATAGTCTTTTTCCTCCACATAGGGAATAAACGGTTCCGGTTCTTCTGTAGTCCTGGGCTTGGGTGCATCCATCGTCGTTTCTCCTTTAAAGATAGTCGTTGAGGTCGGCCTTGCCCCAGTTCTTGGGCCAGGACCGGCCGAAGTCGCCCGCGTTGTGGCGGGACTTGCGGGTGGCGTCGATGCCGATCTTACCCACCGTCCGCCAGAACGCGTCCAGAGGTGCGGCCGACGGGTCGTAGGGGGAGCCACGGGTATTGTCCACGGTGATGATGTCCCGCGACGGATCACAGCGCGTCGCAATGGCGTGATAGACCTGGGCCGGGTCGTTGATGTCGGTGTCCGGGCTGACCGCGACCACCATCTTGGTGTTGAGCCACGGCGCGCCCATGCACTGCATCAGCGCATCATTGACGAATCCTTCGCGGGGCGCTTCGAGCTTGATGATGCAGGAGAGCGCCGCGCCCCAGGTCGGGAATTGCACATCGTGCACCTTGATGCCGATTTCAGAGACCCTGTTGTAGAGAACCGCTTCATGGCAGAGCCGGGGCAGGGGCTGATGATCCGTGTCCGGGCAGGTCTGGTGATTACGGTAAATCGGCCGGTCGGACCGCATGGTAATCGCGGTAATATTGATCTCCGGCAGCGAGGCCTGCTTGGGCAAATAATACATGGACGGCCCGACGCCGATGCCGATGTCGGTCTTGTCGACCAGGTTGATGGTGCCTTCGACGACGATCTCCGCATGGGCGGGGATGGTCAGGTCGATGGTCTCGCAGGGCGCCATCTCTATATCCATATCCATAATCGTGCCGACCATTTCCATCTCCCCCCACAAATCCATGTGTAGGCCTGAGAAGTTGCCCATGATCTCGTATGCCGGCGGAATGCCGAAAACGATGGCGATGGGCATCTCGGTCGCACCCTGCTCGATGTATTTCTGCATGACCGCATGGGTGTGCGGCGTGACAAAGCTGACGAGACCGGTGCGCGGGCCGACGGCCTGGGTGGCGGCGTGGCAGGAATTGTAGAACCCGGTCTCCGGGTCCTTGACGATGTTCATGGCGGTGACCAGCGGTTCGGTCTCGTCCTCGGAATGGATGGGAATCGGCAGTTTAAGCCAGTCCACGTCGTCCCCGGTCCAGATCACCTCCTTTACCGGGCCGGTGTCGACATCCACTAGCCCCCGGGGCGGCTTGCGCAGGCGCTGGGCGAGGGTCGGCAGATAGTCTTCCTCCGCGACGCCCAAGGTCCGGCATTGGGTCCAGCGCCGCTTCACCAGCATGTCGCAGAGGCGGAAACCTGGATGCTCCTTGATGTTTTCAAACAGGATGGGGCCCTCGCTCTGCGCCGAGAGCGCGCCGATATCGTCGATGGACACCGGCTTGTCGATCACTGTCAGGATATCCTTGTTGGTGTCCAGGTATCCGCGAAGGTCCTTATCCAGGGTGTTTTTCGTGGCCATAGCCGCCTCCCGTGGTGACAACGTGGTGATTGGCTTATTGACTTAATTAACTAAGTAGCTTAGCTAATTTAACAGAAAGGACGTCACGACGCGAGTCATTCCACCGCTTGAAAAGGTGCCTGGCACCAGCGAAAATAAAACGACGCAATTTCAATGACTTATTTTTACCCGGTGCCAGGGACTACACAAAAGGCGCCAAGTTCGGAGGAACACATTATGGGCAAAGGCAAACCCCATCTGGAATTTCTGCCCCTCAACATGGACGAGGGCTGGGAAGAGCCCGAAGGTTATCCCGCCGGCATGCAACAGAAGGTCCTGACCAGCGACCTGGATGAAGACGGCAAGACCGGCAGCCGGTCCCGGTTCCTGCGCATCCTGCCGGGCGTCTATTCCACCGCGCCCTTTGTTCATGATCACTGGGAAGAGGTGTACTTGGTTGAAGGCGATCTGATCGTCGGCAACGACGAAAACGGCGAAGGGGGTGAACAATTTCACGCGCCGACTTATGCGTGCCGCCCGCCGGGCGTGTTCCACGGGCCCTTCAAGTCAGAGAAGGGCTGCGTGATGTTCGAGCTGCATTATTACTACGACGCCGACGATTCCTAAAAGTTGAGAACTTTTCTTTGACTCAATTCGGCCGGTCTATTATGTATGTTACATACATAAATTACGTAGATAGTTTGGTTCATGAATTCAAACGCCTCGTACACGCCACCGCTTAGCGCGTCGCTGGATACAGTATTACTTGATGGTAACGACCACGAGCTGCGTCGGACGATTCACAATCTATTCTCTACCGGGCAAATGCTGGAAGAGCTGCGCGCCATAATGGGTGATAAGATCGGCCTAACTGGGCGGCAGTATCAGATATTGATGGTCATTGCTCGGGGGCATGACGGACGGGGTGTATCCATCAAAGAGGTGGCATCTCAATTGCGAGTCGCGTCGTCTCACGTGACCGTCGAGGTCGGCAAATTGGTGAGAATTGGCTACGTCCATAAAATCCCCAATGCGGAGGACCGGCGTTCCGTATTGGTTGCCTTGACAGCGCAGGGCACCCTGGCAATCGAAACCGTTACCCCGGTGACAGCGGAGGTCAATGACGGACTTTTTGCCGGATTCAGCCGGGAGGAGTTCAATTTGTTTCGAGACCTTTTAGAGAAGTTCACCGCCAACGCCGATGGTACGTTGGCGACCGCACACTATCAGAATTCCATGGAAAGCCGCCGTACCGGTACGGACGACTGACTCAAAGGGGAGATCGGCTTTGATCAAAACAGGCAAACAACATCTCGAAGGCCTCAAGGACGGCCGTGTCGTTTATATCGGTGATGAGAAAGTTGAAGATGTCACCACCCACCCGGCGTTCCGGGAGGCGGCAAAGACCGTCGCCGCTCTTTATGATCTGAAGCACGATCCTGAGCTACAGGACGCGCTGAGCTATGAAGAAGATGGCGAGCGGTATTCCATGTGGTTTCTCCAGGCCAAAAGCCGGGAAGATCTTCGCAAGCGAACGACCGCCCACAAGCTGATCGCCGATCAGACCTGCGGCATGATGGGCCGGTCGATGGATCACGTGGCCAGCTTTGTCACCGGTATGGCGACGAGCCCGTCAATATTTGACACCGATGAATACCAGTTCGGTAAGAACATCGTTTCTTATTACGAATACATGAAGAAAGGTGATCTGTTCGCCACCTATGCCGTGCTGCCGCCCCAGGCCGCCCGCAATCCGGAATTCTACGAGAAAAATAATCTGCCGATCCCGACCCTGATGGTGGTCGATGAAGATGAAGAAGGGGTCACCATTTCCGGCATGAAGATGCTGGCCACCAGCGCCGTCTTCTGTGATGAAATTTGGATCGGCAACTTATTGCCCCTGGCGCCGGATCAGGTGAAACAGGCTGTCACCTGTGGGATTCCCTGCAATATCCCCGGGCTAACGATGTGGATGCGTCAGCCGATCTCTCTGAATGCGGAAAATCAGTTCGACTCGCCACTGACTTGGAACATGGATGAAACCGACGTTCTGGTCATGTGCGACAACGTCAAGGTCCCGTGGGAGAAGGTGTTCGTCATGGATGACGCCATCCTCGCCCGCGAAATCTATATTCGATCCCCCGGCCATTGCTATGGCAACCACCAGGCCAATGTCCGTTTCTGGTCAAAGATGGAGCTGATCACCGGTCTCTGCAGCAGGGTGACCAAAGCCACAGGCGCCGATCAGGTGCCGGCGGTCAGAGAGACCCTGGGCCGAATGGCGGCGCTGGAAGCGACTTTGTCCGGCATGATCCATGGCCAAATCGAGGCCGCGGAAAGCTGGCCGGAGGGATACACGACCTACAACCGGCGCATGATGTACGCAGCCCTCAACTGGTGCACGGAAAACCATTCCATGATCGTCGATGTCCTGCGGGAACTTTGCGGCGGCGGTGTATTCCAGATGCCGGCGAGCATCTCTGTGGTGCACGACGAAAAACTACGGGAGGATTTCGAGGCTTACTTCCAGACACCGCAAATGGGCGCCGCCGACCGGATGAAATTGTTCCGGCTCGCTTGGGATGTGGTGGGCTCTGAATTTGCCGGCCGCCAGCAACAATATGAAAAGTTCTACGCCGGCGCGTCGTTCATCGTGCGCAACCATTCTTTCCGGGAAGCGCCCTGGGAAATGTTCGAGAGTGTGGTCGACCACGTGATGGGTCAATACGACATTCCCGAGAAATCGGCCGCCGGTGACGCGGAGTATACCGATTGGCAGTGATTTTCAGACTCCATCTCGCCAATACCATGAAAACCCGACCGGGTTCGGCAGAGCACACTTGAAGAGGACCTCATGCCTATTCTGACTTTTGAACAATTGCCGAAAGACGGCGCGGCGCGCCAGGCCGAGATCACCATCAATAATCTTGTGATCGCCGGCTGGACCGGCCGCAACAAAGAGGCCATGGAGGCCCACATCAAGGAGCTGGAGGAAATCGGCGTCGCCCGACCCAAGACCACGCCGATCTTCTATCGCGGCGCGGCGGAATTGCTGACCACCGACGGCGCCATCGAAGTGGTCGGCGATGATTCTTCCGGCGAGGTGGAGTTCGTGCTGATCGCCCAGCAGGGAACCATGTGGCTGGGGGTCGGTTCCGATCACACCGACCGAAAGGTGGAAACACAGAACGTCAGCATCTCCAAGCAAGCCTGCGCCAAGCCGGTGGGGCCGCAACTCTGGGCCTATGAGGAAGTCATCGACCACTGGGACCAGCTTATGCTACGCGCCTGGGCGGTGACCGGCGGTGACGCCAGCCTGTATCAGGAAGGCCCGGTCACCACCATGCTGGCGCCGGAGGAACTGATCGGCCGCTACAGCCAGCATATAGGTGGAGCCGCGGACGGTGATCTCGCCGACGGCACGTTGATGTATTGCGGCACTCTGGCCGTCATCGGTGGCGTCCGTCCCATGGACGCCTTCCGGATCGAGCTGGATGACCCGGTCCTGGGCCGCAAAATCACCCACGAATACGCGGTGACCTGCCTGCCCAACGAGGGGTAGGTCTCACAATAGAATCCCCGTTTGAACCGGCGGACACGATCCATTAGGTTCCCGCCCGGCATATCGCGAGGTTTACGGATAAAAGGGAATCGAGATGAACGACTTTGTCTCTTGGGAAATGCAGGATGAGATTGCCATCGTCACGGTGGACAGCCCGCCGGTAAACGCCATTCACGTGGGCGTCCGGGCCGGCTTAATCGAATGTTTCAAGGCAGCTATCGCCGACGACAACGCCAAAGCTATCATCCTGATGTGCGCCGGGCGGACCTTCATGGCCGGCGGCGATTTAAAGGAGTTCGATGAGCCCATTGCCGATCCCGGTTATTACGAAGCCTTTGGCGTGATCGAAGACTCGCCCAAGCCGGTGATCGCCGCCATGCACGGCACGGCGCTCGGCGGCGGTCTGGAAGCCGCCATCTCGTGTCACTACCGATGCGCTGACAAGCGCACCCGCGTGGGCCTGCCGGAAATTTCCCTCGGCATCATTCCAGGCGCCAGCGGCACTCAGCGCCTGCCGCGCCTGATTGGGGCCAAGAACGCGCTGATGTTTATCCTGAACATGGCGCCCATTGCGGCGGACGAGGCTCTGGGTATGGGCATTCTCGATCGGGTGATCGATGGTGATCTGAAAGACGGTGCGATCGAATACGCCAAGCAGTTGCTGGCCGACGGCGCCGGTCCGCGTAAAACCTCCGACATGGCGGTGGACACCACCGGCTGGGACGACGAGGGCCTGGCCGAAGCGCGCAAGCTGGCCAACCGCAAGGCGCGGAACCAGAACGCCCCGGAAATCCTGATCGAGAGCATCAACAACGCGGTCACCAAGTCTTTTGCCGAAGGCATCGCCGAAGAGAAACGCATCGGCGATGCGGCGCTGATCAGCGAGGAGGCCAAGGCGCTTCGCTATATCTTTTTTGCCGAACGCGAAGTCGGCAACATCCCGAACCTGCCCGAAGGCACCGGCCGGCTGCCGTTTGAAAGCATCGCCATCCTGGGCGCCGGGACCATGGGCGGCGGCATCGCCATGAACTTCGCCAATGTGGGCATTCCGGTGACCATCGTCGATCTCTCCGACGAGGCGGTGGAGAAGGGCCTGAGTGTGGTCGAAAGCAATTACATGCGATCGGTGAAAAGCGGCCGCATGACCGAGGATGATGTAAAACAGCGGATGAGCCTGATTTCCGGCGCGTCCGACTACAACGCCATCCGAGACAAGGATGTCGTGATCGAGGCGGTATTCGAGGACTTAGAGCTTAAAAAGAAAGTCTTCAAGCAGATCGATGATCTGGCCAAGCCCGGTGCGATCCTGGCCACCAATACCTCGACCCTGGATATCGACGCCATCGCCGCGGCGACCAGGCGGCCCGAAGCGGTCGTCGGCCTGCACTTCTTCAGCCCGGCCAACGTGATGAAGTTGCTGGAGATCGTCCGTGCGTCCAAGACCTCGACCGAAGTGCTGGCCACTTCCGTCGATATCGGCAAGAAAATCCGCAAAGTCGGCGTGGTCGCCGGCGTCTGCTTTGGTTTTATCGGCAACCGGATGATGGTCAACGGCTATCATCGGGAGGCGGATCAGATGCTGTTGGAAGGCGCATCCGTGGAACAGATCGACCGGGTGATGTACGACTTCGGCTTCCCCATGGGGCCCTGGGCCATGCACGATATGGCCGGCGTCAACGTCATGCAGAGCGTGCTTACGAATTCGGGCCTCAAGGCGGCCAATCCGGACCCGTACTACAACGTGCTGCTGCGGGTCGCCGACATGGGCCGCATGGGCCAGCGCAACGGCATGGGCTTCTATAAGTACGAAGAGGGGAACCGCACGCCGATCCACGATCCGCTGATCGACGAGGTGATCGAGGAAGAGGCGCAGAAGCTCAACATCATCCGCTCCCCCATCTCCGACGAGGAAGTGTTGGAGCGGTGTCTGCTGGGCCTGATCAATGAGGGCGCCAAAATCCTGGAGGAAGGGATCGCCTACCGCACGGGCGATATCGATGTGATCTGGTGCTTCGGTTACGGCTTCCCACGTATGCACGGCGGGCCGATGTATTATGCTGACCGTATGGGCCTGAAGACGGTCTACGAGAAAGTCCTCGCTTACCAAGAACGATTTGGTGATTACTGGAAGCCTGCGCCCTTGTTGGTGGAGCTGGCCGAAAGTGGGAAAACCTTTGCCGAGTGGAGCGCCGCTCAGTAACATTTCGCCTCGACGTCTAGGGAGGTGCGGATGGCCGATCACATTCATCTCGTTCTGGTGCCGGGTTTGCTCGGCACCGAGGCGCTGTTCCAGCCGCAGGTCGAGGGTTTGAGCGATCTCGGCACGGTGGTGGTGACCCGCGCCCATCTCCGCCACGATACGGTGGAGGAGATGGCCCAGGCGATCCTCACCGAATCTCCGCCCAAGTTTGCCATCGCCGGCAGCTCCATGGGCGGCTATGTGGCGCTTTTGGTCAAGAAACTGGGCGGTGACCGGGTAACCCATTTGGGCCTCTTGGACAGCACCGCCGCGGTGGAGGGTGAAGCCCGCCAGGCCCGCCGACGCGCCATGCTGGACGCGACCGCCGCCGGCGAGTTCGACGCGGTGAAAGCGCAGATGCTGAAACTGTTTCTGCAGCCGGACAATCAGGGTAATCAGCGTCTGGTGAAGACCGTTAACGACATGGCGGACTCGGTCGGCCCGGACCGCTTCACCCGACAGGTGAGCGCGCTGTCGGCGGCGACCGATCTGACCGATTTCCTGCCCAAAGTGATGTGCCCCACATTGGTGCTGTGCGGCGCCCTGGACGAACTTCTCCCGCCCGAGTTGTCCCGGGACATGTTGAAACTCCTGCCCAAGGCCAAGCTCGCCCTGATTGCCGAGGCGGCGCATCTGATCACGTTGGAGCGCCCGGAAACGGTGAATGAGCTGATGCGCCAGTGGCTCACCGGCGCGCTGCCCATGGACGGCGGCACGATGGAATTGGACTAGCGTCCAATACCCCCCCCAAATGCGTGACAAAGCCTGTCCCGCGCCGTAAATTCCACGCCGAACGCAGAAGCAAAACAACAAGAATTCCCCTGCAATGTCCGACAGTTCCAGCCACGACGCACCCTCCGGCGCCCTGAAGGTCAAACCCGGCCAAGCCTATGCCCTGCTGGCGATTACGGTGTTTTTCTGGTCGGCCGGCGTGGTTATTGCCCGCGCGGTGCATCAAGAAATTCCGCCCCTGGGTCTGTCTTTCGGGCGCTGGTCGATTGCGGTGTTGGTGATGCTACCCTTCTGCTGGGGGACGATTTCCAAGAACATGGATATCGTCAAGGCCAACCTCGGTTACTTTGCGATGGAAGGGTTTTTGATGGTCGGCGGCGGGGTGCTGCTGTTTGTCGGGGTGAACTTCACCACGGCGACCAATTCAGGACTGGTCAATGCGACCCAGCCGGTGCTGACCGCCGGCATCGCCTGGATACTCTTCCGGGATAGACTCAATAAAACTCAGCTCATGGGCGTGTTGTCTGCGCTGGCGGGGGTGTCGATCATGATTTCCCGGGCCGACCTGGGGGTTGTCCGGAGCCTGGATTTCAACATCGGTGACCTGATTACCGTGGTGGCGACGATCATGTACGCGTCCTATGCCGTGAACCTGCGTCGTATGCCGGCGGGTCTGGGCGTGTTTCCGGCGCTGGCCGTGATCCTGGTATTTGGCACGATCTTCCTGACGCCCGCTTGGCTGATCGAGCATTACTACTATCGCCCGACGCCGTTTACCTGGGAGCTGTTGGGCTGGTCGCTGGTGCTGGCGATCCTGATTTCGATCCTGTCCCTGGCGTTCTGGAACACCGGCAACCGGGTGGTCGGCCACAACAAGGCGGCCGTGTTCGTGAACCTGATGCCGATCTATTCCGCCGGTCTGGGTATTTGGCTATTGGGAGAGCAGCTGTTCAGTTATCACATTGCCGGCGGCGTGCTGGTCTGCGCCGGCATCTTTATGGTGGTGCGCAAGGATAAAGCCGCGCCGGTGGAATATTAGGCCGGCCTCAGGCCACCCGGTAATCCTTAAACCTCTCCCGTAGCGTCATTTTCTGCAGCTTGCCGGTCGCCGTGTGGGGCAGTTCGTCGACAAACTCCACCGCGTCCGGCACCCACCATTTGGCCACCTTCCCGTCGTAAATATTCAATAGCTCCACCGGTTCGACGCTTTGGCCGTCGGCCAGGACGCAGACCAACAGCGGCCGTTCGTCCCACTTGTCGGAAGCGACGCCGATGACGGCGGCTTCGGCGATGGCCGGATGTCCGACGGCGATGTTCTCCAGATCGATAGAGCTGATCCACTCCCCGCCGGACTTGATCACGTCTTTGGACCGGTCGACGACCTGCATGTAGCCCTGTCCATCGATGGTCGAGACGTCGCCGGTGCGCAGCCAGCCCTCGGCGTCGAACATGTCCGCCGACATATCATCGTCATTGAAATAACCGGATGTCACACTGGGCCCCCGCACGCAGAGTTCGCCGAACGCGACGCCGTCATGGGGCAGGGCCTGGCCGTCGTCGCCGATGATTTTCATATCCACGTTGTAGGGTGGGCGGCCTTGTTTGACCTTGAAGGTCATCTTCTCAGCCTCGGGCAGATCGTTCATATGCTCCTTCAGATGGGCGACGGAGCCCAAGGGCCCCATCTCCGTCATCCCCCAGGCGTGGAGGCAGGCGACGTCATAGTCGTTCTCGAAGGTCTCGATCATGGACTGGGGCAGGGCAGAGCCGCCGACGAAGGTCCGGTTCAGATAGGGCAGGGCTTTACCTTCCGCCTGCACATATTGCAGCAGCATCAGCCACACAGTGGGGACGCCGGCGCTGATGGTGACTTTCTCCGCGTCCATCAACTCCCACAGGCTGGCCCCGTCCATGCCGGCGCCGGGAAACACCACCTTCGCCCCCGACATGGCGGCGGCGTAGGGGATGCCCCAGGCGTTCACATGGAACATGGGCACCACCGGCATGATGCAGTCCTGTGCGGATAAGGCGAATACATCCGCCGAGCAGGTGCCGTAGGCGTGCAACACGGTGGACCGGTTGGAGTAAAGCACCCCCTTTGGATTACCCGTGGTGCCGGAGGAGTAGCAAAGAGAAGAGGCCTGCCGTTCGTCGATCTCCGGCCAGTCGAAATCGCCGGCCGCCGCGTCCATCAGCTCTTCATAGCAAAGCAGCCCGTCCAGGCTGGTGTCCGGCATGTGATCCTTGTCGGTCATGATCACCACGGCGCTGATATTATTCAACGCATCGCCCAAGGCTTCCAACACGGGCACGAAGGTCAGGTCGCAGAAGACGACCTTGTCCTCCGCATGGCCTAGGATATAGGCGATCTGATCGGTGAACAGGCGCGGGTTGATGGTGTGGCAGACCGCCCCCATGCCGGAGACGGCGAAGTACAGCTCGAAATGCCGGTAGCCGTTCCAGGCCAGCGTCGCCACCCGGTCCCCATCGCCCACGCCGAGGTCCTTCAGCACATTGGCCAGCCGGTGCATGCGCGCGTGCACGTCCGCATAGGTATAGCGGTGGATCGGGCCTTCCACGGTGCGGGACACGATCTCCGTATCGCCGTGGAACTTGGCCGCATAGTCGATGAGAGACTTGACCGTCAGTTGACGGTCCATCATCAGGCCCAGCATGGGCGCTCCCGTGTGTAAGTTATTTTGCGCTATTTTCGCGCCAAATCGGTATCGGGCGCAAGCGTTGCCGGGGGCCGGGCAGAAGCTTACTATCCGAACAAACTTGGGAGCGAACGTCTGTGACATTGGAGCTTTACAACTTTCCGGCCTCCACCTGTTCCCTAAAGGTCAGGATTTGCCTGGCCGAAAAGGGGCTCGACTGGGTGGATCATCCGTTCAAGCCCGGCGAGAACAAACACCTGACGCCGGAGTATCTGGAGATGAACCCGAACGGCGTGGTGCCCACATTGGTTCACGACGGCACGCCGGTGGTGGATTCATCGGTCATCCTGGAATATCTGGACGAGGTTTTTCCCGACACCAAGCTGACCCCCGACGCGCCGTTGGATCGCGCCAGGATGCGCACCTGGCTCCGCTATTTGGAGGAAGTGCCGACCCCGGCGGTGCGCTATCCCACGTTCCAGAAAATCCTGATCCGCAATTACAAGGACCTGGACGACGAGGCCTTCGCCCACGAGGCGGAGATACGACCGCTCAAGACCGACTTCTACAAGCGTATGGGGCAAACGGGGTTCTCGCAGGCCGAGATCGACAAGGCGCTGGGCGATATCTGCCAGACCGTCGAGCGGATGAACGCGGCTTTGGCGGAGACCGGCGGGCCGTGGCTGTTAGGCGCACAGTACACGCTGGCCGATATCTGTGTTGCACCCCTGATCGACCGGATGGAAGACCTGGGCCACCATGATCTGTGGGAGAATGACCTGCCCCATGTGACAGATTGGTTCGCCGCCATGAAGGCGCGGCCGGCCTATGGGGTCGCCTACTATCCCGGCGCCCGGTATTCGGAGATTTATCCGGACCTGGGTCTGGGGCGGAAAGGGTAGGGAGCATGCGCTATCTATTGTTCAGGAAAGACCGGCCGGGTATGGCCGAAAAGCGGGCGGAGCTGCAGCCGGCCCACGCCGCCTATCAGGAACCGTTCCTGCCGCTGATCGTCTATGGCGGCGGGCTGGTCGGAGATATGGTGGAGACGTCCGGCAAGGTCGATATCCGGGATGTCGCCGGCAATATCCTGGTGTTCGACGCGGACCGGGCCACGGTTGAGGATTTCCACAAGAACGACCCCTACACTAAGGCCGATCTATTCGAGGTGGCGTATGTCGAGGCGGTCTGGCAACGGGTGCCGGCGGTCGATTAGCGGCGGGGCGGCTTTCGCGTAGGAAGCCGACTTTGAATACGATTGCCAACCTAGTCTCAGTTTAGCCATTACCAGACAGATAAAATTCTTCATTAACGACAGTGGTGCCGATTCTAGGTGTCTCGGAATTCGAAGCCCGTGCAGATTGAGCTTGCGCCACTGCCACTCGCGAGGCGTAGAATACTCGCATGTCTGACAGCTTCCATTACATCATCATTGGTGCCGGTTCTTCTGGGTGTGTATTGGCCAATCGCTTGAGTGAGGATGCTAACAATCGAGTGTTGTTAGTCGAGGCGGGCGGTCTAAACGATAACTATCTCGTAAACATGCCGCTGGGTATGAAGAAACTTCACTTTCATCCCAACCATTCATGGGGGCTAACCTCAGAGCCGGAACCTCATTTACATGACCGGGTGTTGCCTCTCCCCCGCGGTAAAGGGCTGGGCGGGAGTTCCGCAATCAACGCCATGGTGTATGCTCGTGGCCATCCCGCAGATTACGACCAGTGGCGGCAAATGGGTCTGTCCGGTTGGGACTATGAAGATGTTCTTCCATACTTCAAACGGTCGGAACGAAATTGGCGCGGCGAAACGGAGCTTCACGGGGGGTCCGGTCCAATGGCCGTTACTCAGTCCGCAACCCCGGGACCACTCTTCGACTTAATCTCAGAGTCGGCCAAGGCGTGCGATATCCAAACCTTTGACGACTACCATGCAGGTCCCTTCGAGGGAATTGCTCCCACCGAATTCAATATCGGAGACGGTATCCGGCAATCCAGTGCCGCTGCGTTTATTCGTCCTGCCTTGTCCCGCACAAATCTCACAATCATCCATTCGGCCTTGGTCAAACGGATTGTCATCGAAGAGAAGCGTGCAGTAGCTGTTGAGTATATCAAGGATGGTCAGGTTTCGACGGCAGGCTCTGACGGAGAAATTATTTTATCAGCGGGCACCTACCATTCTCCTCAAATTCTAATGCTCTCCGGTATAGGACCCGCCGAACATCTTCAATCAATGGATATTTCACCTGTTTTGGACCTTCCCGAAGTAGGGGAAAACCTAGAGGACCATCCGGATGCTGTCTTCCAAGTTGCCTTAAAGAAACCGATGTCATTTGACAGCGAGCTTCGCTGGGATCGTGTCATGCGAAAGGTGATTAGGTGGAGGCTCAAGAGGGATGGAGATGGCGCCACGATACCGGTTAGTGCCATTGGGTTTGTTCGTGTTCTACCTGAGAGCGACAGGCCTGATATCGAAATGTTGTTTAGTCCGGTCTCACCACAGGCCAATCTGTGGTTCCCCGGCATCCAACCTGCACTCGGCCCTCGCTTCGCTTGCCGGGTCTCGGCGGTCCATCCTAGAAGCAGAGGATGCGTCCGCCTCCGGTCTAATAATCCGGCTGATCCACCCCGTATCAGCATGAACTTTTTTGATGACCCCGTGGACCTTCAGGTTCTCAGGGATGGGCTAAAAGTGACGCGCAAGATATTCCGCCAAACTCCACTCGCTGAGATCATCGAGACGGAGATATCTCCTGGTGACGAAAGTTCATCAGATGAAGAGCTAGAGGCTTGGCTTCGCCTTAATGCCGGTTCTTCACTACATCCCACGAGCACATGCCGAATGGGGATCGATGATGGTGCCGTGGTGGATGGCGCGTTGCGGGTAAGTCAGATCAATGGGCTTCGTATTGCGGATTGTTCTGTCATGCCCCATGTGACGGGCGGCAATACTCATGCCCCCGCCGTCATGATCGGCGAAAAAGCTGCTGACCTGATCTCGGCAGGGTGAAGTCTTCTTTGGGTCACCCTCTGTCTAAAAACAGGGTGCTCGATTTTGGCTGATTTGCATCTGCTAACGGACGAAACAGCTGAACCAAGACCCTACAGATAACTCTCCAACAGTCTCGCCGCGTTGCCGTGGCGGATCAGTTCCTTCTCGTCTTCGCTGATCTTGGCGTCGTTGATGGCGTCCAGGGACCATTGGGTCATGAAAATGGGGCAGTCGGTGCCCAGCAGGATTTTGTCCGCGCCGTAGAAGGCCGCGGCGATCTCGATGGATCGTGGGCCCAGGGACGAACAATCCACATAGACTTTGTCCAAGAGCGACGACGGCATGGGTTTGTCGGGGCTGCGGGTGACATTCACCTGATCCATCCGCTCCACCACCATGGGCAGGGTGCCGCCCAGGTTGGCCACATGCAGGGTGACGTCCGGATAGGCGTCCAGGAAGTCGGTGAAGATCAGAGTGACCATGGCGGCCGAACAGCGATCCTGCACGGCCAGGGCCTGGCGGGCCGCCATGCTGTCGGCGAAGGGCGGGCCCTTGGGCGCGGCGCCGGGTGCCGGCACCTCGTCGGGGCGGCGGCCGGGATGGACAAACAAATGCCCGCCGAGCTCCTGCGCGGCGGCAAAGATGGGCGCCAGGCGTTCCGCATGGTCTTTGCTGACCAGCGTATTTACCGGCAGAATGGCCCCGATCAGACCGAGTTCCGTCCGGGCGCGCTTGTATTCCTCTACACATAAATCGATATCGGCAAACGGCAGCGCGGCCAGACCGGAGAACCGGTCCGGGTGTTGTTTGCTGAGCGCCGAGACGTGGTCGTTGAAACCTTGGATCACCGAAAAACAATCCGCCACCGGGAGACTGTCCAGACCGAACAGGCCGGGGAAGGACAGAATTTGCCGGTCGACGCCCACGTCGTCCATGAAGGCGACCCGGGCGTCCATATCATAATAGGCGTCGTTCAAGATGAGGTGGCCGATGGGCATATGAAAACGATCCCGGCCATCATCTGTTTCATCGATAAACGGTGGTTCCGTGCGCTGCTTGAACGCGGTCCGCATATCGGCGGTGATGTAGTGGGTATGGGTATCAATGGTCATATTGTTTATTTCCTGCTTCCCTGAGAGAGCCGCATTTTCGGCGCTTAAGCTGGGGAGGTCCAGGGTCAATGTGACCCCAGGACTTTATTCCCGCGTCTAAACAGGCTATTGCCTAGGGATGAAACGCTTTGGCCGGATCATCGGAATCAATGCCGGACTGATCGTGATCGTTCTGGTCGCGGCCGAATTGATTTTCGGCAATTGGATTTTTGGGCCGAGCTACAGCATCCTCAACGTCCCTCGCAACGAGACCCGCTATTTCGATGTGTCGGAATTTATTTCGCCCGGCAAGGTGATCACCTATACGCGGGATGAGCACGGACTGCGTGGCGACTATGGCGGCAATCCCGCCAATATCGGCATCTTGGCCATTGGCGGTAGTACGACCAATGAGCGTTTTCTCGACGATACGGAGACCTGGGTCCAACAGCTTCAAAAAGCGCTCAAAGCGGCAGGGCGGAATGTCTCTGTGGTAAACGCAGCGGTGGATGGGCAGTCTACCGTCGGCCATATCGCGGCCTTTGATCTCTGGTTTCCCAATATTCCCCGACTGAGACCGGACATCGTCCTGGCCTATGTGGGGATCAACGATGTTGCCGTGGGTGACAGCCGGGAACAATACGACACGATGCAGTCGCCTGAACATTCCCGGCAGCTTCGCCAGTACATCATGAATCACAGTGTGCTGTATAACCAGTTCCGGCGCATTCGCGGCATGTTCGTGGCGCAGCGCACCCGGCTGATGCATGGGGCAAATTCTTATCGCACAGGCACGTGGAAACCGGTGAACGATTGGGTAGGCGAAGAGAAGGTAAAGGAGGAGCTGGGCCCAGCGCTGACCGAGTACCGCAAACGGCTCCGCACACTGGCGTCCCGCATTCGGCGTTTCGGGGCCCAGCCGGTCTACGTGACGCAACCCCGTGGCGACTATCGCTATGACGATGGTGAGCTAAATGCCCTGGTCCAGAAGGGGGCGGGTGAAAAGATTTCCAACCGCGGGCTGCTGACCATGCAGTTGTTCAATGATGTCACACTGGCGGTTTGCGGCGAATTGTCTTTGCGCTGTATCGATTTGGCAGGTGAGTTGGAGTTCGGGCCTCGGGATTTCTATGACAGCGTGCACACGATGCCGTCCGGTTCACGGAAAATTGCGCGGTTTTTAGCCCGGAATCTGGGGAATTCCCTAAAATAACAGTGTCGCCACCCGCCGCGCGTATCCCTATATTTAGAATGTTCGGCGCGCACCGTATGGTGGCTTCAAGTGCCTGCCGCACATAACTGTAACCGCGTGGCGAATGTACCCCGATCATGTCGTTCAGGATCAGTCTTGACGCCCAAAACAATTGCTGCTTTGTGTGTCATCCCACCTATGTGCCGGCTGAAGGGATTCAGGCGATCAACATGATCGTCGCCGATCCGGCTTTTAGACCGGGCATGGGGTTCCTGCGCGACACCAGGGACATTCGCCTGCCGGCGGAAATGAATTACGACTGGTTTAAGAGGGATTTCGACAGTGCGTACAGTAAGGAACACTTGCTGATGCAGGGCAGCCGGTTCGCCTGGCTGGTCTCGTCACCGTCGGATTACGCCAAGGCGCACGCGTGGGCGCTGGTCACCCGGACGACCCAGGGACAGAACAGATTGGCGTTTCGGAATCTGGAGCAAGCCCTCGAATGGCTCGGATTGCCGGCGGGCTATGAGATCGACTACGGGCCGGTACAACCCGAAGGCGGGCCCTAGAGCAGGAAGGGGGGACGCGCTGATCGCGCATCCCCTGGTACCTTACCCGATATACTTGGTAATGCCGCCGCACACTTCGACGGTGGTGCCGGTCATATAGGAATTCTTGTCGGAGACCAGGAAAGCCGCGACATCGCCGATTTCCGACGGGTCGGCCCAGCGGCCCAGCATGGTCTGCGCCGAGAACATGTCCCGCAGGCTGTCCGACGTGGTGTCGCGCACCTTCGCCATGGCTTCGGCCCGAGGCACCCAGGATTCGGTCGCCGTCATACCGGGGCAGATGTTGTTGACCGTAATATTGCTGGGCGCCAACTCATTGGCTGTCAGCTTGGTGAAGCCGATGATGCCGGTATTCGGGATAGTCGTGGTGTAGGAACCGGGCAGCAACTGGGTGCCGGAAATACCAGACACGTTCAGGATCCGGCCGTGGTCATTTTTCTTCAGCTGCGGGATGGCATGTTTGGTTGTGTACACGCAGGCCATCAGGTTCAGGTTGATGGCGGTGCTCCAGACGTCTTCGCTCATGCCGTCCAGGGTGCCCGGGATCATGCCGCCGACGTTGTTCACCAGGATGTTGATCCCGCCCAGACCGGCTGCGGCTTTCTCCACAAATTCCTGACAGCCAGCTTCGGACGACATGTCTGCGATGATGCCGACGGCTTTGACGCCCTTGGCTTCGGCGGCGGCGACCACCTTGTTGATCCTCTCTTCATCGCGGCCATTGATAGCCACGTTGCAGCCTTCCGCCGCCAGTGACATGGCGATAGCTTCGCCGATGCCTTGGCTAGAGCCGGTGATCGCTGCGTTCTTTCCTTTAAGTCCGAGATCCATTGGTTTTCTCCTCTAAATCAATCTCTGTTGTCGACGCGCTTGTTGAAGGCGCGTACTTCGACGGTTTCCCAATAATCCGCCTTCACCAGCGGATCGTCTTTCTGAAAGTCTTCAATGGCCTGGCGGCTTTCCGCTTCGACCACATAAAGGCTGCCGATGACCCCTTCGCCGTCATCACCGGTCAGCGGACCGGACATGACGTTCTTGATGGGGCTGTCGTTGAGATACTCCACATGGGCCTGCATGACTGCGGGATCGCGGGTGATGCCGGGCTTGTCCAGGCAGAAAATAACGAAATGCATATGCTCCTCCCTAAGTTCTTGTGTTCTTGTTTATGGTCTTAGACCAGACCGGCGCCGGCGGCCACGGTTCGTTGCGCGACCCGTTCGATCAGCGCCAGCGTATCTTCGATATAGGTTTGTTCAATATCCCGGGTGATAAACACAATGCGGGTCCGCCGGTCATCCGACGGCCATTTGTCCATAAATTCCAGGGAATGGAATATCTGTTGGGCGCCTTGGATAACGGCTGGGCGGTCAGGCTCGTCTTCGATATTGATGATGCCTTTGACCCTCAACAGGTCCGGCCCGGCCTCGTTGGTCAGGCCCTCCAGGAACATGCGCAGCATATCCAAGGACATGGGTTCATCCCGCACAACACAGAACGTCTTGATGGATTGATCATGGTGGTGATGGTGCTCCTCGTCAGGCGTGTGGCCGTGTTCTTTATAGTAGGCGAGCGCCTCTTCACTGAGCTCGGCCTCCGCGTCGAACGGATTGTCGTTGGCTTCGACGGCGTAATTGGCCGGATCAACCCAGGAGTCAAAATCCACCTGCTTGGTCTTGGGATCAAACATGCCGGTGCCGAACAGGTCGTCCGGGTCCACCTCGCCGGCGGTGCGGACAACAATCGGCGCGGCCGGGTTCAAGGCGCGCAGGCGTTCCGACAGGTCTTCGATTTTTGCGTCGTGATCCTCGTCCTCGACCAGATCGGACTTGGTGATGATCAGCCGGTCGGCGATGGCCGCCTGCTTCACGCATTCGGGAAAGCGGGACAGACTGGAAACGCCGTTGATGGCATCCACCGTGGTGACCACGCCGTCCAGCGTATAGTGGTTCATGATCATGGGGTTGGTGAAGATGATCTGCAGCACCGGCGCCGGATCGGCGATGCCTGTGGTTTCAATCACCACCCGGTCGAAATAGGGGATAGTGCCGGCGTTCCGCTGAATATAAAGATCGCGGAAGGTATCAATCAGATCGCCTTTTACGGAACAGCAGAGACAGCCGTTGGCGAGCTGCACCACGTTTTCGTCGCTGCGCTCGACCAGGTCATAGTCGAGTCCGATCTCGCCGAACTCATTGACGATGACGGCGGCCTGATTCATCTCCGGATGTTTGAGGAGCGTGTTCAGCAAGGTTGTCTTGCCGCTCCCCAAAAATCCGGTGATGAGTGTGACCCATATGCGGTTGGGGTTGCTCAATAGATCTCACAACCCGGCAGGCCGCAGGAGATCAGATGGTCGCTCGGGAAGTTGGTGATGATTTCGCACCCGTCGTCGGTGACCACCACTTCTTCCTCAATCCGGGCTGCGCCGGACCCGTCTTCCGCGCCTTTCCAGCACTCGACGGCGAAGACCATGCCTTTCTTGAGCTCGGTCGTCTGACCCATATAGCGCCGCGAGATGATCGGGCGTTCCCAAAGGCTGAGACCGACGCCGTGGCCGAACTGCAGCAGGAAGGCTTCGTCTTCGTTGGCGTAGCCGAACTCTTCGGCCTTCGGCCAAACCTTGGCAATATCGTCGATCTTCACGCCCGGCTTGATGGCTTCCAGCGCCGCGTTCACCCAGGAAGAACAAATTTCGTACGCTTCCTTCTGGGCTTCGTTCGGCAGGCCGCAGATGAATGTGCGGTAGTAGCAGGTATGGTAGCCGTTAAAGCTGTGCATAATATCCAAAAAGATCATGTCGCCCGGCTGGATGATCCGGTCGGAGAAGGTGTGCGAGTGGGGCGCGCCGCGCGGGCCGGCCACCGAGTTCACGCATTCAACCCGCTCGGAGCCCATGGCGTAGAGCTTGTCGTTGGCGATGGCCACCAGATCGCTTTCGCGAGCGCCCGGCCGGATCGCCTTGGCGATGTCCAGATAGGTCGCATCGACCATGGCGGCGGCGACTTTCAGAAGCTCGATCTCTTCTTCGGTTTTGACCTCGCGGGCGTTCATCAAGGCCTGCTGGCCATCCACCACCTCGATGCCCTCTTTCTCCAGGGCGCGAAGCATGGGCAGTTCCATCACGTCAATGCCGAGGGGCTGTTTCTCGATGCCGAGCTCGACCATCTTTTCCTTGATCTGCTTGGCGAAGACATCCTGCACGCCGTGTTCCGGCGGAATAGCGCCCTGCATGGTGCTGACCGGCGCGTCGACCCGGTTGCCCAGCCACGGGGAGGCTTTCCGTTTGGCCGGCGGTGCGGGGTCCCACAAGAACGGCGCGCTGTCGGTGGGCGCGAGACAATAACGGTCGAACTTGTCGCGGCCCCATTCACCGATATGCGTGGCGGTGATGTAGCGGATATTATCGAAGTTAAAGCACAGGAACGCGCCGAAACCCGCGTCCGCGCAGGCCTCCTGGGCCCGTTGCAGCCGATCGGCCCGAAGTTTGTTGTAATCGATCCCGGCTTCCCAGTCCTTTGCCTGGACGCCCCATGTCGCGGTTGATCTCGGTCGTGTGTAATGCATCAGTGCCTCCACCGAATTGGTTGTTTTGTGTGGGCCCTATTCAAAATGAATAGAACCCGTTCGTCCATCACCTTTTCCGCAAAATCGCCTGTTTATTGAGGGTTTTCGGCCCGTGAACCGATGTTCGTGCAAACGATTGCAGAGAATTATTGACAGGTTTTACTGTCTGTGTGATGATCCGTCAACAGTTGTGCAATCGTTTGCATAGATTGCCGGTATAAGATTTCGCCAGGTAAAAGTTCAGTTGAAAGTTCCTATGAATTCTGGCGCGGCTAGGGAGGTTGATGTGGCCAAAGCAGCGAGCAAGAAACGGGCAACCAAAAAGCGTGCCGTAAAGGCAAAGGCGGCGGCTAAAGCCAGCAACAAGAACGACGATATCGGCGAGGAAAAGCGCCTCAAGATGTGGGAGCTCCAGCTGGAGGTCCGGCATCTGGAGCAGCGGGCGCACGACTTGTTCTTCCAAAACATGATTAAGGGCACCAGCCACTTGGCCATCGGCCAGGAGGCGGTCTCCGCCGGTTGCGCCGCGGCCATGTGCGACGACGACTACACGTTCTGCACCTATCGCGGCCACGCCCACACATTGGTGCGGGGCACCTCCATGACCGGCATGCTGGGTGAGCTCATGGGCCGGTCCTGCGGCATGCTGGGCGGCAAGGGCGGCTCCATGCACCTGACCGACGTGGAGAAGGGGGCCATGGGGTCCTACGCCATCATCGGCGCGCACTTGCCAATCGCGGCGGGCGCGGCCTGGCAGGCACAGTATAAAGGCACCGGCCAGGTGGCCTTCTGCTTCTTCGGCGACGGCACCACCAACATCGGCGCGTTCCACGAAGCGTTGAATTTCGCGGTGATCTGGAAATTGCCGGTAATCTTCGTCTGCGAGAACAATCTTTATATGGAATACACGCCGATCAGCGAGGTGACGGCGGTGGAGCATCCGGCGGCGGACCGGGCCGCGGCCTATGGCCTGCCCTCGATCATCGTCGACGGCAACGACGCCGATGCGGTCTACCGGGTCGCCCGCGACGCGGCGGCGAAGGCCCGCGCCGGCGACGGGCCGTCTTTGATCGAGGCCAAGACCTACCGGCATTCCGGTCATTCCCGCGCCGACCCGGCCACCTACCGGCCGAAAGGCGAGTTGGAAAAATGGATGGAGCGGGACCCGCTCAAGATATACCGGGAGCGCCTCGGCGAATTTGGGGTGACCAAGAAGGTCATCGACAGCATTGAAAAAGACGTTCTCAGGCGGGTCGATGAAGCGACGGAGGCGGCCAAGGAATCGCCACCGCCCTCGGATGATGTGCTGATGACGGATGTCTATGCGGATGGAGGTTCGTCATGGCGGAACTAACCTATCGTGAAGCCGTAATTGAAGGCATTGCCCAGGAAATGCGCCGGGACGAAGACGTGGTCTTTCTCGGCGAGGATATCGCCAAGGCCGGCGGCGTGTTTAAAGCCACCGTGGGGCTGTATGACGAGTTTGGTCCCCTACGGGTGCGCGACACGCCGATCTCGGAACAAGCCATCCTCGGTGCGGCCATGGGTGCGGCGATGACGGGTCTCAAACCCATCGCCGAGATCATGTTCTCGGACTTCCTGGCGGTTTGCTGGGATATCGTCGCCAACCAGATCGCCAAGAGCCGCTATATGACCAATGGTCAGGTGGACGTGCCCCTGGTGATCCGCACCGCCAACGGCGGCGGCGCCCGGTTCGGTGCGCAGCACTCCCAAAGCGTGGAGAACTGGGCGATGATGATCCCCGGCCTGAAGGTCGTGGCCCCATCGACCCCCGCCGACATCAAAGGTCTGATGGCCGCGGCGATCCGCGATCCGGACCCGGTGCTGTTCTTCGAACAAAAATCTCTCTATGCGACCAAGGGCGAAGTGCCCGACGGGGAGCATGTGGACGAGATCGGCACGGCCAAGGTCGTCCGCGAGGGCGATGACGTGACCATCGTGGCGCTGGCCGCCATGGTGCCGCGCGCGTTGGCGGCGGCCGAGCGGCTGCAGTCGGAGGCCGGCATTTCGGCGTCCGTGGTCGATCTCCGGAGCTTGGTGCCGCTGGACACCAAGACCATCTTCGAACAGGTCGAGAAAACATCGCGCCTGGTGACCGTCGAGGAAAATCCCCGGCTCTGCGGCTGGGGCGCGGAAGTGTCCTCCATCGTGGCCGAGGAAATGTTCTGGAATCTGGACATGCCGATTGTGCGCATCACCACGCCGCACATTCCGCTGCCGTCGGCGGACGAGCTGGAAGACATCGCTCTGCCCTCCGTGGACCGCATCTTCGAGACCGTACGCCGCGAGGTGGACTGACATGGATGTCCTGATGCCCCAACTGGGTGAGACGGTCGCCGAAGGCACCCTCACCATCTGGCACAAGTCCGCCGGCGACAAAGTGACAAGCGGCGAGCTGTTGTTCGAGATCGGCACCGACAAGGTGGAGATGGAGGTGCCGGCCCCGGCCACCGGCGTGCTGCAGGTGATTAACGTTGATGCCGGCGAAACCGTGCCCGTGGGCACCGTGCTGGCGGTGATCGACGATGGCAAAGCGGCGTCCCCGGCCAAAGAAACGCCGAAGGCGGAACCGGCGAAAGCTGCCGAGTCCGCGTCCGCACCCGCTCCTGCCGCTGCGCCCGCGGTGTCAAAGCCGGCAGCGCGCGGTGACCAACACAAGCTGTCGCCCGTGGTGCGTAAGCTGGTGGCCGAGAACAATCTGGATCCAGCGCAGATTACCGGCACCGGCCGGGATGGCCGGATCAAAAAGGCCGATGTGCTGGCGTATCTCAAAGGCGCGTCTGCTGCGGCGCCTGCGGCCCGGCCGAGCGCTCCTGCGCCGGCGCCAGCTCCCAGATCAGGGGACGGTCGGACGGTCATTCCGTTCAACCGCATCCGCCAGATGACGGCGGAACACATGGTTCGCTCCAAGACCGTCAGCCCGCACGTTCATCAGGGCATGGAGGTGGATTTCTCCGGCGTCGACAGGGCGCGCAAAGCCAAAGGCGCGGCCTGGAAGGCGCGGGAAGGGTTTTCGCTCAACTACCTGCCGTTCATCGCCCGGGCCGTCTGCGATGCGATTGCCGAGTTCCCCAACATTAACGCCCATGTGGAGGGCGATAATCTGGTTGTCCACGACAGCGTCAATCTCTCGATTGCGGTTGATCTGAACTTCGAAGGTCTGGTCGCGCCGGTAATCCAAAATGCCTCTGCCATGACGGCGGTGGAGATTGCCCGCGCCGTGGCGGACTTGGCCAATCGGGCGCGCAGCAATCAGCTGACCTCGGACGACTATGCCGGGGCGACCTACACGATTTCAAACAACGGCTCGTTCGGCACGTACTTCACCACGCCGATCATCAACCAGCCGCAGGTGGCGATCCTGTCGACGGACGCCATCACCCAACGGCCTTGGGTGGTGAACGTGGACGGTGAAGACATGATGGCGATCCGGCCGATCGGGGTGCTGACCCAGGCGTTTGATCACCGGGCCATCGACGGCGCCTACTCGGCGGCGTTCCTGCGCCGGCTGAAGGAAATCATCGAGACCAAGGACTGGTCTGCAGCGCTGCCTTAGGTGCTATACTCTGTGTGGTGGGTGTATCCCCCATACACAGAGAACCGGAGGCATAAATGGCTGATGAGGCGCAAGCCGTTTCCGACTATTGGGACGTGTTGTGGATGTTTGTCTTCATCGTTGGTGTTGCCATCGCCGTGGGGATCCTCCGCAACAGGGGCTTTCACGGCGAGAGATATCTCTCCGCCGACGCCCCGGGCGACGATGAAATTCGGAAAATTGCCGCCACCCTAGATTTGGGATTTGTCGTCGCTGATCTTCCTGAGAGCGATATGCGGCCGGCGGATTTGATCGAGGAACTTCGCCGGTTGCTGATGCTTCTCGCGATCAACAAGGGAGACCGGTTCCCCTTATCGCCGATCATGCTGGACGTGTGGAAGCTTCTGGTTCGCCATAACGGGCGGTACAACGACATCTCCAGAATGTTGTTAGGCCGGGGCGGCAGCTTTAATCGGGAAAGCTTGCCTGCCGATATGTTGGAGGCTCTTCCCGATATGATTTCCCGTTTTAACCTCGGCTATGGAGCCGAGTTCGGCGCCTCGCCCGATCCGAGCGTCTGGCCGACGGATTCCGCCATTTATTTCAATACTGGCAAGGACGTCACTCTGATCAGCGCGGTCGATTCACAGACCAAGCTCGTCACGCAAAAGGATGGGGAGTATGTGCGCCAGGACCTTGGCGGCGCGACGACAAATTAATTACAACTCTCCCAGCAACTCCGGCAGGTCGCGGGAGGTGTGCAGGATGCGGAGGATGAGGGTTGGTTCTCGTTTGGGGTCATAGACAAGAACGTAGGGAAACCCCGTTAAAACGAGAAAGCGGGTTCCCTGGCGGTTAAATCAGGCCGTTCGACACCAAGATTTTTGTGATCGGATAGGCGGCGGCCGGCTTCTGCAACGGATTGCCTAAAATTCTTTGCCGCTTGGAAATCCTCTTTGGCAATCCACCGGGCTACTTGTTCCAAATCGTTGTCAGCTGCCCGTGAAAGGACCGCAGATGTCATCGGCTGGAGGCTTCGATCGTCCGATCCACGTTATCTAGAGCGTCGTCCAGAGAGATCGTCCCATTTTCCTCCACGTCCCGGTATACCTCGTCCAGCATAAAGTTGAATTCCTTTCGGCGTTGCTCCGCGTCCTGGAGACGGCGCAGGGCTTCGCGGACAACTTCACTCACATTGTTATAGCGGCCCTCTTCGACGCAGGCTTTGGCAAATGACTCCAATTCGGGGATCAAGCTGACGTTGGTCGACATGTTTGGCTCCTATGTCAAAGATTGACATACATTAATAAAGTCAGAAATCTGGTGCAACTAGCTGGCCACTCCACCTGTACTCTCCCGCACAATCAATTCGGGCCGAAGTTTGATTGAGCGCGCGGGCGTGTCCGGATTGTCGATCTGATCCAACAGGATGCGCGCGGCTTCGGCGCCGACGTCCAGCAGCGGCGTCTGGATGGTGGTGAGCGGCGGGTTGAATTTGCCGGCGAAGGGCATGTCGTCAAAACCGACCACGGAACTATCGTCCGGGCATTTGAGCCCGGCGGCGGCCAACTCGTCGTAGCAACCGAGCGCCATCAGATCGTTGGCGGCGACCAGCGCGGTGAATTTCTTGCGGGTAGCGAGGAGCTTGTTGGCGGCGCGGCGGCCTTCTTCCTCGGTGAAGGCTTCGCCGAAGGTGACCAGCTCGTCGTCCAGGTCCAGGCCTTTATCGCGCAATCCCTGCACAATGCCCTGATAGCGCTCATAGCCGGTGGAAAGGAACTGCGGTCCGCCCACATAGGCGATCTTGGAGTGGCCGAGTTGCGCCAGGTGGGAAACGATCATCGCGCCGCCCAGATTTTCGTCGCTGACAACGGAGGAGACGCCGATATCGGTGGTCGAGCGCACGGCGCAGACAAAGGGCGTGCCTTCCGCCCGGCAATCGTCGATCAGCGAGTCCTGACGATGGGCGGTGGCGATCACCAGCCCGTCCACGTGCCGCTCGCGGAATTTCTCCACGTTGCGCCGTTCCCGGTCGGTGACATTGTCGGTATTGGCGACCAGCACGCTGTAGCCGGCTTCCTCCATCACATTGTCGATGCCCTTGATGATCGGCGTGAAGGCCGCGTTGGTCAGGTCCGGCACCAAAACACCCACCGTGTATGAGCGATTGGTCCTCAGGCTCTGCGCGAAGGCGTTGGGCCGGTAGCCCAGTTTCTCGACAGCAGAATCGATCTTTTGCGCGATCTCCTCGGTGACCATGCCCCGGGTCTTGGGGTTCAGCACCCTCGACACGGTGGACGGATGGACCCCCACTTCGGTGGCGATATCCCGCAGCGTGACCCGTGATCTCGATCCTGTCTCAGCCATGATAAAGACCCATGATTTCCGTGGTTTTCATCGCTTGGTTTAGAATGCTATACACAGGTATAGAGGCTCTGCAATCGTTTGCATAGAACGAATGTTTACGACGCGGCAGGGTAAGTCATTGTTATTTCAGTTGATTGCACGCCCGGTCGGGCCGGGAGACAGGGAAGGAACCTACACATGGCGGACAGCGCACTCAGTAATTTGACGGTTGGATGGATCGGCACAGGCCGCATGGGCTTTGCCATGGCGAAGCGGCTTTTGGATGCCGGCGCGGATGTGACCGTTTGGAACCGGACCCGGGCCAAGGCCGACCCCCTGGCGGAGTTCGGCGCCAAGGTGGTGGATTCCCCGGCGGAACTGAAAGACCGGGATGTGGTCTTCACCATGGTGGGCGGCCCGAAAGATTTCGAGGAAGTCGCCATGGGCGAAAACGGCGTTCTGTCCCAGGGCGATCAGACGCCGGGCATGCTCATCGACTGCACGTCCATCAACGAAGAGTCTTCCAAGAAAGTCCGCGAATTCGCCAAGACCGTCGGCACCGAAATGATCGACGCGCCCGTAAGCGGTAATCACCATGTGGTTGTCGCCGGTAAGCTCTCCATCGTGGCCTCGGGCGACGCGGCGTCGTTCGAAAAAGCGCGGCCCTTCCTGGAAGCCATCGGCCGCGGCGTGTCTTACGTCGGCGAGGGCGAATTGGCCCGGATGGTCAAAATTTGCCACAACGTCATGTTGGGCGTGGTCGCGCAAAACATGGCGGAGATTACCGTGCTGGCGGAAAAGGGCGGTGTGCCCCGTCACGCCTTCCTGGACTTCATCAACAACAGCGTCATGGGCTCCATGTTCACGACCTATAAGACGCCGGCCTATGTGAACCTGGACATGACGCCGACGTTTACCCCGCCGTTGTTGCGCAAGGACATGGATTTAGGTCTCGCCGCCGCGCGGGAGTTGGGCGTACCTATGCCGGTCACGGCGGCGGCGCGCGAATGCGTGCAGTCGATCATCGGCCGGGGACACCTGGAAGATGATTTCGCGACTCTGCTTCTGGAAGAGGCGGCGAATGCCGGGTTGGAGATGACATCCGAAGAGAAGGATGTGGATACCGGGCTGTAACCGGTTAGTCGTCCGATTTCAGCATGTTCTCGTAATCGCCGCCCATAACCTGGGAGACCGGCTTGCCGGCTTTGACGGCTTCGGCC
Organism: uncultured Rhodospirillaceae bacterium; assembly: GCA_964611435.1. Lineage (GTDB taxonomy): Bacteria > Pseudomonadota > Alphaproteobacteria > Rhodospirillales > UBA2165 > JAYPHU01. The sequence continues at coordinate 84,171 of CAZSXT010000003.1, read as the reverse complement.
ATGGCGGCTTCTTTGGCGGCGATGGCTTCGGCCTTGGTGATCACTTCGTCTTCCCGTGATTTGGGGATGAACACCACGCCCGAATTATCGGCGATGACAAGATCGCCCGGTTCGACATGCACCCGGCCCATCATAATCGGCACGTTCCAGGCGTGTTCGGAAATCCGTCCCCGCGCGGTCGAGGTGATGAACGACGTGGCGAAGACCGGATAGCCCATTTCCAGGCTTTCATCCGCATCCCGCGCCGCGCCGTCGACGATGGTGCCGGCCAGGCCCTTGGTTGCAGCCGCCGCAGACAGAATACCGCCCCAGCCCCCGGCGTCCGGGCGGACCCGGTTTTCCACCACGATGACGTCGCCCGGTTTCGCCGCATCGACGGCTTCCGAACACAAATGCGACGGCTGTACCTGATCCGTGACAGGGCCCAGCTTAACTGTCTGCACCCGCCCGGCGATCCGCTTGGAAGGCGCGGCGGGCTTGATCTCGTTCACCGTGCCCCACAGGCCAATCGAGTCCAAGGCGTCCGATACGGCGCCACTATCGATCTTCAGCAGCCGGTCAACGGCGGGATCAGCCATCGGTCAGGGCCTTAAAGTTTGAAAAGGCGCTGGGCATTGCCGCCCCGCACCTTGGCCCGCACACCCTGGGGCAGGGCGTCCACCCGCGCCAGACAGCCCGGCATGTCGCCTACGTTATGGGGGTAGTCGGACCCATAGAGCAGCCGGTCCTCGCCGGAGACATGGAGGCAGAGTTCCAGCGCTTCCTGGGTATAGGCGATTGAATCAAAGTACAGCCGCTCATAATAAGTGCTGGGATGTTCGGTGATCACGTCCCGGCACGGCGGCATATTGTCAAACGCCGTGTCGAACCGGCCTTGGAGGTAAGGCAATGCGCCACCCGCATGGCACGCAATGATATCCACGTTTGTGTAGCGGTCGAAGAACCCGTCATAGATCATCCGCGCCACGGCCAGGGTGGTGTCGAACATAAAGCCGACGGAGAAGGCTAGATTGTATTTCCCCATGTCCATCTGGCCGACACCGGGGGGTGCGCCGGGATGCACCAGCACCGGCAGATCGCTCTCGTCAATCGCCTGCCAGATGGGGGCGAACAACGGATCGGTCAGGGATAGGCCGGTCACGTTGGCGGAGACGAACACGCCGACCGCGCCTTTGCCTTTGGCCCGGTTTAGTTCCGCAATGGCCGCGTCCGGATACTGCCAAGGCAGTGTCGCGAAGAAGCGGATACGGTCCGGATAGGTTTCCTGCTGGGACGCCATGTCGTCGTTCATCATCTGTGCGGTGGCGACACTGATTTCCTCGCCACCCCAATAGACACTCGGGCAAGTAAGGGACACGATGGCGATATCCACCCCGGCGGCGTCCATCGCGCGGATCCGTTCGGCATAGTCGAACATGCCGTCCATCAGGGTCATGAACGGCGCGCCTTCGTAGTGGACAACGCGCTGGCCGCCTAATTCCTTTAGGCTGTAGTCGCCGCCGTGCTTGAGGATGGTCTCAAGCCATTTGTCGTTGAGCATATGTGTATGAACGTCGATGACGGGTGACATGCCGGTCTTCCTTCCCTGTAAGGTGGTTTTACCAAGATTATGGAGATGCAGGCGGATTGGTCAAACCGAACAGTACATAAGAAAAGGCCGGAGGCGTCAGCGCCTCCGGCCTATCATTCCTAAATCTGGGGGCGGCTTAACTGCCAGGCAGATTGGTGTTCAGGAAATCCTGGAATGCCGACCAGGATTGTTCGTCCGCGACCTTCCGGTACCGGCCGGAGCCGATCACGGTGAACGCGTGGGGCGCACCCGAATAGACCTCGATCTGATATTTGATCTTCTTGGCCTCCAATTCCTTGGACAGCGCGGCCACGTGATCCATGGTGATCGCCGTGTCGGCGCCGCCATGGGCGACCAAAATCGGCGCCGTATTGTCGGGATAGCTCTGTCCCTTGGGTGTGGACAGTCCACCATGGAAAGTGGCGTAGCCGGCGATGTCGGAGGCTTTGACCGAACGCGCCATTTCGAGAACGGCCGCGCCGCCGAAGCAATAGCCCATCACCACGGTTTTGCCGGAGCTGGATTTACGCGCGGTCTCCAGACCACCAACCAGCAACTTGCGCATCAGGTCGCGGTTCTTATACAGGCTTCCGGTAAGCGCCCGTTTGGCCTTTACTTCTTGCGGTCGGTTGCCCTTGCCGAACAGATCGACGGCGAACGCGTCATAGCCCAGCTTGGCCAGCATCTCGGCGCGGGTTTCTTCATACTTATCGACCCCGTCCCAATCGTGAACAATGAGGACTAGGCCCTTGGACGTGCCGGACGCTTTGGCCATGTAGCCTTCATAGTCCTTGCCATCGACTTGATAGGTGACCGACTGGCCCGCGTGTGCGCTAAAGGCCAGACCGGCGGCGAATACGCCGATTAAGAGTGATTTCATGAGTTTCCCTCCCATGTTGAAGATTACGGAGACAGCCCATCCTGAATCCAAAATGAAGTCAAGTTAAACAGGATGACACCTGGAAAATTCCGCGCTGTTTGGACCGGATTATGCGTTGCGCACCTTCACATCCATGACGCCAACACCTTCCAATTCGCAGTGCATCACGTCGCCGGCGACCACGGGACCGACGCCGTCGGGTGTGCCGGTCATGATGATGTCGCCGGGATAAAGCGTGTAGCGCTCCGATGTGTATTCGATCAGCTTCTCCACATTGTAGACCAGATCGGCTGTATTGGACTCCTGGCGCACCTCGCCGTTGACCGAGATTTTGAGGTCCAGGGCGTTGTGATCCCCGATCTCGTCCTTGGTCACCAGCCACGGGCCCAGGACAGAATAAGTGTCAGCTGATTTGCGGAAGCTCTGCAATTCCGGGCCACGCGTGGTCATGTCCAGGCCGATGGCGTACCCGGCGATATAGTCTCCAGCATCTTCGACAGAGATATTGGTGCCGGTCTTGCCGATGATCACCGCCAGTTCCATCTCGTGATCGTTGCGCGCATCGGTGAAGCGGAGCGCGACACCCTCGCTGGCCCCGACCAGGGAGCTGTTGGCCTTTAGAAACATGCCCCAATCGGAGATATGGCTGATATCCCGCTTGGAGACGATGCCGTCATCTACTTTGCTTTCATCGATATGCTTTTGGTAATTGATGGGCGCACCCATGATCTTGGACGGGTTGGCCACCGGCGCCTTCAGCGCTACATCGGCTAAAGACTTGGATGACGCATTGGGGGCGAGCTTTTCAATCTCCGCCATGACCGCCGGGAGATTGGCGACCAACGCGTCACCCATCGGCGCCGGCCAGGCCATCGGCGGGATGACTTGCAGTGCATCTGTAACATCCAGAACCTGATCATCCTGCACTAGTCCCAACCGGTCATTGTCAAAGCGGCAAATCTTCATGTTCCTACTCCCTTGGAATTAGCCGTATGCGCTCAGGTCGACCTCGGGCAGGGTGAGGCCCAGCCGTTCTACGACCGTCTTCGCGCGGGCCACATAGTCGGCGCGCATCTCTTCGTTGGTACGCTTTTTGAGGCCCCATTTTCGGTAAATTTCATTATTCTTCGAGCCGGACCGCCCGAAAAAGGCCGGCATGTGCGGAAAGATCAGGTCAATCGCTGCCTGGATCTTCTCTTTGCCGCCCGGTTCCTGACAGATATCGGCGCAGAAGTTCTCCCCGAACTCGCTGTGGAAATGTTCCTCCGGCATGGTCATGCGGGCGAGATTTCGTAACGGGTGAAAAGACCCTTGCACCAGGTCCTCCACCTGCAGGATTTCACCCAGGTCTCCGATCATTTTTATGGTGCAAAACTGTTCCCAGGTGGTGAGCTCCAAATCCATGATCGACAACGGCGACTTCGCAGTCATTTCTGGCAGCATGGCCTCTTCCGGGATGCCCATCTCCACGCCCAATTCGAAAAACCGGTAGTGGTGGCCGTATTCCTCCATCACCACGCGGCAGACCATCCACTTGGCGTAAGGATTGGGCGCCCAGGAAATTGCCGGTTCATCATAAACGCGGGAGCCGTAGAGTTCGTTGATGGCGTGGCTGATCACCAGCTTGGAACACGCCTCTTTATATTCTTCCGGCATGTCCCGCCATTGGTCAATGGTTTCGACCTGTTGGACGTTTGTCACAAAACCCTCCTAAACAATGGGATCAGTATTAAAGGCTTCCAGGTCGGTCGCCAAGTCAGTGAATTTCGACTTGAGGTCCGCATCCACCGCCTCGGCAAGGCTATCGACGGTCCAGTCGGCATCGGGGCGGCTGATGGTCGCCGCGGGGCGGGGCTGGGAGAACACAAAGACCTCGCGGCCACGCACACCGAACACTTGGCCGGTCACCGCCGCCGCCCTGTCAGAGCATAGATAGCCGACGGCTGTGGCCACATGATCGGGGGAAACCTTCATGGCGCGGGCTTTGTATTCCGCCTGTTCGTCATTGGCTGGCTGGATCATGTCGGTTACCCGGGAATGGGCGAAGGGCGCAACCAAATTGGCGGTGACGTTGGATCGGATCATCTCCATGGCCGCAATCCGCGTCAGCGCAAACAGGCCGGCTTTGGCGCTGCCATAGTTGGCCTGACCGAAGTTGCCATAGAGCCCGGCGGTGGAACCCATGTTGACGATCCGACCCCAATTGTAGGCTTCCCCATCGCCGCGGCCGTCCTTGAATTGCTGGCGCATCACCGGCGTCGCCGCATTGATCAAATAATAGGCGGCGGACAGGTTGTTGCGGAGGACCGTATCCCAGTCCTCGGGCGCGCCTTTGAAGACCAGGCCGTCCCGCAGGATGGCTGCGCAGTTAATGATGATATCGATGCCGCCAAACGTATCGCAGGCAAGCTGCACCATGGCCTTCGCGGCGTCCGACGACGCGACGCTGTCGGAAAAGGCAACGGCTTCACTGGGCAGATTTTGGGCGACTATGTTGGCAATGTTGGGCTCTTCCGGCTCGCCGTCTATCGCTCCACCGTTGTCGGCGACAATGACAGAGGCCCCGGCTTTGGAGAGGTTCTCGCAGATGGCCTTGCCGATGCCGCGCCCGCCGCCGGTGACGATGGCGGTCCGTCCCGCCAGATGCTGTTCGCTCACGTCTCTCTCCCTTGGTTTAATCGTTCAGCGCTGCTTTCTCGGCTTCCGTATAGAAGGCGTCAGCGTGGCAGTCCTGGTCTCGGAGGCCCAGCGCCTTTAGTTTCTCCACCGATGTTTCCACCATTATGGGCGGCCCCGCAAGGTAGGCCTTGAACCCGTCCAGATCGGAAAAGTCGGCGGCCATCGCGTCCGCCAAAAAACCCGTGCGCCGGTCGGTTTCGCCGGAGGCTTCGGACAGCACCGGAATGAAGTTAAGGTTGGGATGATCGATCGCCAGCCGGGTGAAGTGATCTTCCAGATAGATATCCTGTTCGTCCCGGACACCGAAATAGAGAAAGATATCTTGGCGCGCACCACCTCGGAGCGCGGTCTCGATGATCGACTTGATGGGGGCCAGGCCCGAACCGCCAGCCGCCGCGATGATCGGCCCGGCATGGGTGTCCCGATAATAGGCCGCGCCGAACGGGCCTTTCAGCGCCACCGCGTCCCCCACCTTCAGCTCGTTCGCCACATAGGGGGAGACCGAGCCGCCGGGGACGAGCCGGATATGGAATTCCAGCACCTCGTCGTCGGGCAGGTTGGCCATGGAGAAATCCCGGGCCGGCTGGCCTGGAAAGGTAAGCTCTGCAAATTGTCCGGCATAGAAGTCATAGGGCCCACCGGATTCGACCTCCATGCGGACGATCTTGATGTCGTGAGTTGCATCTTCCAGTGCGGCCACCCGGCAGATCATCTGCCGGCTTGCCAGCATGATGAATTCGTCCTGGCTGGCAGGTTCGATCTCGCAGTCGGACCAGGGCACGGATCGGCAGGCCAGGATCAAGCCTCGTTGTTCCTCTTCGTCGGTCAACGCGAACTTGGATCGGGGCGACATTTCCACTTCGCCGCTATGCAGAAAGGATTTGCAGGCGCCGCAATTGCCGGACCGGCAGCCGTGTGGGTAGTCGATACCCTGGGCCTGAGCGGATTCCAGAATCGTCCGGCCCATCTCCACGGCGACGGTGGCGTCTTTTCCCCTAATTTTGACGTTGAAACTCAAAAGGCCCCCGGCTTCGGTCTTGTTCTTCCATCGGGATTTATCTTGAATGCTAGAGAGACACAAAGATAATGTCCACAAGCTGTTCGGGCGCGAACAATCGGGGCAGGGAGAAAAAATGCTTACCGGAGATATCCTGGAAAACGCGGCCGCCCGCGCGCCGGACAAAACGGCCGTGATCTGTGGAGACGAGCAGTTCAGTTATGGGGAACTGGATGCCCGCGCCAACCAGTTTGCCAATGCGCTGATGGCGGCGGACCTCGCCCGTGGGCACAATGTGGCGATTATGTCGGCCAATCAGCTGAACTATCTGGAGATATTCTTCGGCGCGGCTAAGTCTGGCGGCGTTCTGGCTCATTTGTCGGCCCGATTTTCGCCCGAGGAACTGGCCGCCGTCATCAATCGCACCGACGTGGAAGCAATTTTCGTCCACGCCAATCTACTGGAAAATGTTCTCGCGATACGTGACCAAGTGCCGGTTCTTAAGCGAGTCATCGTGTTCGGCGGCGAAGCGGAGGTTGAGGGCGTTGAGGCGTATAAAGATTTCCTGGGCGATGCACCGGATACCAAACCGGATGTCGCGATCGCCGACTCTGATGCCTATTGCATAACCTACACGGGCGGTACGACGGGCTTTCCCAAGGGAGCGGTGGTCAGCCATGCGTCCCGGGTGATCGGCTCGGTCCGCGCCGCACGGGAAATGGATATCGAAGATACCGATATCATCTGTTGCTCCTCGCCGCTGTTTCATATCGCTGGGCTACAGATTTGGATGCAGACGGGTATTCTGTTGGGGCTGACTTGTGTGCTGATGCCGGCCTGGGATCCGAAAGTGTTCATGGATTTGTGTGAAAAACACGGGATTACGGCGGCCTTCATGGTGCCCACCCAGATCAACGGGATCATCAGCCATCCGGAGTTTTCGAAAGAACAGCTTAAGACGCTGCGCTATATGAACTTCGGGGCGTCTCCAACCAGCGAAGCGCAGCTTCGCCGCCAGATGGAAATCCTGCCAAATGTCACCTGGCAGGAACAATACGGCCAGACGGAGGCCGGTAATTTAACCGTGCGGCCGGTGGCGGCGAACCTGGAAAAGCCGGAAAGCGTGGGCAAGGCGTATTCCGATCTGGATTTAGCAATTCTGGGGGCCGATGACCGTCCGTTGCCGGCCGGTGAAATCGGTGAGGTCGCGTCTCGCGGAACCAATGTCATGATGCATTATTACAAACAGCCGGAGGAAACCGAGGCGGCGTTTACAGCCGACGGCTGGATTAGAACCGGCGACGTAGGCTTTCTGGACGAAGACGGTTTTCTGTTCCTGGTGGACCGGTCCAAGGACATGATCATCTCCGGCGGGGAAAACGTCTATCCAACGGAAATTGAAGGCGTGCTCTACCAGCACGATGCCGTCAATGAATGTGCGGTGTTCGGTATTCCTGACGACCATTGGGGGGAGCTGCCGGCGGCGCACATCGTCTTGGGCGTGGGTCAAACCGTCACGGAAGAAGAGTTGATTAACTTCTGCGCGGATCGGATGGCCCGGCACAAGCGTCCCCGGATGATCAAGTTCGTCGACAGCCTGCCAAAAACAGCGGTGGGCAAGATTCAAAAGAACGCGATTCGGGAAGAATACTGGGAAGGCCGTTCCCGCAGTATTTGATCAGGTCAGGGCTTTACCCGACTCACAAGCGCCATTTGGCTCTGCTAAGCTGCTCATGCTAGCTTGTTGAACCCCGAATAACGGACGATCCCGCATGGCCGAAGTCGGCGGCGTACATCGATATCGCAGTATTACCGACCGGCGCGCCGCCGATCACCAAGGCGGCTACGCTCAAAGCGGGCGGGAGCGCGCTAAACCTAATCCCAGAACCGAAGAGCAGATCAAGGACGCCACCTTTGTGTTGGGTGTGCCGAAGGGCGAGTTCACGCCGAAGGTGGAAGAGGCGATGACCCTGCTGTTCCACGAGATGGACACGTTGCGTTGGGATCTGGACGTCGCCCGGCAAAGGGAAGGTCATTTGTTGGCGGCGGCGGATGAGGATTCGTTCCTGCCTGTGGCGAGCCGGCGGGCATTTTTCCGGTCTCTTCGTCAGGCGGCCAATCATGTGCAACAGACCGGCGATCCCAGTACGTTGCTGGTTCTGGGCCTCCGCGATATGGAAAGCTTGCGCATCACCCACGGGATTGCGGTTCATGATGGGCTGCTGACAGCTGTTGCCGAAAAGCTGGTGGCCGAAGTCGCCGAGGCTGGGCCCATCGGCTATCTGGGGGCGGCGACATTTGGCGTGCTCTACAATGTGTCTGGTCTCGACGAGATCGAAGAGACGGCCAAGCTTCTCTCGGCCGCCTTGGCCGGCGCATCTATTCGACGGGACGGAGAGGGATATCACGCAGATGTGGCCTGGGGTCTCACGGAGATCAAAGCGGGCCAATCACCGGAAGAGGCGTATCACGCGGCGGATCAGCAGTTGCGGTCCCGCTTGCGAGGCTAGCGCCTAAGTCTTAGCAGGGCTCCACGCCCGCACGGATGCAAAAATGCTCCCACATACGATCGGCGCCCAGAGGCGAGAACTGAACCTGAGCGCAGCCGTCGATCTCCCCTTTGCTGAGTGGTTTCGGGGTGCCCATGCCCATAGCGATGGTCTGAACCTTGGCGTTGATCTGTAGATAGATGGCGGTGATCACGGCCTCCTTCAGAGTCCGCCCGGCGACCACGGCGCCGTGCCCCCGCATGAGCGCGCACTGATTGCCGTCCATGGTGGAACAAAGATCGCGGCCTTGTTCCATGGTGCGGACCAGCATGTCCGTGTTCTCGCCGAATTTATCCCGGATATCCCAGGTGGGGATGGTTTCTCCTATCACTGAACCGGTATGAACCACCGGTCTGAGGGTGTTATCGGTAATGGTGAAGGGCAGGACCTCCAGCGCGTGGTTGTGGACGACCGCGTTGATTTCCGGCCGGGCCTCGAAGATGGCGCCGTGGATCATGCGTTCGCCATAGGGCATGCGGCCATCATCGTTGATCACCTCACCGTCCAGCTCGAACTCCATAAAGTCGTCAAATTCCACCAATTCGGGTGCGCGGGAGCGGGACATGACGTAGTGATGCGGATCGTCCGGATGACGCAGGCTCACATGCCCGAAGGAGTCGACGACATCCTCCCGGGCAAGAATTCGGTTGGCGGCGACGAGCTGGTCAAATTCCGTGCGCGGATCAATCATGGTGGTGGTTCCTTTGTCAAAAGGTCAATTGGTTTGATCTTCACGAGATCAAACATGACAATGCCCGCCACTGCAATCCCGGCCATGGCGAAATGATCCGTTCCGAAGAAATTCTCTCCGCAATCGTCAGCGCAGGCGGACATGCGTAATACCGTTTCCGCCTGGATTTATGTGGCCATTTCGGTGCTGACCGTTATTAGCGCATTCGTCTATGGACCCGAACTGCGCCCGGTGCTGACGGGTTTGATTATTCTGTTTCTTATCCTGCAGTTTACCGATCTGCCGCGGGGGCAAATGATCGCCGGACTGGTGATGATTGGCGTCGCACTGGTCAGCGCAGCCATATCCGGGGAGTGGCGGGCGATCGTGATCGACGGCACCGCCCGGGCGAGCATCTTCCTGTTGCTATTTTTCGCCATCTCCTGGCTGAAATACCCGGTGGAACGGAGCCCATCCCTCCAGTCGGTTCGCTCCTATATCGTCGAGCAGACGCCGGGGAAGCGGTTCCTTTATCTGGCGTTCGGCGCGCACTTTCTGGGCACTGTCCTCAATTTGGCCGGGCTCAGCCTATTGACCACCGTCTTGGAAAAACAAGAGGACCCGGTGCAGAAGCGCCGGTTATCGGTGGCCTTGATGCAGGGGTTTACCAGTGCATCGTGCTGGTCGCCGTTCTATATCGGCATGGTCGTGGTTCTGGTGGCGCTGCCCAGCCTAAGTTGGGGCGAGCTGGCGCCCACGGGTTTTCTTATGGCGGTGTTGGTTATTTTGACCGCGTGGATTTTTGACCGGCTGTTCCTGCGCCGGGGCAGCCGGCGGGTAGTCGACGGGCCACCGGCATTTGATGGCCGCGCGACGGCGCTCGCCGCTATCATCCTTCTAGCGTTGATTGTTCTTGTGGTGACCCCGGCGGAGATGCTGCTGGTTTCCATCCCGATCACGCTCGGCATCGTCGCGCCGCCTTTCGCGCTTCTCTGGTACAAAATCCAATCGGACCGTTTGAAGCTGGAGGGGGTTAGCTTGAGCGGCCTGGCCCGTGGCGTGGTCGCGGGGTTGCCCGGTATGCGGAACGAGACCATGATGTTTGGCGCGGCGACCATGTTTGGTGTCGGCATTTCCCACATTCTGCCTTCGGCCGATCTGAGCGCCGGGCTGAACCAGCTGGTGCCGTGGGCGGACGCCAAGCTGATCCTGCTGATCCTCACGTTTACGGTGACCAGTCTGGCGGGCCTGCACCCGGTGATTTTGGTAATTTCCTTAAGCGCGATTTTTCCCCCGGAAGCTCTGGGTCTGACCGATTGGATCGTGGGGCTGACGTACCTCGGCTGCTGGGGCATGTGCACCATGATTTCGCCGTTCTCCGGCACGACGCTCTTTATGGCGCGTGTAACCGGCGTGCCCAGTCATGTGATCGGCTGGCGTTGGTCACCGCCGCTGTTTTTTGTCGGTGTGACCGTGGTCGGGATTGTGGTGATTTCCGCCCGACATCTGACCATGTGAGCTGTTACGCTCTGGACCCTAGCTTATCTTGTCGATGGCGGTAATGGCGACAAAGGCGCCGGCCAGCAAGACCAGGATCATGAAGGTCAGCAAGAGATAGCGGTGGATATTGGCCTCCAGCCGGGATTTCTTCATCCGGATTCCCCGGAATAGGCTGGAGTACTGCCGCTCGACGGCGCGAATTTTCTGACCCTCGGCGTGCTTCCAGAATTGAAAAATGACCAGCATGAAAATCGCGCCCATGGAAGACAGGATGATCGCGACTTTGAGGATACGGACAAAGTCTGCGGCGCTGGAAACAAATTTGGCGAGACCGACCATGGCGATGAAAATGATCAGCGTCGAGCCCACTGTTCTCCATTGAATACCTTTGGTGAATAGAGTGGTCCGGGTGGAATCGTCATATATAAGACCCAGTTCCCGATGGGTCATCTCATCGAGTTCTGATGGCTCAATCTCCAACTCATCGTTGCTCATTGTTCTTGCTCCCGCCGCCGGTTAACTGCCCATACTCTCCGCTGACATGATTCGACTTACCTCAGCCAAGCTTAGGCGAAAATTAGGGAAATATCCTAGTGGTTCTATTCCAGGTTTCATAGGCCCGGCCAATACTTCGCCAGTTGTTAATGAATTCCATGAAAAACCGGAAAAATCGCAAAAATAACGGGTTTTTCGTTGCCTGTGTTCAGGGGCCTTACTAGGCTGAACGTAACATGAAGTATCTCAATGTAACAAAATGTAATAAACGGGTGTGACCATGAGCGTTGTTGAACTGCCGCAAGATCATCAAAGACAGTACCAATTCCGCCGTCTTCAACGTTCCGTTCAAAAGATGGAAACAGCCCTGGCACGGCAGAAAGAGTCGATTGAGACGTTTCGGGAGGCCATTGATCTCTTGGGCAGCGAGATGACGTCCCTGCGTTCCAACCTGGTCAAACTGGATCAGAATCTCGGCAAGATTAAGATCAACAAATTGCGTAAGTCTTCACTGGAGCTCGCCAAAATCATGGAGCCCGTCGCCGTCTAGTTTTGGCCGGTTGGCCTAGGTTGACCAGAGCTACCAGGCGGTCCAGCCGCCATCCACTTTCAGACTATCCCCGGTGATCATCGCTGAATTGTCGGAGGCGAGGAACACCACTGCCGCCGCCACGTCTTCCAGCGTGCCCAAATGCCCGAGCGCAATATTGTTGAGCACCGTCTCCTTGAACTGCTTATTTTCGAACATGGGCCGGGTCATCGGCGTGTCGATGAAGGTCGGTGCGACCGAGTTCACTCGGATTCCGTTGGGGGCGAGTTCCACCGCTAATGCTTTGGTCAGGCCTTCCACCCCGTGCTTGGTGGTGCAGTAAAGCGTCCGGTTGGGCGCACCGATATGCCCCATCTGGGATGACATTATGACGATCGCGCCCGATTTGTTTTTCAGCATGGCCCGGGCTGCGCTCTGGGCGCCCCGGAACACGGCCGTAATGTTCAGCGCGATCAGCCAGTTGATGTCTTCGGTGGACAGTTCGACGATGGGCAGCGGCCGGTTCGCCCCGGCGCAGGCGGCGAAGATATCAAGCCGGGGCAGGGCTTCAATCCGGGGATAGAGGTCTTCTTCCAGTACGTCCTCTACCCAATAATCGATCCGGTCCGGAAAGTGTGACTGGAGCTCCTTCAGATCATCCTCGGTTCGCGATACCCCGATCACCTGCGCACCGGCCTCGGCCAGCGCCAGGGCCGAGGCTCGCCCCAGGCCTTTACCTGCGCCAGTCACCAGCGCCACCCGGCCGGAAAAGTCCGTTGCCGCGACTATTTTCTTGGTGTCGATCTGATCGGTCATCTGCCGCCTCCCCGAAAATTCTGCTTTCTTCGTAGCAAGTGCGCTCCGTAGCATGTGTCCTCCGTAGCAAGTGATCGCGCCGGTGTAAACGCCACTACGCTTGATCAAATGACCGTTAGCGGCTTGAAGAATCTGCAGTGACGCCGTATTCAACACCCAACAGTCACACCCGTTTCGAAGAGTGGAGGAGATCATGGCGCGCTGGCTCAAGGAAGGCGTATCTCAGAAGGAGAAAGACACGGCGGAAGCGCAGGTGCGCCAGACCGTGGAGGGCATTCTCGATGACATCAAGGCGCGGGGCGATGCGGCGCTTCGGGATTATTCCGAGAAGTTCGACGGTTGGGCGCCGGAAAAATTCCGCCTCAGCCGCGAAGAGATAGACGCGTGCTATGATCAGGTCACCGAACAGAATATCGAGGACATCAAGTTCGCCCAGGCGCAAATCCGTAACTTTGCCGAAATCCAGAAGGCCGCCCTGGTGGACGTGGAGGAGGAAACCTATCCCGGCGTGATCCTCGGCCACAAAAACATCCCGGTGAACTCTGTCGGTTGTTATGTGCCTGGCGGCAAATACCCGATGGTCGCGTCTGCGCATATGAGCGTGGTTACCGCCAAGGTGGCCGGCGTCAAACGGATCATCGCCTGCGCCCCCCCTTATCAGGGCAAGCCGAGCCCGGCGATTATCGTCGCCCAGGACCTGGCCGGCGCGGACGAGATTTACTGCCTGGGCGGCGTCCAGGCCATGGGCGCCATGGCGCTCGGCACAGAGGAAATCGCGCCGGTCGACATGCTGGTCGGCCCCGGCAACGCCTATGTGGCGGAGGCCAAGCGTCAATTGTTCGGCCGGGTGGGTATTGATCTGCTGGCCGGTCCGACCGAGACCCTGATTATCGCCGACGAGACCGTGGATGGCGAATTGTGCGCCGCCGATTTGTTGGGCCAGGCCGAACACGGACCGACCAGCCCGGCGGTGCTGCTGACCAATTCCGAGGCTCTGGCCGAAGAAACCATGAAAGAGGTGGAGCGCCAGTTGACTATCCTGCCGACCGCCGAGGTCGCCGGGGAGGCGTGGAAGACCTATGGTCAGGTAATCGTTTGCGACTCATACGAAGAAATGGTTCAAGTGGCTGACGAGATCGCGTCCGAGCATGTCCAGGTCATGACCAAGGACCCGGATTACTTCCTCACCAACATGACCAACTACGGCGCGCTGTTCCTGGGCCCCGAGACCAACGTCTCCTATGGCGATAAAGTGATCGGCACCAACCACACGCTGCCCACCAAGACCGCCGGGCGCTACACGGGCGGACTGTGGGTTGGTAAGTTCATCAAGACCCATACCTATCAGAAGGTGACTGAGGAGGCCTCGGTGGAGATCGGCAAGTATTGCTCGCGCCTCTGCGCCCTGGAAGGCTTCGCCGGCCACAAAGAACAGGCCGACATCCGCCTGCGGCGGTATGCCGGGATTAACGAGGGGTAATCTCATTTAATCCCGTCCGCTATGGCCGGTGATCCCGGCATAGTATTGGTAACGAAATGCGACGTATTCATTGCGGCGCATTTCTATCATGATATTTATCATTATGGCTGTAAGAAGTTGAACGGAGGTCATTTAGACGAATGACCTGAAAGGCCGAATGCGAGGGAGTAGGCCTTGTTTGCTGTAGCCGGAACGATTTGTCATGAGTGAATCGTCGTCCACGCTGACGTCGGTTGCTGCGGCTGAGTTCTTTATCTTGGCTGGCAACCGGAAGCGGTATAGCCAGTTGGCTCAGCTTTTCGATCAGTGGCTTGAACTGCGGGCTGATCAATTCGCCCCGGATTATAGCCGTTTTCGAATTTCCAACCTTGACTATGCAATTGCGCCAAATTGTGTGTGCGTAGATGTAATCAACGGGGGAGAGGATTTTGTCTACCGTTATTGGGGCGGAAATTATGCTGACATTTCAACCATGGAAATGGCCGGAAAAAGTATCGGTAATCTTCAACCCGAAAGCCTATCTAACGCAGCGACCCGATCCTATAGAGAGGTGCTGGAGCTGAAAGACGCCAGGATTTCTATCATCGAACTGTTGGATGTCTACGATTTACAAGCGAATACGATCACTCTCCGGCTGCCGTATTCAACGAACCAACAGGATGTCGATGTGATTTTTTCTTCTTTTGTGGTCAACGAGCATTCCAAAGGAGACGTCGCCAAGGCCGCCCGCCATACTCTGGGTGTGGATCCAAAATTTGGATCTTTTTAGCAGAAGAGAAAACCGGCCTCACCGCGGGGGAGCCGGTGAGGCCGGTTTGTGCGTCCGGGCGTAACGGAGGAGCGCCGCTATTATGCCGCTTGGTCTTTTTCGACCTCCAGACGCATAATCAAGTCGATGGCCTCGTTGGCCGTCCAGTGAGAGGAAATAAGCTGGTTGGTTCGGGTATCCACGACAATCCACATTTTGGACGCAGGATCCCACCGGTAATCTAGAAACATATCGCGTATCTCCTGGGTGAAGGGGATGATCACACCCTAGGGGAGACTCGTTAACATTTGGTGAGTCGGCCCGGAGAAAATTGGCGACTTTTGCGGCCTATTTCCCGGCAAGCTTCGCCCGCAGTTCGGTCTTCAACACCTTGCCGTAATTGTTCTTCGGCAGGGCGTCGATCAGGTGGTAGGCCTTGGGGCGTTTGAACCGGGCGATATTGTCGAGACACAGCTGATCCAGTTCGGCCTCCACCGGCGCGCCGCCGGGCCGAGGGACGACAAAGGCGATGACCGCTTCGCCCCAGTCGGCATGGGGCTCGCCGACGACGGAGACTTCCAACACATCCGGATGGCGCAAGAGAACCTCTTCCACCTCGCGCGGATAAATGTTGGAGCCGCCGGAAATGATCACGTCCTTGGACCGGTCTTTCAGGGTCAGGAACCCGTCCGCGTCGAGCACGCCCATATCGCCGGTGTGCAGCCAGCCGCCTTTGAGGGACTCCGCGCTGGCGTCCGGGTTGTCCCAATAGCCCCGCATGACCACGTCGCCGCGCACGCAGACCTCGCCGATTTCTCCGGCGGGCAGCGGGTTGTCGTCCTTGTCCGTGATCCGCACTTCCAAATCCGTTCGCGCTGTGCCGACAGAGGCCAGCCGCTCCAGATAGCGGGGATGGGCGGTGTCCGAATGGGCATCCCGGCTGAGGGCGGTGATGGTCATCGGCGATTCCCCTTGGCCATAAATCTGCACCAGCTTGGGCCCCAGAATGTCGAGGGCCTTCAGGCAGTCCTCGGCATACATGGGCCCGCCGCCATAGACGATGGTCTTGAGGTCGGCTGGGTTATAGTCGCCAATCTGCGGTGCATTGATCAGCCTTGTGACCATGGTCGGCGCGAAGAAGCAGCCCACTTCCGGATAAGTGCGGAACAGGTTCAGCACCTCCGCCGGTTCGAAACCGCCGCTTTCCGGGATCAACTGGCACGCGCCCTTGGCCACATAGGGCAGGATATAAAGCCCCGAGCCGTGGGACATGGGCGCGGCATGGAGGATGGTCTCGCCGGGGCCCAATTGATCCACATCGCCGTAATACCCGACGGTCATCATCAACAGATTGCGGTGGGTCAGCATGGCGCCTTTGGGCCGGCCCGTGGTGCCGCTGGTGTAAAACAGCCAGGCCACGTCGTCGGGGGAAACGTCTTGCAAGGAAGCGCCGTCCGAGGAGCAAAGCGCCTGATAGTCTTTGTCGGCTGTGTCGATGATCCGGACGTCCGTACCGGCCTGTGCCGCCGCCGCATGAATGGTCTCCGCCAGATCGCCCGTGACAAAGCAGACATTCGCGCCGGAATGTTCAAGCATGTAGGCGAATTCGTTCTCGTGCAGCTTGGCGTTCATGGGCACGGCGGTGCAGCCCGCGTGCCAGGCGGCGAATAACACGTCGCTGTAGGCCGGGCAGTTCTTCATGGCGATGGCCACCCGGTCACCGGGCGCGAGGCCGAGACTATCGCGTAGGCCACCGGCCAGTCGCCCCACCCGCGACGCCGTTTCCGTGTAGTCGGAGACCAGGCTGCCGCCCAGCGCCAGGGCCGGGCGGTCGCCCCAGGTGCGGGCGGCTTTCCCCAATAAGGCGGCGAGGTTCACGAAACTAGACCGGGTCGGCGTTCACCAGGATGGCGGCCAGCAGGCAGGGCTCTTCGGTGCGTACGCTCCAGGAATGGTTGGTGCCCCGCTGGATCATCACGTCGCCTTGCTTGAGGCAGACCTCTTCGGTTTCCAGGATCGCCCAAATCTCGCCCTTGAGGACGATCAGGTAATCCACCGTCGCGGTCTTGTGCATCATCGGATCGTCCGTACCGGTATCCTTGGCGTGGCCGGCGCCAATGGATTCAAACGCTTCCATGGCGTCCGCGGAATCCCGCCAGGCGGAATCGGGGGGAAATTCGACAATGCGAAAGATGGTGCCATTGGCCGGCGGTTCCAAAACCACGGGCCGGTCGGCCGCGTCCGCGTTGCCGGTATTGTCGGCCGGTGCGCCGTTGGTGACCCACAGGTCGGTCAGCGCTAGGCCCGGCATGGATTCCATTTCCTTCACCGCCGTTGCGTCGCCGTTGAAGATAAAGACCGATTGGCCGTCGTCATTGTGGCCGGTTACCAGCCGCCTGATTTTCTCTACCATGATGTTCCTCCCCGAGATGATGGTACTTGTTGGCGAATATCCTACGGCCTTGCCGCGGCTGAATCCAGGCGCTAAGCCTGATCGAAGACGACGGGAAAAGGGCGCGCCATATCATGGACTACACCACCCTCGGACGGACGGGATTGAAGGTCAGCGTGGCCGGTTTGGGCTGCGGCGGAGGCTCACGGCTGGGCCAGGCGCAAGGCAAAAGCCACGACCACTCGGTAGCCCTGGTGCGTCAGGCCATGGACCTGGGCGTCAATATGCTGGACACGGCGAGCTCCTACGGCACCGAGGAGATCGTCGGTGACGCGATCAAGGCCGTGCCCCGCGATTCGGTGGTGATCTCCACCAAGCATCACGCGGTCTGGGGCGGCAACAGTTTCAATACACAGGATATTCTGGACGGACTGGAAGATTCGCTCAGGAAACTGGACACCGACTATGTGGATATTTTCCATATCCACGGGCTGAGCCTTAAGACTTATGACCGGGTGATCGACGAGGTGGTGCCGGCGCTGTTGAAGGAAAAGGAAAAGGGTAAGCTGCGGCACTTGGCGGCGAGCGAGTATGCCCAGGTCGATCCCGGCCATGACATGCTGCAACGCGCCTTCGAAGACAATTGTTTCGACGTGGTCATGCTGGCTTATTCCCTGATGAACCAAAGCGCCGAGAGCCGGGTGTTTCCGAAGACGGTCGAGCTGGGGATCGGTACTCAGATCATGTTCGCCGTCCGCAGTCTGTTCAGCGTGCCAGGCCGGTTGCAGGGTGACGTGGCGGAACTGATCCGGACGGGTGATCTCGATCCGGCCAAGGTGGATGCGACTGACCCGCTGGGCTTTCTGTTGCATGAAGGCGGCGCGGAAAGCGTGATCGACGCCTGCTACCGCTATGTCCGTCATCAGCCGGGCGCGGATGTGATCCTGTTCGGCACCGGCAATCCGGATCATTTGGGCCCCAATCTGGCCTCCATCCTGAAACCGCCGTTACCGAACGCCGACGTGGCCAAACTGAGGGAACTGTTCGGGCATCTGGAAGATGTGGGCCTCGACGGACCGGGGCGCGGCCGTTGAGAACCTAGGTCCGGCGGCTGGACGCCGTGCTGCCCCATTGGACTTCCAGAGCTTGCGAGGCGTGCATGGTGCCCATGGGCGAATACTCGTTCAGCAAATCCCCATCGGTCCAGTGTTCAACCCGGAAATCATACGGGTCGAACCAATAGTCAAAGATTTGCGAGCCGAGGATATGCCGGCCGATTCCCCAGGAATGTTTATAGCCCTGTTCAACCAGATGCTCATGGCCCAGATAGATGGCGTTTACATCCTCCACTTCGAAGGCGATATGGCCCAAGCCGGGTTTGTCCGACGGCACGGTGAGGAGCGTGTGGTGATCGACGAAATCCTGGCCCCGATCGACCCGGTTAAAGGCCATGATGACCTCGCCGCCGTCGTTGGTCAGTTCGTCGGAGCTCACCATACCGAAATGGGACTTATAGAACGCGTCCGTGATTCTGAAGTCGGTGATGTTGAGAACGACGTGACCCAGCCGTTTGCATTGCGCGGGCCCGCGTTCTAGCCGGACCAATTCCCCCCGGCGCTGGCGATCACTGCCGTAATTGCGGTCATAGTGATTGACCAGTGGCAGGGGCGCTGGCGCCTCGATCCCGTGCACAATTTCCACCTGAAATCCGTCCGGGTCAGTCAGGCGCACCCGTTTGCCGCCGCCGGGCTCATCGATATTTTCCACGTCAGACGCGCCATCGGCCTGGGCAATCGTGGCCAAGTCTTCCTCGCTGTTTGCCTCGAAGGCGAAGCCGACGAAAGCGGGCTCATCGCCTAGCTCGGTGATATGGGCGTGGTGATGGGGGTCCGTGCCCCGCATGTAGAGCCCCGTCTCCGTCCGGGCCGAGCGGGTCAACCCAAAGGCGGTCAGGAAGGCCTCCATCTTGTCCAGGTCCGGCGCCCGGAAGCGGGCGTAGAGAACGTCTTTTACTTTGATCATCACGGTTACCCTCCTTGTAACAGATTGTGTGGCGGGATTGCCGGATTTTCAACTCCCCTGCTGGGATAGATGGTTGAGCGCGGGGGGTAGGCTGAGTAGATTTACGTCACTTGGCCGCTTCTTAAACACAGGGAAATCATGACCAAAGCAATCGTCATCCATGAATACGGAGGCCCCGACGTCCTACAATGGGAGGATATCGAGGTCGGCGAACCGGGTCCGGACGAGGTGCGCCTCCGCCATGAGGCCATGAGCCTGAACTTTCGCGATACCTATCACCGCACTGGCTCCTACAAAATTCCCGGTGATAAGTTCCCGGCGATCATCGGCGGCGACGGTTCTGGTGTGATCGAAGCGATTGGTGAGAACGTCAGCCACGTCAGCGTTGGCGACCGGGTCGCCTACGGCACAGGACCCATGGGCTCCTATGCGCAATCAAGGCTAATTCCGGCTGAGTTCGTGGTTAAGCTGCCGGATGAAATTTCGTTTGAGGACGGCGCCGCCATGATGGTGAAAGGCCTGACGGCGCACTATCTCCTCCGTCAGTCATACGATGTGAAGGCCGGCGAGACGATCCTGATCCAGGCGGCCGCCGGTGGTGTTGGTTTGTTCATGGTGCAATGGGCCAAGCATTTGGGCGCGACGGTGATCGGTACAGTGGGCTCGGACGCAAAGGCGGAATTAGCCCAAAAGTACGGCTGCGATTACACGATCAATTACAGTGAAGAGAATTTCACCAAACGGGTGCGGGAGATCACGGACGGCGAGGGCGTGCCGGTCGTTTATGACGGCGTCGGTGCGGCAACCTATGCCGGTTCACTCGATTGCCTGGCGGAACGGGGGTTCCTGATCGGCTACGGCAATGCGTCGGGCAATTTTCCCATGGTTGATCCGTTTGATCTGATGCACAAGGGCTCCCTCTATTTCCAGCGGACCTCTATGTACAACCACGTGCGCAATCGGAAAGAACTGGAAACCGGGGCGAATAAGGTCATGGACCTGGTCGCCCGCGGCATCGTCAAGATCGAGATCGGCAGCGAATATGCGTTAAAGGACGCCCGCCAGGCCCATATCGACCTGGAGGCCCGCAAAACCTCGGGGAACGTGATCTACCGGCCTTAGGAATTTGACCCCAGAGGGGTTTGGCCCTAGAGGACTTTCATTCCCTTGTCGGAGAAGGTGAGTTCGATCGTCACTTTGCCTTCGTTCAGCAGCCACGGACGGATGCGGAAGCTGCGTGCACCGCTGGAATGCATGGGATCGCTCTCGGCGATTTTGGTGGCTTCCTCCAAACTGTCGGCGCGGATGATGACCATGCCTTCGCCGTCCCAATCCTTTTCGGCATCGTCCGAGAACGGCCCGGCCCCAAACATGATGCCGCGGTTTTGCAGCTCGTGTTGAAAGGCCAGATGTTCCTCCACGTTCTCCATGACCGGGCCGATGCCGTTGGTCGGAGTGGTGAACACCACATACATTTTCTTTGCCAAAAGTCCCTTGTCGGTGCACATCTGCACCAGTCCGGCCCAATCCATATCTGGTCCAGCCATTTTCGCCTCCTAAAGGTTTGTTGCGTTGATAAAACTGTAGCGGGCGCGGGCCACCGACCCAAGCCCCGATAAACGATCTCACGAGGGTTTGTTTGCGGCTGCTATTCAGCCGGACGGTCGGGATCGACCTCCACCAGGATTGTGTCGAACATGGTCAGCACAGGCTCATTGTCCTGGTTAAACATTTTCGAATAGAGCCGGCAAACGCCCATCCCAGGTTTGGAATTGGAGAGCCGCTTGTCGATGCATTTGGTTTCCAAATGGACGGTATCCCCGACATAAAGCGGCTTGGCGAAGCGGATTTCATCGTAGCCACCGGAGGCCAGGACGCGCCGGTTGATGCCCTGGCTCTGCAGCAGTTTGATCCGAATCGCCAAGGTCATGGTGCCCGGCGCAATCAGGGCGCCGTGGGCCGAAGCCTTGGCCTTCTCCTCGTCCATGTGGAAATCCATTTGGTCCCACATTTCGGCGAAGGCGATCGTGTCTTCCTTGGTGACCTCAAAGCCGTCAACCCGTTCCACTTTGTTCACATCGATATCCTGGTAAAAGCGGTCGATATATCCCGGATGCGTCATGGAGCGACTAGCCCTCGTCGTCGGGGAAGGCGTTCTCCACACCTTCGGCCACGCTGACCGCGAAGCAGTTCATCTGCAAAGCGATGCAGAGGTAGTAGCTGATGATGGCGGTCAACTCGAACAACGTGTTTTCGCCAAAGATATCCAGGGCGCGCTTATAGGTCGCCTCCGATAGTTTCTTGGTAGTCAGCACCTCATCCGCCACGTCATAGACGGCTTCTTCTTCCTTGGAGCTAAACTTGGGCCGCTCCCCGGCTAAAATGGCGTCGGGGATGGCCGGGTCCAGACCCTGATCTAAGGCAATGGGTTTGTGCGCCGCCCATTCCACCGGCTGCCGCCAATTCTTGGCGACCACGAGGATGGCGAGTTCGGATAGTTTCGGCTCCAATGTCGTGTGATAGCGGCAATAGGCGCCGAATTTTTGGATCAATGACCCTAGTTCCGGGCTCCGGAACCACCCGTTCATCGGCCCGCCGATGCGGCTGCGGGGGCCGGACAGGATTTCATCGTGGAGCTTTTGCTGCTCCGGCGTCATTTCGTCATAGTCGAGTAGCTTTAATCTGGACATGGAACCCTCTCTTAAATGTGCGCGCAGTTTGACCTTTGAGGTCCCAATCTTCAAACATTGAGTGAGGTGTTTTGTCTGGCAGCTTGACCGAGCCCGATCCATTCAAGAAGATCGCGTCAGTTTTGTGAGGAACCAGAAGAATGCCGCGATTTTCCGCCAATGCCTCAATGATCTTTCTGGAGTATGATCTCCTGGACCGGTTTGCTGTGGCCGCCCGCGAAGGGTTCGAGGCGATTGAGTTGCAATTCCCCTATGAGACGCCAGCGGCCGACTTGAAGGCCGCCAAGGAAGACAGCGGACTTGAATTCGCCGGTATCAATATTCCCGTCGGCGACTTGTCCTCTGGTGGCCGCGGCATCGCCTCCATTCCGGGCAAGGAGGATGAGTTCAAGGCGGGGGTCGAAATCGCTTACGAATACGCCGAGGCGTGCCGGCCCCGCACCATGAACGTGCTGCCCGGATTTCCACCGCTGAACGAGTTCGAGCGAGAGCAGTGCCTGGATGTACTGGCCGTCAACCTCAACGTCGCTGCAGAGGCCCTGCAGGAACTGGGCGTGAAAGTCATGACCGAAGCGGTGAACACCGTGGAACGGCCGGGATTCCTCCTTGATCGCACTTGGCAGGCTCTGGAGGTTATTGACCGGGCCGGCCACGAAAACCTCGCCATCGAATACGACATCTATCACATGCAGATCATGGAAGGGGATCTCGTGAACACGATGCGAGAGACTTTACCCAGAATCGGGCATATCCAATTTGCAGACACGCCGGGCCGGCACGAACCGGGCACGGGGGAGATTAATTTTCCTTATGTCTTTCAGGCGATCGACGAGATGGGCTGGGACGGATTCCTGGGCGCGGAGTATATCCCGACCGGCCGGACCGAGGGTTGCCTCGGCTGGATGCCTGGGCGGTGACCTGTTGAGCCTCACGTGAACGACACGGTGTCTCTGTCCCGGACCCAGTTGTTCGGCTCTATTCTCACGGTCTGCGTTGCCATCAGTTTTGCCATCAACACTTCGCTGGCGTCCGTCGCCTATGAATACGGCGCGAATCCCCTCTCTGTACTTTCCTACCGGACTACTTTGGCGGCCGTCGCACTCGGCATAATTCTCAAACTTTGGCGGGTGGAGATGAACCTGCCGGGCCGCGTGAAGCTGATCGCTATGGTCATGGGGGTGATCCTGGCCAGCTATTCTTACGGGCTATTGGCGGCGATCCAATACATCCCGGTGGGATTGGCGGTGGTGACTTTCTATCTGTACCCGATTCTCACCGGGCTTGGCGCCTGGGCCATAGGGCAGGAGAAAATGACCGGCCGGCTGATCACTGCGCTGGTTCTTGCCTTCATCGGCCTGGCTTTCGCTCTGGATGTGATTGGGCTCAGCCTCAATCCCATCGGTATCGTCTTGGCGACGGCTGCTGCATTTCTTTTTGCCGCCATGCTTCTGCTGATGAACCGGTTGGTCCGCGGGCAGGATTCCCGGCCCGTAAGCTTCTACATGCTGTGCTCGGGCGCGCTGGTGTATATCGTTATGGACTTGATCGCCGGCGAAATTCACCTGCCGAAAGGATCAACGGGCTGGGCCATCTTCCTGAGCGCGGGGCTATTCTATAGCTTCGCTATCATCGGTATGTTCGTGGCGGTCTCCAAGATCGGGGCGGTGAAGGCCGGGCTTCTGATGAATTTCGAGCCGCTATCCAGCCTGATCATCGGCGTGGTGTTTCTGGGCCAAATACTGACGCCGTGGCAGTTTATGGGCGTAGCATTGGTGCTGGTGGCGATTGTCTATACGGCGCTGGGCCGTAAAGGGCAGAAGACGTAATAAGCAGCGCTAGCCCACCAATTCGGAAATGGTCTGGATAAAGCCGGCGGGGTCAATCGGCTTGGGCATCACCTCATCAGCGCCGAAGTTTTTTGCATTGGTCAGGTGGATCGGGGAATGCTTGTCCCGTGCCGAAATGGCGAGAATGCCCATGCTTGGATAGATCGCCTTGCTCTTTCGGATAAGTTCAATGCCTTCGATCTTGGGCATGATGATATCCGTAATCATCAGATCGAATTCAGCGTTCTCCAGAGCCGCCAAAGCTTGTTCGCCGTCTTTCGCCGGTGTCACCTCGTGGCCGCCGGCTTCTAGCAAGGCCTGGGCTATTTCGACAAAGTTAGTATCGTCGTCCACCAGAAGGATGCGCGGCATGATGTGTGGTCCTGAATAATGCGCACGTTTTGAGCTTACGCAGTTATAGTAAGGGCTCAAACGACGATTTCCAAAGGAAATACACCGTTTTTTTTGCTAGATGCCACAGAGCCCGACCCCAGAAAACCCTTAGAGAACGCCGCGCCCATCGATGGGGAGAATTTCAACCAATGTATCGCCACGGACGCCGTGATAGTAATTGTGCAGATTCACCGTGGGGTCGCAATGGGGCGTGATGAGTGAAACCGTTTCACCCAAAGCCGGCTTATAATTGCCGCTTCCCAGGTTTATCTTGCCATGTTCGTCCCCGAACCGGTCATAGCTGGCGTCCGGCAGGTTTTCGCTGAAAACCTCCGGTTTGGGGCCATCGGTCGCGAAACATTTAAAGCCGCCGTCAATAGTGAAAAAATTGTCCGCATTATTGCTGACAACGGAGCATTGGACAAATAACGCGGTCTCAAACGGATTGGTGGGGCCATTGGCAAGGTCAACGGCGTTGTACTCCACGTCCATGAAGATGAAGGAGCCTGCCTGCAATTCGGTAAAAAGGCTTAACTCTTGGTCGATATGGTGCGTGCCGGTACCACCGCCGGAGATGATTTTCGGCTGAAATCCAGCGTCTTCCAGCGATTTCACAACGCCGGCAAGAAATGTCATTTGCGCGCCGTAGACGTCCCGGCGTTCGCCATAATCTTCAATATGTTGGACCCTGCCGGAATAGGCCTGCACGCCGCCATAGGTGAGAGTTTCGCTCTCCGACAAATATGAGGCGAGGGCGACAATCTGTGCCGGATCATTGCTGCCGGTGCGTTGCATCCCCACATCGATATCGACCAGAACCGTCAATTCGCCGCCAACATCCCGCAATGATTTTTCGATCGTCTGCAATCCATCTAAATTGTCAGCAACGATCATTAAATTGTCGGCAACATCGTTAAGTATCTGTAATCGTTGAATTTTACCTTCCCCGACGATGGGGGACGTAATAAGGATACCGGAGGCGCCGCCAGCGGCCATCCTCTCGGCTTCGTGCAATGTGGCGCAGCAGACGCCCACGGCGCCGGCGTCAATTTGGCGCTTGGCGAGCTGCGAGCTTTTATGTGTCTTGGCGTGGGGCCGCAATTTTTGGCCACTCTCGGCGCATTGGTCCAAGAGCGCTGTCAAATTCCGCTCAAGAATGTCCAGATCCAGCACCAAAGCCGGCGTGGTCAGGCGGTTTCGTGAGCCGGAGACACCGATCAACGGTTCATTGGGCCCAAGATCAGCCACGGGTCATCATTCGAACATGGTTTCGGGGAGGAACAGGGCGATTTCCGGATAGGCAACCAGGATGGCCAAGCTTATAGCCATGGCGAACCAGAATGGCCAGATACCGCGGAAGATGGTGCCCATGGGCACATCCGGCGCGATTCCCCGGACCACGAAGACGTTCACCCCGACAGGCGGGCTGATCAGCCCCATTTCCAGAACAATTACAACCACCACGCCGAACCAGATGGGGCTGAGCCCCAATTCGAGGATCAACGGATAGACAATGGGCAGGGTGAGGACCAGCATGGCCAGACCTTCCAGGAAGGTCCCCAATGCGACGTAGGTCGCCAGAATAATGATCAGTATCCCCAGTTCACCCACGTCCAGGCCGATCAGAAAGCCGACCAGGTCTTCGGGTATCTCGGTCAACGCCATGAACGGAATGAACACATGGGCGCCAATTAGGATCATGAACACGGTGGCTGTGGTCCGCAACGTCTGGAGAATCACGAAACGGGCTTTCCCCCAATCCAGTTCCCTGCGAACGAGAGCAATGAGAAAGGTCAGGAAGGCGCCGACGCCGGCCGCTTCTACGGGTGTGAACAGACCGACATAGATACCGCCAATAGTCGCCAACACGACGAAAACGATAGTGCCCGCGCTTCTAAGGGACGCCAGGCGTTCTGCGAAGCTGGCCCGTGGGCCGGCGGGACCCATCTCCGGCCAGAGCCGGGTGGTGATTGCGATGGCGAACAGGAATAGGATGGTGAGCATGATGCCCGGCAAGACGCCTGCCATGAACAGTTTGCCGATCGATTGCTCCGTCAGGATCGCATAAATGATCATACCGGTGGATGGCGGGATCAGAATGCCAAGCGTCCCCCCGGCAGCGACCGAGCCGGTGGCGAGGCTGTCGCCATAATTATACCGCTTCATTTCCGGTAGGGCGACGCGGCCCATGGTTACGGCGGAGGCGATGGAGGAGCCGCTCATGGCTGCAAAGCCCGCGCAGCCCGCGATGGTGGCCGACGCCAAGCCACCCCGGAAGTGCCCAATCCATTTATAGGCGGCATGATAGAGATCGCGGCTCATGCCCGAGACACCCGCTAGATTGCCCATCAGGACAAACAGCGGCACCACAATCAGCTCGGAAAAAGAAATGATTTCAAAGGCTTCGCCGCTAAGGGAGGTTAGCGCCGGGATGGTGCCGTTGACCACCCAGGTGCCGATGAAGCCGACCACCAGCATGGCCATGGCCACCGGCATGCGGAGAAACAGGAAGAGAAAGAGGAAAAATAGGCCGATGAAGCCGATAGTGGTCACAGACATATGAACAACCTCATCTGACTCTAATCGCCGTCATAGTCGATGCTGCGTCGCCGCGCCAAGAGGCACACCTCCGCCAGCAACACGATGCCGTAGAGAAATATCCCCACTGCAGAAACATAGAAGAACGGTTCGTATGAAATCTGCAGGGTGCCGGTAGCTTCTCCAAACTCCGCTACTTCCGACCCAGCCACCATCAGGTGCCAGGACAGGACCATCAGCATCAAGAACCCGATGAAGCGCATGACGATGTCGGTCCAGCGGGTGACTGTTTCGCTGGCGAAGCTTCCGAATAGTTCAACAGCCACCTGTCCGCCGGACCGGCCGCTATAGGCGATGGAGGAGGATACGACGATGATCAGGCAGAGCTGCGCGATATCCCTGGCGCCCAGGATCGGCGAATTGAACCCGCGCATGACCACGTCGGTGACCGTGATGAGCGTGAGGGCGACCAGGAAAATGCCGCCGGCCCAAAGCGCGATAAGCCGGACCGCATGATCGATACGCTCAATCATGCGGTCCGTTTCATGTGTGGGTTCGTTCACGCGTTAACTGCCGCGTGCTCAGGTTGCCGGATGCCTACTTGGCGGCCAGCAAAGCCTTGTAGACCTTGGTTGCGGGAACGCCGCTCTGATCCTGCTTGGCGAGCTGCGCCAGCACGGATTTTTCCGTCAACGCATCGATCCCGGCCGCCTGTTGCTTGGTCAAGCGGATCAGATTGATTTGCTTTCCATTGGCGGCAGCGGCCAATGCTTTTTGGTCAGCGGAGCCCCAGGATTCGGAGATTTTGATGCTGGCGTCCTTGCCGGTCAGCTTGTTGATTGCGGCTTTTTCGCTGGCGGACAGTCCAGCCCAACTTTTGGCGTTCATCATCACGAAGAACAGGCTGGACGGGCCCTTCACGCCGTGCGTGACATAGGCGCCGGGCTCGGCCAAATTCCAAGGACGGTACAGCGCTGACGGCGCGATCTGCACCGCGTCAATGACGCCATTCTGCAAGCCGTTATAGGTCTTAGTCACGGGCATGTAGACGCCGACCGAACCCCAGGTGTTTACATGGGGAATATCGAACGGCGAGGAGGTCCGGATTTTCATGCCCTTTAGATCGGCAACCGAATTAATGGGTTTGCTGCGGCTGATCAGAACGGCCGGCCAATTGGCGAAAAGAGCAAGCAGATGAGCTTTGTTATATTCGTCCTTCAAATGTTGGCCATAAATGTCCCACATTTTTTTAGTGACCTCACCGCTGGTCTCCCCAATGCCGGGATTACTGGCGACCATGGTCTTTGGGAACAATTTTGGCGTATAGACAAGAACGCCGAAGGCGATGTCAGCCACGCCTTGAACCACGCGTTTATACTGCTGCACCGGACCTTTACCCAATGCGCCTGAAGAATAGACCTTAATGGTCAGCTTACCATTGGTCGCGGCCGCCAGATCTTTGGCCAGGGGCTCAAACATATTGCGATGCAGGTGGTGCACCGGCGGCATGAAGTGCGCAAGTTTGAGTTCTTTGGCGGACGCAGTTGAGGAAACGCTGGCGCCGGCGGTTACGGCCAGTCCTGCAGCAGCGGCGATGGAGAGAGTCTTGGAGCAAGTTAGTTTCATGTCGGTCTCCCAGTTTATCTGTTGGATAATGGTTGATACGCACTAAGCGGGCATCGGCTTCCCGCGAGCCTCCGTAGTATTGTACACAACCCTAACAATCACCCATCGCCTGTCAACGTCTAGCCACTAACAAGTGCGCGAGGATCCATATGATCCAGGCGCTGTCGCACGTACAGGGATCGATGCGATTAGCTGGTTTTGATACCCAGGATTTTGGCGACTTCGGGCCAGCTTTCCGCGCCGAAGGTCTTGAGATCGTTTGTCAGATCCTCTGGGCACCAATCCAGCAGCATCGGCTTGAAACTTGGCCGCGCCTGAATCCGGTCAAACCATTCGGTGACTTTTGGCAGGCGGCCGTTTTCCCACATGCCGGATAGGGACAGCATGTCCAGCCGGTTGACGTAGGGGGTCATGGCGATATCGGCGAAAGTGAAATTGTCGCCCGCCAGCCAATCGTGATCTACCAGCGCCTCTTCCATCTTGTGAAGGTAGAGATCATAGAGTTTCAGCTTGGCCTCTGCGCCCTTGGCCTGGAACCCCAGCCGCACGATGGATTTCTTAGTTTCATGCCAGTCAGCAGTAACGGATAGCGCCGGCGTGGAATTCAGGAATTTCTCTACGCCTTCTTCGCCAAGGCGCAACACGATATGCCGGTGGCAGGTGAGGAAAGTGACAAAGCCACAGGCCGGGTGCAGTGCTTCGTCCACGGCCTTGGTCCAATACATGACCCGAGTGATTTCGAGCGGATCGGCGGGACGGAGCGGTTTGTCGTTGAAGACGTTTTCGATGTATTCACAGATGACCGTTGAATCGCAGATCACTTCGCCGTCGTGGATCAGGGTCGGCACCACGGCCTTGGGATTGAGTTTCATGTATTCGGGCGTGAACTGCTCGCCTTTCAAAATATCGATATAGTGTCCGGTCCAGTCCAGGTCTTTTTCCGCCATGTACATGCGCACCTTGGCGGCGCAAACCGAGGAGCCGTGGTGATAGAGTTCCAGCATCGCTTATCCTCCCGGTGCTAGCGTGTGGCGATGGCCACGTTGACCGCCTGATTAAAGGGTTCAAACTTGCCGATGAATTCGCTGACCTTGGCAGCATCACCATCGACCGTGACAGTCCCGTCCTTGATCGCTTCGTCCACAGTAGTTTTGCCGAACAGCCATTGCATCAGGAACGGCCGGCCGAAGGTCAGCGTTGCGTCCCGATCCGCCGGGGGGGCGGTATAGAACTGGCAGACGCCGCGGCGGATTTCCAAAGCACATGACTCCTTGGTGTCCGTGGTCTCGAACGCAACCCGGATGTGAGTGTCCCACGCCTCTTCAGCTTTCAGACGCACTGTCATGATCTGCATGATGCCTTCCAGCGGGAAACTTTTCACTTGGTCCGGGGAACCCAGCACCATGCCGCCGCCGGCCAGGTCGAGTTCTCCAGACAGTTCCATGGATGACGTAAGGCCCCAGTTGCGCCAAGTGGCGTTCTTTTGTTGATAGGCCCAGCGGCGTAGAGCATCGGCCTTGAGATCACGCGCTTCCCTGTCGTCCAAGTTGCAGCGGATGACCCAGGTGAGCAACTCCGCCGCCCATTGTTCATCCCCGCCGTCCAGCGCCTTTCGCGCCGCCGCCATGACAGCGTCCCGCCCGCCCATCATGTTTACATAACGGGTGGCTTTTTCGGTCCAGGGGGTCGGGTCCAAATCAATTGGATCGCCTTGGTACCAGCCGATATAGCCGGCATAGATGGCCGGGATCGAATGCTTGTATGAACCGTAGAATTCCCCAAGCCAGGGATGGTCCTTCAGGCGTTCCGGCATCTCGACGACTTCTTTGATCTCGTCGGGGCGGTACCCCAAATTCATGTAGCGCAGCGTCTGGTCGTGCACAAACTGGATGGCGTCCCGGTAGTCGGTTAGCAATTCCTCGATCTTCTCAGCGCCCTCCACGGGCCGGCCGTGGTGGGGGATCAACGTATCCGCACCGAAACCGCGCAAGGTGTCCACACCCTGGGCCCAGACCATCGGGTTCCTGAACCGGGTGCCGCGCAGCGCATAGACATTCGGGAAGGATTCATAGACCGCGTCTGCCGATAGCAGGACTTTCTCGTCTGGTAGCCAGACGCAGCACTGGTCCTCTGTTTCTGATGGGGTCAGGTGAACCTCGAACTTTATCCCGCCGACTTCACCCTTGTAGACTTTGTCGAAGGTCGTCGTCGGCGGCATGAACGTCCGCTGACCGGGCCGCTGGGGTGGGCCGAGACCGGCGCCGACCGTTCCTTCGCTGCTAACCGGCAGACGCATGCCGAACTGATACATGGCGCGCCGGCCCAACAGGGGAGCGATCAGGCCCACGTCCCGCATGACATGGTCGGTCAACTCTTCCTGGCCGATGATCTGAACCTTGCCGGACGTCACATCTTCCTCGGAAACGAACGCGCCCGTGCCGCTCACATGGTCCGCGTGGAAGTGGGTATAGATCACTGTGGTGATAGGCTTGTCGGTTAACTTACGGAATTCCTCGGCCGCTTTCTCCGCCGTGTCCACGCTCGTCATCGTGTCCACGAGGATACAGCTGTCTTCCCCTTCAATCAGCGTGCAATTCACGACCGAATAAGCGAAGGCGACATGGATATGGCCGTTCAGTGTAAACACCTGCGGCTGCATGGATTTTTGATGGCGGTCCAGGTCCGGATGGACGGACGGTCCTAAGGCATCTGGCGACATAGTTCCCTCCCGGAAATCAGATTCGTTTGTTTGAATTAAACCAGCCGCGTGGGGGAATCACAATCGACTCGTAGCTGTTACTTGGTAGCAACCATGTTGAGACTGATCAAGTGAGGGCCCAGCCGCTGGCTGCTGGAGTCATTGAACAGATTAAATTCCTCGATCCGTTCGATGGGCGAGAAGCCCAGTTTGCTGAGATCGTTGCGGAGGAAATCTTCGATCAAGCCGACCTTGTGAAAATCGAAGTCGTCCTGTTGTCCGCCGAAAATGATCCGCATTAAATCGAATCGCTGCGTGAGACGTAGACCCTCGGCGACGAACAGCTGACATAGGAGGCCGAAGTTGGGGACACTTATCATCAACTGTCCGCCTGTTTCCAATACCCGGTAACATTCCGCCAGGGTGTGGGGCAGCTCGTCCCGATAGCCCAAGTGCTCAAACACATGAGATGCATATATCGCTTCAATGGACTTGTCGGCGAACTGGCTCAGGTCGGTGCAGGTGCCCAGGTAGTCCACACCGGGCCCTTCCTGGATATTGAGGATGCTCCAGCCCTCTTTAATTTCCTCTCCGCCGATGTGAAGCTTCATGAGCTCATTTCGGCGGCCAATTCGTCGAACATAGCCGGCGGCTTGCGGTCGCCGGCTTCATCGGCCGAAAAATCCAGTTCAACCTTGATGCCGTTGGGATCGTGAAAGAAAAGCTGGTAGCGGCTGTTGATGTCGACCCGGCGCTCAATATAGTCGATGCCGAGACTATCGAGGCGCGCCAACACGTCGGTCAGACCTGTCGCGTCAAAGGCGATATGGTCGATGCGTCCGCCGCCGGACTCCACCTCGCGGTTCACCTTGCCCACATAGGCTTCGTCCACACCCCGGTCGTCTTCCCATTGGACCACATGCAGCAAAGGCTGATCGCCGAGATACAGCCATGTCACCGGCACCTGAAAGTCGGGCATGGGGCCCGGCTTCATACCGAGAACGTCGCCATACCATTTCACCGTTCCATCCATGTCATCGGTAAAGACGAGGAAATGGCCGAAGGAAAATGAAATATTGCCGTCAGGCATGGGACGCTCCTCTGGTTAGTGTCGAGATTTCCGCACCATATCCAAATCTTGGGCCGATAAGTCAAGAGCCGGGCCGCGTGATCCTGGTTTGACCCGCCCCGGCGGAGGGTTTAACTCCGCCCCATGAGTGTGCTTGGACAACATAAGTTCGCCGGCGTCTTTTATATGGTGCTGGGCATGATCGGCATGGGTGCCGTGGACGCCACCGGCAAATGGCTGGTGACCGCCGACTACTCGTCCGCACAGGTGATCGCCGTTCGGGGCTGGTTCATCTCCGCCATGCTGATCGCCTGGGGCATTTATGCCGGCCGAATGTCGGAGTTCAAAACGCAAAGGCCCTGGGGGCATTGTTTACGGCTGATGGTCGGCTTTTTGGGCCCGATGATGATGTTCCGCGCGCTTCAAGACATGCCGTTGGCGGACGTGACCGTGATCATCTTCGGTTCCACCTTCGCCACCACGGCGTTTGCAGTGCCACTATTTAAGGAGAAGGTAGGTCTCCACCGCTGGACGGCGGTGATCGTCGGCTTTCTAGGTGTGGTGATCGCGCTCCGGCCCGGCGCGGGATTATTTGATCCGGTCGCGCTGTTCGCCTTAGTTGGGGGCTTGGCCTTCGCGGGCATCAATCTGACCGCCCGTTGGCTGCGGGAGACGGAGACCACATTTCAAATCGTCTTTTTCCTGATGGTGGGTATGACCGTGTTGGCCACCATAATTGCGCTTCCAGGCTGGGTGCCGTTGGCTAGCAAAGACATTTGGCTGTTCGCTGCGATGGCGGTGTTTACCTTATTCGGCTACGTCT
Source organism: uncultured Rhodospirillaceae bacterium (assembly GCA_964611435.1). GTDB lineage: Bacteria > Pseudomonadota > Alphaproteobacteria > Rhodospirillales > UBA2165 > JAYPHU01. The sequence goes on along the minus strand of CAZSXT010000003.1, from coordinate 51,181 downwards.
TCATGACCCACGCTTTTGTGGTCGCGCCGGTTGGACTGGTCGCGCCGTTTGAATACACGGTGATGATTTGGGCGGTGCTGTTCGGTTATCTGATTTGGGGGGATGTGCCAGATGCCTATGTCTGGACTGGCGCAGCGGTCATTGTCGCCAGCGGGCTCTATCTCATTTACCGGGAACAGAAGGCCGCGGCCCCAGCGGCGGATCCGCCCCTCGCTTAGGCGAATTGATTGGCTGATCCAGAAAAGGTTTAATGCCGGGTAGTTTATCAGAGAGAGGCTCCGTGGACGGCGGACAAGACATCACCCTCGACGCCAAGTATGAATTTGAGGCGGAACACGCGTTCCTGACGGGCACTCAAGCCCTGGTGCGCGCGCCGTTGGTGCAGCGCCGCCGTGACCTGGCCCGTGGGTTGAACACGGCTGGCTATATCACCGGTTATCGGGGCTCCCCGGTGGGGGGCTATGACTCGGCGCTCTGGTCCGCGCAAAAGTTTCTCGACCAGCATCACATCAAGTTCCAGGCCGGGGTCAACGAAGACATGGCGGCAACCGCCTGCTGGGGGACCCAGCAGGTGGGCATGTGGCAAGGCGCCAACTATGACGGGGTGTTCGCCTACTGGTATGGTAAGGGACCCGGCGTTGACCGGTCCGGCGATGCCTTGAAGCACGGCAACCTGGCCGGCAGTTCGCCTAACGGCGGTGTGCTGGCTCTGGCTGGCGATGACCACGGGGCCAAATCCTCGACAACGGCGCATCAGTCTGAACAGGCGCTGATTGCGGCGATGATTCCGATCCTCTATCCGGCAAGTGTGCAGGAATATTTGGACTACGCGATCTACGGTATCGCCATGTCGCGCTTCTCCGGCGCATGGTCAGGATTTAAGTGCGCCGGCGATATTATCGAAAGCGCGGCGTCGGTTTCCCTCGACATTGATCGGATCAATCCGGTGTTGCCCGAGTTCGAGTTTCCGGAAGACGGGGTCCACATCCGCTGGCCGGATGCGCCGCTGGCGCAGGAACAACGGCTGATCTCGGTGAAGCTCAAAGCTGCACAAGCCTTCGTGCTGGCTAACGGCCTCGACCGGATCAGTCATCCCGCCGCCAAAAAACGCTTGGGTATCGTTGCCGCCGGCAAGGGTTGGCTTAATGTCTGCCAGGCGTTTGAGGAACTGGACTTAGGCGATGCGCAGCGGGAAGAGCTTGGAATCGCCGTCTACAAAGTCGCCATGCCCTGGCCGTTGGAGCCGACGCGGATCAAGGAGTGGGCGCGGGGCTTCGATGAAATCCTGGTGGTCGAGGAAAAGCGCAATGTGATGGAGGATCAGCTTGCGCGCATCCTTTATAACCTGCCGGAACGCGACCGGCCGCGTCTGTTCGGCAAATGGGATGGACAGGGCAGAGCGCTGGTGCCGGAATATGGGGAATTGTCCGGTAGCATCGTCGCCCGCTTGATCGCTGGGCGGTTTTTGAACGAGGCCGAGGAAACCTGCCTCACGTCTGCGACGGCTAAGCTCGAAGCACGGACAACCTCCTCCAACTTGCCCGCCGCACCGCCTGAACGCTCGCCCTGGTTCTGCGCCGGGTGTCCGCATAATAGTTCCACCAAGGTGCCTGAGGGCAGCCGGGCGCTGGCCGGCATCGGTTGTCATACCATGGCGGTCTACATGGATCGCCGGACCGAGGCCTATACCCATATGGGTGCGGAAGGGGGGACCTGGATCGGCCAGTCGCCGTTTACGTCGGAAGAGCATGTGTTCCAGAATATCGGCGACGGTACCTATTTCCATTCCGGTTTGATGGCGGTGCGGGCGGCCTGCGCCTCCGGCGTCAACATGACCTACAAGGTTCTCTACAATGATGCGGTGGCGCTTACCGGCGGCCAGCCCATGGACGGCGATCTGATGCCTTGGCACATCAGTCAGCAGCTCTGGTCCGAGGGTGTGCGCCGCATTGCCGTAGTCTCGGACGAGCCCGATAAGTACCCGACCGGCATCCAATGGGCGCCCGGCACGGAAATCCATCACCGCAAGGAATTGGAAGCGCTGCAGTTGGAGTTCCGGCAGGAGAAGGGCATTACAGCGATCATCTATGATCAAACGTGCGCGGCCGAGAAACGCCGGCGGCGCAAGCGCGGCCTGTTCCCCGATCCGGCTAAGAGAGTGTTCATCAACGAAGCGGTCTGTGAGGGCTGTGGCGATTGCGGCACGGTGTCCAACTGCGTCGCGGTGCGACCGTTGGAGACGGAGCTTGGCCGCAAGCGGGTGATTGATCAATCGTCCTGCAACAAGGACTTTACGTGCCTGGAGGGTTTCTGTCCGAGCTTTGTTACCGTAGAGGGCGGCCAAGTGCGCAAAGCCGAACCGCCCAAGGTTGAGCTATCCGATCCGGCGGCGGGACTGCCGGAACCGGAATACCGGCCTATCAACGGGTCCTATAACATGCTGCTGACCGGGATCGGCGGCACCGGGGTTGTGACCGCCGGTGCAATTCTCGGTACGGCGGCCGACCGGGACGGAATTGGCGTCTCGGTCTTGGATCAGACAGGCCTGTCGCAAAAGAACGGTGCGGTGATGAGCCATGTGCGCTTGTCGGCTAGCCGGGAGACGGTGCTGGGAACGCGCACCAGCACGGGCCTTGCCGATCTAATCCTGGGTTTCGATATGGTGGTTGCCGCCGGCAAAGAAGCGGTGAACACCATGAACGGGGAGCGTACTCATGCGCTGATTAATGATCATCTGGTGCCCATCGCCGCCTTTGCCGAGAATCCGGATATGCCCATGACGTCCGGGAGTTATATCGATGTGATCCAGGCCAAGCTGGGCCAAGACCGTGTGGAATTCATCGACGCCACGGTGCTCGCCACCCGGTTGATGGGGGACAGCATCACCTCCAACATCTTCCAGATGGGTTATGCCTTTCAGAAGGGGCTGATCCCTTTGTCGCTCGAGTCGATTCTTGTTGCCATCGAGCTGAACGGCGTGGCAGTGGAGGCCAACAAGCGTGCCTTCTCTTGGGGGCGGCTGGCGGCAGCCGATCCGGCGCGGATTACTCAACTGACCGGCGGATCGACACCGGTTGAGTACGCAAAAGAGTCTTTGGATGACTTTATCGCAAGTCGTGCCGCCGATCTAACTGCCTACCAAAGCGCAGCCTATGCTGGGAGATACACCGCTGCCGTCGAACAGGTGCGGGAGGCCGAGGCGACCGCCATGCCGGGCCGCCGGAACCTGGAAGAGGCCGTGGCGCGGTCGCTCTTTAAACTGATGGCTTATAAAGATGAGTACGAAGTGGCGCGACTCTACACCGATCCGGCCTATCGGGAAAAACTCGCGGCGCAATTTGATGGGGAATATAAACTCAAATTCCACTTCGCCCCGCCGCTTCTGTCGCCCAAAGACCCGGTGACCGGCCATCCCCGCAAAATCGAATACGGCGGCTGGATGGAGACGGCTCTCAAAATCCTAGCCAAGTTTAAGTTCCTACGGGGCTCAATCCTGGACCCGTTCGGCCGGCTGGGCGATCGCAAGCTGGAACGGGGTCTCATCGGCGAGTACGGCTCCATGATGGACGGTGTGGTCAAGGAACTAACGCCCGACACCTATGAGATCGCCTTGGAACTAGCAGCACTGCCTATGACTATTCGCGGCTTCGGCCACATCAAATATCAGGCAGTGGAGACCTATCAGCAGGACCGTCAAAGCCTCCTTCAGCAACTACAATCGGTAACGCCCGTTCGGGCATACGCCGCGGAGTGACCCATATGATGAAAATGTTCTTTCGCCCCGCTTCCCCCTTTGTCCGCAAGGTGCGGGTGATGGCCATGGAAACGGGCCTCGTGGATCAGATTGAGCTGGTTCCTCTGGCGACTTTCGAGGAGATGGTGGAACAGGTGACCCCGCACAATCCGTTGGGCAAGATACCGACACTTTTGTTGGAAGACGGTAGTGCGCTCTATGATTCACCAGTGATCTGCGAATACTTGGATACGCTCCACGACGGGGAGAAACTGTTTCCGGCGCAAGGACCGGCGCGATGGACGGCCCTTCGTCAACAGGCCCTCGGGGATGGGCTCGGTGACGCGGTGTTTATTGCCGCCTTTGAAGCCAACCGTCCGGAAGAACATCAATTGGCGGCGCCGGTTGAGGCGCAAATGGTCAAGATCAAAGCGGCGTTGAAAACTTTGGATGCCCAAGTGAATGACCTGACCGGGCCGTTGACCATCGGCCAGATCGCCGTCGGCACGGGGCTTGGTTATCTCTTTTTTCATTTCCCCGATCTGGGATGGGAAGCGGACTGCCCGGCGCTGGCCAAATGGCGGGATAAATTTAACGCGCGCGAATCGATGAAAGAGACGTTCTTCGCAAAGCCCTAATAACTGGGCTTATTCGACGGAGCGTGCGAAGGCCCAGACGGCCCCCGGGTCCTCCACATGAACATTATGGACCCGGCCGGAGAATTCATACGCATCGGCGTCCAGTTCACGAAGTTCTTCGATGGTCACAATGTTGTCGTGTTCCCCGCAGGCGAGGCGCATATTCGTGGCACGTACTGCCGCGGCATAGAGGCCTTCCGGCGGGCCGCCGGTGGTGAGGATCATCGGGTCCGACGCCAGCCGCCAGCCCTCGGAGTCTTCGACGGTTGCGCCGTGAAGCCGCTGGTCGCCCGGATCGACCAGGCCATTGAGCCCGGACACCAGGAGATAGCGTTCAATCGCACTAGCTTGGGTCTCAAACCGGCGGGGCGGTTTTGCGGCGAGCGCATCCAGCTTCTCCCTTTGCACCTGCGGCCAGCGGCACTTGGTGCCGATACCGGCCAGAGACAGAATGTTTACCCCGAAAATGCCGGTGGCCAACGCCATGCCGATCAGAGAGCCCAAGGAATGACCGATGATCCGGACGCGTTCTTCACCGTGAAGGAGAGGCGCCAGATCGGCGGCGTGTTGGCCGGCGCCGTACGGCATTTCCCATTCCGATTGGCCATGACCGCGCATGTCGGGCGCGATCCAGCGTCCGGCCCGGTCCCGCTCAATCAATTCGGTAACGTCCCGCCAGACGCTACCGGTGCAGCTTAGACCATGGAGGAGGAGATAGACCGTATCGCCGGTCCCGCCCTGTCGAACGTGAAGTTTGGCCATGGACGCCTAAGCCTTAGTCCGTTAGCCGTTCGGCGATGGCGATCGTGCGGTAAAGCCTTTCAACCACCGGCTTTTCCATGATCACGCCGTCAATGATGGTAAAGGCCTGATCCTGGGCCTCGAACTTGGCGATCAGGTCTCTTGCGCGGGCGACCTCGTCGGCGTCTGGCGTGAAGGCGGCATTGATGATTTCCACCTGATTGGGGTGGATGGCGCATTTGCCGGTGAAGCCGATATCTTGCGCGCGGGCAGTTTCCGCCGCCAAGCCGTCCGGATCGTCTAAGCCGAAGAACGGCATGTCCAACAAGTCGATGTTGGCGCGGGCCGCCGCATGGACCAAGGTTTGACGCGCGTACAACAGCGCCTCCCAACCAGGCTCAACCCGCAATGACGCGCTCATATCAAACCCGCCGAAGACGAGTGACGCCACCTTGTGACTGGCCTTGGCGATATCGTGGGCATTCTTGAGCCCGTCATTGGTCTCGATCTGGATATGGAACTTCAGATCGGGATGGGCAGGGGCCAATATATCTCTGGCAATTCGGATTTCCTCGGCGGTTTTGACCTTCGGGATAAGAATTCCATCAGGCGCGCCCATTGCGTCGGCCAGCGCCACTAGGTCCGCCATACCTTCCCGCGTACGAAGCCCGTTGATGCGGACGGTACGCTCGACCCGACCGTCCGGCCTGTCATTGGCGAAATGGGCGAATGTCTCCGAGCGGACGGCATCCTTGGCGTCATCGGCCGTGGCGTCCTCCAAATCCACGCAGACCATGTCCGCACCGCTGCCTACCGCCTTGGGATAGATTTCCAGACGGGAGGCAGGCATGTAGAGAAGGCAGCGCCGGGGCCTTATATTTTCCGCTTTCATAACGCGCAGCACTCTATTAGTCGTAATGGCCCAGGTACACCAAAAAACGGACCGGTCATGGGCTTGCCCCTGGAAAATGTGCTCGTTATCGCGCTGGAACAGGCGGTCGCCGCGCCCTATTGCACGTCGCGGCTGGCCGACGCCGGCGCGCGGGTCATCAAGATTGAGCGGGACGTGGGTGACTTTGCCCGCGGCTACGACGATGTGGTCCACGGGGAAAGCAGCTACTTTGTCTGGCTCAATCGGGGCAAGGAATCCATCGTGATGGATATCAAGAACCCGGACGACAAAGCTTTGTTAAGCCGGATGATCGCCAAGGCCGACGTGTTCGTGCAGAACCTGGCGCCCGGTGCGGCAGCCAGGGCCGGGTTCGACTCCGAGGAACTTCGACAACTGCACCCCCGGCTGATTACGTGTGATATCTCTGGCTATGCGGATGATGGTCCGTCCCGGGACATGAAGGCCTATGATATGCTGGTCCAGGCGGAGACCGGGCTGGCGTCGATCACCGGCTCGCCCCAGGAACCCAGCCGGGTCGGTGTGTCGGTCTGCGACATCGCCGCCGGCATGTACGCCCAATCGGCGATCCTGCTCGCGCTCCTGGAGCGGGAGCAAACCGGGGAGGGGAAGGGGCTGTCGTGCTCCCTGTTCGACGGGATGGCGGACTGGATGGCGGTGCCGCTATTGCATCACGATTACGGGGGTAAGGCCCCAGAGCGGGTGGGTCTCAGGCATCCGTCCGTTGCGCCGTACACATTCTTTGGGACCAAGGACGGAGAAAAGATCGTCATTTCCGTTCAGAACAATCGGGAATGGGCGGTCTTCGCCACGGAAATAATGGAACGGCCCGAACTGGCCGACGACGGTCCATACAAGGACAATATTTCCCGGGTGGCGAATTTGGCTGAACTGGAGCGGGACATCGCCGAGGTCTTCAACAGGCACACGGCGGCTCAATTGGTGGAGAAACTCTCGGCCGCGCGGATCGCGTTTGGACGGGTGAATTCCATCGAGGGCCTGTCCAGTCACGGTGATCTTCGCCGGGTCACCGTGGACACCGAAACCGGTCCGGCGGATATCCCGGCGCCGCCCGCCAAGGTTCGTGGAGAAGCGTTGGATCGACTGGGACGGGTGCCGTCGATCGGCGAGAATTCAGAATCAATTCGCCGGGAGTTTGCGTAATCTCGGCTTTGGCCGGGCACGTTGACGCTCACGCTCTTCGGAAAAGAAAAAGGCCTCGCCGGTGTGGCGAGGCCTTTTCCATTGTTCGCTGAAAGTCTGTTATTTGAAAACGACTTCCACCCGGCGGTTGAGCTGTTGCTTCACGCCGTCGTCAGTATTGATCCAGTTCGTCCATTCACCGTAGTTCAGGACCCTGAGATTGTTTGATACCTTGCCTTTCAGAGCGGCAGCCACCGCTTTGGCGCGGGCGTCAGCCAATCCGGCATTGTAGCCGGCGTCGCCGGCGCGGTCGGTGTGACCGGTGATATCAATCCTGGCGCTCGAATAGGACTTGGAGGCCGCGACGATCTGAGCGATCACCTCGTTGGCCGCCTTATTCAGGCTGGACTTGTCGAAGTCGAACAGGATCACATACGGGCCCTTGTTCGGCATTTTCATCATCGGCTTCGGCGCCGGCTTGGCCATCGGTTTTGCTTCAAGTTCCTTCATGGCGAGCTCGAAAGCGGCGCGGCAACGGGCGATATCTTCCGGCTGGAAGTTTTCTTCCTGTTCCTGCATCCAGCAATCGAACATGGCTTGCGCGCGAGAGGCTGGTCCCGGCTTGCTTTTGGCGCCGCCGGCATCAAGGGCCCGAACCAGACGGGCGCGAGCGGAGCTCAACTCACCGACTTTATTGGCGGGAATGTTGCGTGCATTCATGTTTTCGGGGCCAAAGGATTTGCCCTGAGCGGCCATCATGGCCCTGGTGTTGAAGGTGCCGGCATCGGCCCAGTCGGATTCAGCCGCTTCGTCGGCTGCCAGCTGAGCGTACTCAGCGTGAAGTCCCTTTTGGAAAATGTTTCCGGTGGACTTCATGTTTCTTACGCCTTCCAGGTCATAGACGCCGGAACAGGCCGCGAGCATCAACGCTGACACTCCCAACACCGATAAATTTTTAAATAACTTCATTACTGCCTCCAAGAGGTTGACTGACTATGCGCCCCTTAAAACGCTCCAATTGACTGAGTCTGATATCGATTTTTGATGATGCCAGATTTCAGTTCGATCTTCCCCGCAAGAAAATTGTGTATCGCGTTCAGATTATAATGCGAAAGGTTGTTTCACCCCAAGTTGAAACCATCACCAAATGGTTATAATTCTACAATATCCATAGAGAGCCGAGATTCCACCGTTTTTCGGGTTTTCGAGGTTAGGAAATTCCGTAGTCCCGAACAGCCGGTTTCCATTGATAGGTGTTGAAAAGAACCCGGTCCGAGGGTGACTGGACCGGGTTCTCAACATGCCGGATCCAGGTAGTGGCGCTACCGACCGGCTCACCAGGGAGACTAACCACAGGTAATTTTTGAATCGTACGTCACGTCGCGGCCTGAGCCGACATGCAGGGGATGGTTGCCAAAGCAATCAGCCCAAAGAGATTCGGGATAAATGAGAATATATATTTCATCTTTGAGTTTCATCATGGAGATCGTTTTCAACAATCAGGCGCCTACATATTTAGCGGCTGTTTATAACGTTGAACGGCGTAAAGGGACATCGGGTCAAACCCTGAGATGTCTTGAGCCGGCTTTTTGGAGGCGAAAAGCAAAACGCCTGCCGGAAGGCAGGCGCTTAAAAAAACTGGTTTTTCTATCGGGGCAGCTAGTTGCAGCCGATCTTTGTATCAAACCTGAACGGCCGCTTTTCCCAGGTCGGCTCTACCCAAAGTCCAAATTCCGCTACGCCGTTGGTCCGGCTGGCCGGGACAGAGATCGTCGCCATTTGCGCATCACGCATCCGAATACGGCGGGTTGCGACCATACCGCCGGTGTCGGTCCGATAGACGTTGATGCTTCCCGAGCGCGGCCATTTGTCGCCTAGGTTGCTTACCCGAAAGACCGGCCTGCCATTTTTACAGCTGGCCTGTACGTCAACATCAAGCTTGGCGGGCGGCAGAGCGGCGACCTCATTACCGCCGGCAGCTGTCTCCAGGTTCTGCAGTTCAATAGCCTGGCGTTCTTCATCGGCAGCCTGTAGGCACCGCATAACCGCAATCCGCTGTTTGATATGACCGATATGTTCTGCCAGGACCGGTCCTTCCATGCGGATATCGCGGGACTTCACCACGGCAACTTCGCCGCTGCGGTGTAGGGTTTCCATATTGGTCTGGTACTGTTGCCAGCGAGATATATAGCGGGCCCAATCACCTTTGTAGCGTTTCCCAACCGAGCGGACCACGCTGTCGTGGCTTTTACTCCACCAGCTAACATTCGGCAGCGGATCACAGGTCGCAGCGTGAACGGAAGTAGCGGGCAATATCGTTGCGGACGCCACAACAGCCCCGATGGCCATCATGACAATGGTTTTTAATCTGAACATCCCAAAGAGCCCCTAAGAATTTTCCTATTTGTTCACTTGTGCAGCAATATTTTGAATTGCTCTCTACTTAGACGAGTCGCCGAGCCGATTGCATTGTGGGTATCCGAAATTGGTAATCTTCCAAATGACTCTCCTTATTGTTGTATGAATTGCGGCTTGAAAACCGGTGCTAAACCGGCAGAATTTGGAGATTGTTAATGTCCGACTGGACACGCATTCACACAACAGGGGAGGCTTAAATGCCGGTCAACAATCTGAGAACACGTCGCGATAATCAGCAGTGGATGCTGGACCTTGCGCTCAACATGCGGGGCCGCGTGCAAAACTTCGAACGGGACGATTGGGAGACGCCGAAGCGCGCGCATAATTATCGAATGCTGCCGAAAATGTGGCGGCAAAAGGCGGAGCATGATGAGGCGCTGGGCAAGCAAGCCCAGGCGCAGGGCTTTAACGCAACCGCAACCGAGCATTATGATCACGCGATTGAGGCCTATCGGATGTCACAGCACCCGATCTTCTATGATGATAACCCGGTCAAGCTGGCCACGTACGCCAAACTGAACGAGATGGTTGATCGGCGGTCCGAGACGGCGCCCTATCCCATAGAGCGGGTAGAAGTTCCATTCGATGACGGCAAGACTATTTCATGTCTGCTGCATCTGCTGCCCGACCGGCGCAAGGCGCCCTGCGTGATCTATGTTCCCGGCATGGACCAGACGAAAGAAGCATTCCCCAAGGTGATGAACAATCCGGCGATCAACCGGGGTATGCACATCTTGTCCATGGATGGGCCGGGCCAAGGTAATTCCAATATCCAGAAGATCCGGGCCGTCGGCGACAATTACGAACGCGCCGGGGCGGCGGTGATGGACTATCTGCAAAATCGCGAGGAAATTGATTCCGACAGGATCGGAGTCTACGGCGTCAGCATGGGCAGCTATTGGTCCTTGCGGCTCGCCAGCTACGATCACCGGCCGGCGGCGCTAGCCAGCGGCGTAGCCTGTTTTAACCCGAACAATACGATCTTCTCTCAGTCTTCGCCGCGTTTTAAGCAGGTGTTCATGTACATGGCCGGTATGGACGACGAGGAAGAGTTCGACGCCATGGCGGAAAAGATGACGGTGAAGGGCTATATGGACAAAGTAAAGTGCCCGACCCTGCTTGTCACAGGGGAGTTCGACCCACTGTGTCCGCTGGAGGATGCAATTGAGGTCTATCAAGACCTGACCACGAACAAGGAAATGTGGGTGATTGAGGATCAGTTCCACCCGCTCTGGGGGATTCCCAATCTGGGTGGATTGGACTGTCACCATTACATCGTTGATTGGCTCTACCGGGCGATGGTCGAGGGCAAAACCAACAAGGACCGGATTGCCTATGTGAAAAACGGCGGCGACGGCCCCTTCGGCGACTGCGAATGGGAGCCCACTGTCGGGCCGGGCGAGGCGTACTTCTAGGGGGACGTTTAAGGCTTATTCCGCAGGCGCCGGTTTGCCGGTCACCACGGTTGAGCCGGGTAATGTCAGAACGGCGCAAAGCATGGCGGCCGCAGCGGCCGCCAGCACGCCGAACAAAGCTGTGAATCCCCAGGTAGCGTGCAGCCAGGCGATGATCGGCAATGTGGATGCCATGGCGGTAAAGGTCACTAGATAACGGAAGGCAAAAATCCGACTCCGCCATTCTTCGGTGGAAATCCGACCGACCAGCACGTCGTTGATGGGGATTTGTCCGAACACCGCCATCATGACAATGACCGAGACGATGAGGGCCGGCCAACCGGTCAGGTCCTGCACAGCTAGGAAAAAGACAGCCTGGGTAGTGGCAACGGCGCCGAACACCCAGCGCACCGAATAGCGGTCAGTGAAAAATCCAACAACCAGTTGGGCGGCAGCGGCAACGGAGAAGACGACAAAAGCGAAGGTTCCGACCAGGGTGGCTGTGCCGGCCAAATCGGTCAGCCGCTCGTCGAAGATTTTCGGCAGCGCGAAGGTGGTGCTCTGAAAAGTTAGCCCGCCAACGGCGGTAGAGAAAAAGATCACTGCGAAAATATGTATGATGGTGCGGCGCTCCACCCCGGCGAGGGACGGTTTTGGTTTCTTGGATAGCCCCATGGGGGCTTCGCGCCGGTCAAAGCGGACGAAAACGCCATACAAAAGGCCCGTGGCGATGGACAGGACGCCCGGCGCCAGAAATGCGGCCCGCCAGCCAGCCAGGTCAATCAGGACGCCGGTCGCCATGGCCGCGACGCCGACCCCGACATTGCCCCAGATGCCATTGACAGCCAGAATCACGCCGGTTTTAGTCTGACCTTCAACCACTAGCGCGAGGCCTACCGGGTGATAAATGGCGGCGAAGGTGCCGATGCAAAATAGCCCGATACCGATCTGTAGGGGGGACTGCGCTGCCGCAGTGGCCATGGCGCTCGCGCCGATGCCGATAAAAAAAACGGTCATCATGTGCCGCCGGTCCCATTTGTCGGCCAACCAACCGGCGGGGACTGCAAACATGCCGAAGGCGATAAAGCCGGGCGTGGCGTAGGGAATCAGCGCAGCGTAGGTCATATTCCATTCACTGGCGAGGGTCAGCGCCGCCACCGTCGCGAAGATCAAAACAAAGTAGTGATCGTAGAGATGGCCGAAATTGAGAAACAGGAAGTTCAATTTGTCTCGGGACATACCCCATTTCGCTTCGATTCCGGGCCGTAATCAAGCTTTAGAGGTGAAAGTAGCGGCTTTTATTTACATAAATTCATATGCATGTCATATGCGCGTTATTCTCCCATTACGTTTCGTTGGTAGCGTACCGCTATAGTCAAACTGAAGACCAAAGGGCGGCCGCTCAATGAACGAACAAAGAAATATCCTCTACGTAGAGGACGACGAAACAAATATTCTCCTGATGGAAGAGGTGTTGGCGGCGCACCCGGTGAACCTGTCCTGTGTTAGCGGCGCCGAGGAAGCTATTGAGTATGCAGGCAAGCTTCATCCCGATTTAATCTTCCTGGATCTCAAGCTAATCGATTGCGACGGCTACGAAATTCTGGATCATTTGCGCGCCGATCCGGCCACCAAGGACATCCCGGTCGTCGCGCTTACAGCCGCTGCCATGCCTTTTGATATCGAGCGCGGCCGCAAGGCCGGTTTCGACGGCTATATCACCAAGCCATTTGATGTTGATACCATTGTCGATGTCGCCTTTGGTAATCCGGGCGTGTTCGGCGGCGGTATCGACATGGGTGAACCCGCCTTCATTTGCTAGACAAAGCGTCCCTCTCCCATATCATTACCCCTCGCAGCACCGGCGAGGAGCACCACTTTCATGATCGAGAACGGACCGACCCGCGGCACCGGTATGTTGGCCATGTTTGTCGATCTGGACGACAGCTATCACGGAGAGTTCCGGGACTGGCTGACCCGGGATATGTTCACCGCCCGGTTGAACATCGGCTTTCATGCCTGCGCCAGCTATGACCGATTGTCAGACACGCCGGTCAATGGCGCGTTGCCACAGATGTTTGTCACCGTCTATGAGATGAGTTCCCTAGGCGATTTGTACGGTGAGCCTTACCAGGGTCTTAGGCGTGTCCGGGATCCGCTGGATGCGTTGTTCCATGAAAGGTTTCAGCGGCCCGACCGCTATACGCTTTCCTGGTCTGGGCCAGAACTCACCGGCGGTGGGCCGGGCTTTGCCCCACTGGTTTACATTGACAGGTTCGATCTGGCGGCTGAAAACGCCCAAGCCTTCAACATTTGGTTTGTCACCAAATATCTGCCGACCTGTGAGAATGTGCCCGGCCTTGTCCGCGTGCGCCGGTACCTGGCGGCGGAGGGGGCGCCCCGCCATGTTATCTTCCATGAATTCGCGGATGAGAAGGGACTGCTCAGCGATGACTGGCAAATGGCCCGTCGGGACCAAGCCTGGGCGCTTGCCGACACGCATCCGGGGGGGAGCGCCGCTTATACACGCGTGGTCGCCGCGCCTTAAATCCGGGTCCTATTTTTTCAGAATCTTTTCGAGCGTGGCGACGGCCATCGGAACTTTGCCGTGCGGCGGCGGTTTAACGGCGATATGGTCGCACGGCGTATCGCTGATCTTCCACGAGGTGTTGTTGAGGGTCATGCCGCAGGTTGCGATACGCCGGCCTTTCCACGATTTCATACAGATCGTGGTGCCGAGTTTCAGGTGCTGGCCGAAATACTGACAGGTACAGGTGTCTCCGGCCCGTGCGGTAGGCGCGAGGGCGACGAATAGGACTACGGCGAGGACGGTCAATTTCATCGTTCGAGGATACGCTCAAACCGCTCTCCGCTTCAAGATGGCCGCTTGTATTGGCTTGCTACTGTCCCGCCCCGCTCAGTAGGATGCGCGCACAATAATAGAATCCGGGGGAGGCATGACCAAAGTCCTCATCGTCGATAACGAGTACCAGAAGTACCAGAGTTTCCTGGACCCTAAGTTCCCGGATGTGGACTTCACCTATGCCACCGACGGTGATGAAGCCGCCCCTCATATCCCCGAAACGGAAGTGATTATTTCTATTGGACGCTGGCTCACTGCCGAGATGGCGGCCGGGGCGAAAAACCTCAAATGGATGCAGTGCAATATCACCGGGACGGATCATCTTGTCGAGCCATTGGGCGGCCGCCGGGATGTGATCCTGACCAATGGACGCGGCATTCACGGGCCGCAAATGACCGAGATTACGCTGATGCACATGCTGGCGCTTTACCGCCAGGTGCGCCGGCTCACCAAAAACCAGGAAGAGCATGTTTGGGACCGGTTCCTGCCCAAAGTATTGGACACGCGCACAGTTGCCATCCTGGGGCTCGGCGCCATCGCCGAACATATGGCGGGCGTGTTCAAGGCGTTGGGCATGACGGTCTATGGCATCTCCCGCACGGACCGGCCGGTGGCGGGCATCGACAAGGTCTATTCACGCGACAATATGGCCGAAGCGCTTGCCGACGCGGATTTCCTAGTGGCTTTGGTCCCGTACAGTGAGGACACCCACAAGATCATCAACGCTGACGTTTTCAATGCGATGAAGCCCAGCGCTTGTCTGATCAATGTGGCGCGCGGCGGTGTGGTCGATGAGGACGCGCTGATCGCCGCCTTGAACGAGGGCAAAATCGCCGCTGCCGGTCTGGACGTCTTTGAAGAAGCGCCGTTGCCTGACGAGTCCCCGCTTTGGGACATGGACAATGTGTTCATCACGCCCTTTGTCGGCGGCCGAAGCGATATGTACGCCGAACGCATTCTGACCGTCATCGAACCCAACCTTCGGGCCTGGATCGATGGTGAACCTGAGAACATGATCAACGTGGTCGAGCGCTAGGCTTAGACCCGCCGCCGGAGGAGAACACCATGGCTCAACTATCCGAACGTCTAAACAAACCGATTTCCGATGCGGAGATGGAACGGCGCTGGGCCGCTATCCGCGCCGCCATGGAGAAAGAGGGTATCGATGTTCTGTTGATGCAGAACAACAACGATTACATGGGCGGTTACACCAAGTACGTGTCCGACCTGCCGGCCACCAACGGCTATCCTGTGACCATTGTCTTCCCTAGGGACGACTTCATGACTCAAGTGAACCAGGGTCCTCACGGTTTGGACCGGGAGCTGGACCCCAAGGGCGGCGATGGCTTTCACCGGGGCATCAAGCGCATGCTGGCGACGCCGTCTTATGAATCCGCGCCATACACCCGCGACTATGATCCGGAACTCGCCTGCAAGGCGCTGGAGCCCTTCAAGAACGCCACGATCGGCCTCGTCGGCACGTACCAGATGTCATTCGCCTTGGTGGATTACGTGAAGCGACAGTTCCCCAACGCCACCTACGTGGAGGCGTCGGAAATGATGGACCAGATCAAGGTGATCAAGAGCGACGAAGAAATTGAATTCATTAAAGACACCGCCGCTCAGCAGGACGCGGCCATGGAGGCCGTGATCAAGGAAATCAAGCCGGGTATGAAAGACTCGGATGTCGCCGCCATCGCTTTACATGTGGGCCACAATCTGGGCAGCGAGCAGGGGATTTATCTCTGTCAATCCTATACGCCCGGCCAGCCGGCGGCGCTTGGTCCCCGGCACAATCAGAACCGGGTGATCAAGGAAGGGGATATGTTCAACATGCTGGTGGAGAACAACGGCGCCGGCGGCTTCTTCACCGAGATCGGCCGCACCATATGCGTCGGCAAAGCCCCGCAGGAATCTCACGACGAGCATGAATTCACCCTTGAGGCCCAGCGTTTTACGTTGGATCTGCTGAAGCCAGGCACACCGTGCGCCGATATCTGGCATGCTTTCAACAAGTTCATGAAAGATAACGGCCGGCCGGAGGAAGAACGGCTTTATTGTCACGGTCAGGGCTATGACCTGGTGGAGCGCCCGCTGATCCGTTTCGATGAGGCCATGACCATCGAGCAGAACATGAACATCGTCTGCCACCCGAACTACAACACGGCCAATATCCACTCCTGGATTTGCGACAATTACATCATCGGCGACAACGGCCCCGGCGAAAGCATCCACAAGGTGCCGCAGAAGATTTTTGAGGTTTAGATCGCGCTCGATTCTGCAATAAGTTTATGCATTGGTGCGAATAAAAATAGTTACCGTCGCCGATTGACTTGATCCGCCAATCGCCCAAATCAGAATAACCACTTTATTTGTGTGGAGTTTCTGATTGGAGGCAAGGTCATGGTTGAAAATACGTCGCGGGTTCCGCTTCATCGGGGAGATACTTGGTGGAACGGATTGATGGACCCTTTAAGGCAAATCTCCTCCCGGGTCGCAGATTTCTTCTCGCCGGAAGCGGAGGCGTCAGCCGGTGCAGATTATTACGAAATTCACGTGGAATTACCTGGCGTTCCTCGGGAAGATATCGACGTCTCCGTCACGGGTAATAGCCTGACGGTTACCGGCGAAAAGAAGTTCGAGAAGGTGGAGGAGTCCAAGACTTACTATTTCTCTGAGCGGACCTACGGCCGGTTTCAGCGTTCTTTCCGACTCCCTGCCGATGCCGATGGCGACAAAATTTATGCTTCGCACAAGGATGGCGTATTGACGGTTAAGATCGGCAAGCGCTCGCCCGGTGAAACTGGCGGCAAGAAAATCGAAATTGGTCAAGGTTGATCAGTTAGCTGGTCGCGAATATGGATCCCTACCAGACATTGGGCGTCTCCAAGGAGGCCTCGAAGGAGGAGATACAGAAGGCGTACCGTAAGCTCGCCAAGGAACTCCATCCTGACCTGCATCCCGGAGACAAACAGGCGGAAGACCGTTTCAAGGCCGTGTCTTCCGCCTATGGTCTGCTGAAAGATCCGGAAACCCGTGCCCGCTATGACCGGGGTGAGATTGACGAGCACGGTGTCGAGCGGCCGTCGCACAATTTTTACCGGGACCACGCGGATGGCGGCAGCGGGCGTTATTATCATTCCTCCGCCGGATTCGACGATTTTGCCGATTTGAGCGATCTGTTCGGCAGCGCGTTCGGACGCGGTGGGGCCGAATTTCGCGCCCGCGGCGGTGATGTGCGGTATGCGCTGGATGTGGAGTTCATGGATGCCGTCAAAGGCGCCAAGCGTCAGATTACGTTGCCTGATGGAAACAGCTTGAACCTGACCATTCCGCCCGGCACCAGAGATGGGCAGGTGCTACGGCTGAAGGGCAAAGGGATGGCCGGGTTTGGTAAAGATGCCCCTCCTGGCGATGCATTGATCGAGATTTCAGTCCGCGACCACCCTGTCTTCAGCCGCCAGGGAAATGACATTCAGATAGATCTCCCTGTCAGCATTGATGAGGCAATTTTGGGGGCGCAAATCCATGTGCCCACGCTCACCGGCAAGGTCAGGATGACCATTCCCGCCGGCGTTCAAAACGGAGAACGCCTTCGGCTCAAAGGAAGAGGACTCCCGAGTGGCGTCGCATCCGACAAGGCAGGAGATCAGTTCGTGCGCATTGTGATCACCTTGCCGGAGACGATTGATCCGGATCTGGCGGAAGCGATGCGCAGTTGGCGCACTGCACACGGGTACAATCCGCGGGCAAAAATGGAACGGGAAACGGCATGATAAACGAAAGGGAGCTCGTTGATCAGATAGATGCATTGACTCTTCGACAGTTGCGGAGTTGGGTGCGTCGAGGCTGGGTGCGCCCTGCAGGTTCTCGACCGCGGCTTGCATTTTCGGACCTTGATGTGGCGCGGGTGGAACTCATTTGTCAGTTGCGCCAAGAGATGGAAGTCACCGAGCAGTCTATGCCGGTTGTCCTTACGCTTCTCGATCAGGTCTATGGCCTGCGCGAACAAATGCGCCGAGTCGTCGCGGCGATCGAGGCCCAACCAAACGCGGTCAAGAGGGATATCGCTCGGCAACTGGAGGAATGTGAGATAGAGTCGAGTTCGTAATATATTGCAAACGACACAATCGATAAGGTATCGAAGAAGAAGGAATGCCATGCCTTCACGAAATAATATCAAGGGCTTGGCGCCTGAAAAAGTGATGCGGCGATGTGTGCCCGCGACCTTGGGGTTTAAAACCACAGTAGGGCAGCGAGCGACCAAGCTGCCCTTGGGACAGGCCGGAGCTATGAAAGCCCTACAGTTCGGCACGGAAATCGATCATTTCGGCTACAATATTTTTGTTTTCGGTCCGTCCGGCACCGGCAAGCACGGCATTGTCATGGACAAGTTAAAGGCCTGCGCAGAAACGGCGCCCGCGCCCGACGACTGGTGCTATGTGAACAATTTCGCCGACCCGCAAAAGCCGTCCGCTCTAAGATTTCCCGCAGGCGGCGCCAAGGCGTTCGCGGCCGATATGGACCGTGTGATTGACGATCTGCGGGTTTCGCTGCCCGCGGCATTTCAGACCGAAGAGTATCGCCAACGACGGGAGGCGCTGGAGAATGAGTTCCGGCTTCGTCATGATGAAGCTTTTGGTCAGATTCAGAAGAAAGCGGAATCCATAGGCGCGACAATGATCCGCACGCCGGAGGGCACTGCCATCGCACCGATTGAAGACGGTCAGGTTGTTAGCCCGGAGGTGTTCAACAGCTGGCCGCCGGAGCGAAAGGAGAAGCTGCGTCAGGACATTTCCGCGCTGGAACTGGAGCTCGAAGGGATTGCGAGAAATTTCCCTGTTTGGCGACGAGAATTGGTCGAGAGAATTCGAGAAATCAACCGAGCGGTGACTGAACTAGCGGTCAACTTTATATTCGAAGAGATTCTTAACAAGTACCTGGAAAACTCTGCCGTGACGTCGTGGCTTAGCAACGCCATCAACGACGTTAAACGCCAAGTCGAAAACTTGATGACTCACGATTCCGAGCAGTCTGTGGCTGGAAAGGAACGCCGCAACGAGGAAATTTGGGTGGGTTACAAAGTAAATGTAATCGTCGACAACTCTAAATTAAAATGTGCCCCCGTGGTATTCGCCGATCATCCCACGCACCCTGCGCTTTTCGGACGCATCGAGCATCAGGCGAGGAACGGTACACTGAGTACTGATTATAGACTGATTCGGCCAGGCCTGCTTCATCAGGCCAACGGAGGCTACCTCGTAATTGATGCGCAGAAGGCAGTCTCCAACGGAGCGGTTTGGGAAGAATTGAAACGGGTTATCCGCTCCCGACTTATCCGGATAGAGGGTCTATACGAGGCTCTGGGGCTATCGACGACGACCACTCTTACGCCCGAGGAGATCCCGGTTGATGTAAAAATAGTGCTCATCGGCGACGCCCGGATTCAATATTTGTTGCGCCAGTACGATCCCGATATCGACGAGCTTTTCAAGGTCAGCGCGGAGTTTGAGGACAGTATTGAAAGAACCGCTGGCACGGAACGTCAATATGCGTCTCTGATCGCGGATTCTGTGAATAAATTTGGCCTTTGCACCTTTGATGCGACTGCCGTCGCTCGGGTGGTCGAGCAGGCTTCACGGCAGGCGAATGACAGTAAGAAGCTCTCCCTTCGGCTCCGCCAGATCAACGATCTCTTGAGAGAAGCAGACCATCTGGCCTCTTCCAGCAAGGACAAAATTGTGACGGCAAAACACATCGATGAGGTGGTTGCGGCCGGCATCGAAAGACAGGATCGTATTCGTCGCCGAAGTTACGAGCAAATTGGCCGTGGCATCGTCATGGTGGATGTTCGGGGGAAGGCGGTAGGTCAGGTCAACGGCCTATCTGTTCTCCAAGTCGGCGGCTTTGCGTTCGGGCGTCCCAGCCGGATTACCGCCCGTGTCCGAATGGGGCGGGGTGAGATCATTGATATCGAACGCCAGGTGGAGCTCGGTGGACCCCTACATTCCAAAGGCGTGTTCATCCTGTCCGGATATCTCGGCGAGAAGTTCGCCCGGCGCAGCCCGCTCGCGTTGTCTGCGAGTCTAGTATTTGAACAGTCCTATGGCGGAGTCGATGGGGACAGCGCGTCTTCAGCGGAACTATACGCTTTGCTTTCCGCACTCTCTGGCGTTCCTGTCGGTCAAAATTTTGCCGTTACCGGCTCGGTTAACCAGATGGGTGAGGTACAGGCCATTGGCGGCGTGAATGAAAAGATTGAAGGCTTCTTCGATATTTGCCGAGAACGAGGTCTCACGGGTAATCAAGGGGTGCTCATTCCAAAATCCAACGTGACCCACCTGATGCTGCGCCAAGATGTTGTTGATGCTGTTAGAAAGGGCAAGTTCAATGTCTACCCTGTTTCGACAATAGACCAAGGAATCGAAATCCTGACGGGCGTACCAGGTGGGAGGCTGGCCAAGAATGGTCGATTCCCGAAGGATAGCATCAACGGGTTGGTCGCTGCCCAATTGTTGGACTTTGCAAATACCGCTCGGAAAATGATGCCTGGGGCGGCGCAGGATCAAGGTCGATGAGCAAGGTTTCGGACGTGGCTGTGGAACTGGCCGAGTTGAGCGCAGCGGTAGATGGTTCACCGGAAGGATTGGAACTCGTGCGTATTGCCGCCCGGCTCTCGGGTGTCCTAAAAGCGAAGCTAAATGCGATCCTTGTAGAAGACTTGAATCTCAGCCGGCTGGCCGGTTTGCCGTTTGGCAGTACAATCGATGTGACAACCGGTTTAAAACGGTCCTTCGACTCGAAAAAGTACACCGCCGCGCAGGTAATCGCCCGTTCACAGATCGAAGCGGAACTCTCCAAATTGTCGGCCCGATATGCGATGTCCTGCGTCATAACCCAGGAGAGTTCGTCCTCTACGTCGGCATTGGTTTGCCGGCTGGCCAGCCGAAGCCGGTTTGTCCTTGTGCGGGGCTCCTCATTCTCGACGGAACATTTTGTTGGCCCCGGGGCGCGTCGGGGCAGGGAAACGGTTCGGCCCGGTGGGCGAATTGTTCTGGTGTTGGGACAGGGAGGGGCGGCTGATCAGGTGATTGCAGCTCTCGGGGGAGAAATTTCAGCAGAGCTGATGGAGGATATACTGGTTCTCACCGGCCAAGAGGTCGGATCTGACGAGATGAAGTCTATCAGAAACAATATTTCCAGAATTTCGGGCAATCGGTCAGTCACCGTCGAACAGGTCCGGCCGTTTGATCCACGGGCAATTAGTCAGCGGATTTCTCTGGAACGACCCTCGCTTACGATCTTGCCAATAGACCTCAAAACGGGCGGTGATCAGTCGGGAGCTGACGTATTGTCCGATCACCGAGGGCTATACCTGTTTGTGACGGTGTCGTGAACGCTTACCCCTCCGCCAACGGCACCATGGAGAGTGCCGGGTCTGCGGCGGGGACGTAGACCTCCTCCAGGCCCAATTCTTTGCGAACCATATTGGCGCCGCGCACCATGGACACCATCTTGTAGAACGCGTGCATGCGGCTGGCGGCCTGCCGTCCGAAACCGCAGTCGCTTGAGAGGATCAGGCGCTCCGGCTCGATATATTTAAGCGCTTTGCGGATCAGATCGGCGACCTCTTCGGGGCGTTCGATCTGCAAGGTCCGATGGCTGATCACACCGACGGCGATCTTCTTGTCCTTGGAGATCAAGGAGCCGTAGTGTTCGAAATCCATGCCATTGTTGGACGCACCTTCCAATGTGATCACATCCACGTCGAGCTGGTCCAGGTAAGGCAGCGCTTTTTCATAGGAGGCGTTCGCCGGGAACATTTTTTGTGCGCCGGGGGAGCCCCAGCAAGTATGGCACCAGACCTCGGTCTTTTCGCGGAGCCCCTTCACTTCGATGTTAAACGCCTCCACATACTGATCGGCGGAAACCTCCTGGCCGGGCACCTGCATGGACTGATGGATAGACGGTTCCTCTATCTGCACCATGGGCGCGCCAGCGTCGGCAAGGGCGTGGTATTCCGCGTTGAAGGCTTCGGACAGCGCCAGCAACAGATCCCGTTGATCGGGGTAGTGCTTATTGTTGACCATGTGGCTCACCACCTGGGCGGAGATGGAGCCGACCTTCACTGGTTTCTCTGTCATCGGCGCGACCGCCTTCCACGCGCGGTCGAGTTGAAGCTCGGCCTTGCCAATGGGGCCTTGCACCTCCGGGGTCAGGCGGGTCTCGATCACCTCCCAGATATAGTCGCCGGGGCCCTTGTCCGCCATGGCGGCATAGGGTTGGACGGCGACTTGCGGTTCACCGATTCCGTCGATGCGTTCATAAGCGTAGCTGACCCAGCTGCGCCCCGCTACGTCGTCATCCAGCCGGGTATCGCCATCGACCAAAATGTCGATGCCGGCCTTTTGCTGGGCGACCACATGACACGCCAGACAATCGAAATGCTGTTCCCGGTAGGCGCTCCGTGCGAATCCGGTGGACAGAGGGACGCCGCGTAGATTTTCCGTGAACCAACTCGGGCGTGGCAGGGCGCCGGTGGTGGTGGTCTGCAACGGTTTGTCTTTGGTGGCGGTGAACATTAGATCTCCCTGGCTCGGAATATTCCCTAGGCTCCGACATTCCGACGGATGAAACAATGCCAAAAAAGCCGGCGTCGTTAACGGAAATAATTATCTCAATAATTCAATGGGTTATGAAGTGTTCACTGGAAAACGACGTTTTTGTGATCCGGATCACATCAATTTACCTAAGGGTAGCATAGAACCTAACTGCGGCTATAGCCGACGCACAGAACAGCGCCGGATGCCGTCACCGCTCTTGGGGATGGATGCGCCATCGTTGCGGTGGGTTTGAAGCAAAAAACACTCTCAGACGGTATGAGCATCAACGCGCAATTTTCCGCATTTCCCATCAAGGTCCTCATGATTGACGACGACGAGAATGATGCCTTGTTGGTAAAAAAGATGCTACAAGGCGCCTCCGTTTCCAAATATGAATTGACGTGGGCGCCCTCCGAAGCCGAGGGCCTGGCTCAATGCGGCGATCGATATTTTGATGTATGTCTCCTGGACTTCGGCTTAGCCAAGGAAAATGGCCTGGAAGTTTTGAAGGAGCTCCGGGAAATCGTGCCGGACATGCCGCTGATTTTCCTGACCGGCTTCGGCAGCCCTGACATGGACGGGCAGGTGTCCGACAAAGGGGCCATAGACTTCCTCGATTAAAACGAAATCACGCCGTCGCTTCTTGAGCGGGCGATCAGGTATGCCATTACCTGGCAGAGAGCGTTAAACGAGCTCAACGATGCTCACGCTACCATGGAACAGCGGGTGAGGGATCGCACTGCCGAACTCTATGAGGCCAAGCGCATGGCGGAACTGGCCACACGGACGCGGACGGATTTTCTGGCGACAATGAGCCACGAATTCCGGACGCCGCTGAACGCGATCATCGGGTTTTCTGATTTGCTGAAGCTGCAGTTTCAACAGGACATGGATCGAAATAAAATCGACCAGTATGTGGATTACATCCGCGATTCGGGTGAGCATCTGCATACGCTTATCACTGAAATTTTGGAACTTTCCCGGCTGGACGAAGACCAGTTTGTGCTGGAACGCACCAATATGGATTTGAGGGAGTTGGTTATTGCCTGCCTGCGCAATGTGTCTGCACGCGCCAACGATCAACGAGTACGGGTCGAGAATTATGTGCCGAAGACCCTGCCAAAAATCTATGTGGACGAGCACGCGCTGAAAACGGTGCTGCTGAACATTTTAACCAATGCGCTGAAGTTTACCCAAGCGGGTGGCTTGGTACGCATTGAGGCGGAGATCAATAAAGACGGCGCCTGTGTCATCTCTGTGCGCGATACGGGTATCGGTATGGATGAAGCGGGTATTGCCGTCGCCATGAGCAATTTCGGACGTGTGCGGTCCGAAAAGAACAATGCCGAAGAAGGGCTGGGCTTGGGCCTGCCGCTCGCAAAGGGATTGGTCGATGCCCATGGAGGATCGCTGGAGATCGTCAGCGAGAAAGACAAGGGCACGGTGGTCAGTGTGATCATTCCCAACCCGGCCCAGGAATTGGAGAAGCTAGTATCTTAAAGGCCTGCGGGTCTGAAGGGGGGCATAGACGTGGCGTACAAATATATTATCGACAAGCCGTCGAACTGCATCTTTGTTGAGCATACCGGCCGGTTCACCTTTGAGGAAGCCAGCGTATTCTATCTGGAACTGATGCAGGACAGCGGCTTCAAGCCGAACATGAACATTCTGCGGGATTTGCGGGCGGCGAAGTTCCCGGAGGATACGGACTATCAAACAGTCTCCCTGCAGGCGAGGAAAGTGTTCGACGTGTTTGATCGGGATTTGGAGAGAGCCAAGATTGCCTTGGTGGCGGCCGATGGCCACGACTACAAGATCTTACACCAGTGGATTCTAGCCGGTCGGCTCGCTAGCGGCGATGTGGAACGCCGAGTGTTCAGAAGCATGGAGGAAGCGAAAAGCTGGCTCGGCCTTGCCGAAGACCACCCCACCACATTTCAGGACTTCGTCGCGATGGTCTAGAGCCGGTTACTCAGCGGCGTCCGCCTTCACGTCCTGAAATTCGGGGATCACCTCGTTGGCAAAAATACGGATCGATTCCCTGTCATCAGGCAGCAAGATCAGGATGTGTTCAAAGCCCATTTCCTGGAGAACCCGGAGTCTTGCGATAATTGTTTCCGGCGTGCCGATCAACGCAGCATCATCCATATCCAGGCCGGGATCGGAATAACTCTCCGGTTGCTTCTTCTGCAGGCCCGGCAGGGCGCCGTATTTCTCGAACATCTTATTGACTCTCTCGTCCCGGCGTTTCAGCGCTGCGTCCAGGTCAACTTCGGATTTGGTGATGGTCAAACCACGGGCCAGCGCCACTTCCATCGGATCAAATTTACGGCCTATCCGTTCGCATGCGCCGGTCCAAGCATTCAGACGTTCCTGGGTCCGCTCGAAGGACGCGAAGTGGTCGAACATGACATTGAATCCGGTCTCCGCCACGCGCGCGATGGATTCATCAGTGCCGGCGGCCGACCAAAGCGGCGGATGAGGTTTTTGGATGGGGGCCGGTTCGACCACAATATCCTCGAATTGCCAATACTTGCCGTTGTGATCAAACCGATCAGCAGACGTCCAGGCCTTTCGAATGACTCCGACGGATTCTTCATAGCGCTCGAGGGCTTCTTCTTTCGGGATGCAGAAGCCCTTGTACTCCATATCCCGGTATCCCTTGCCGACACCGAAATCCAAACGCCCACCGGACAGCAGATCAAGGGTCGCAGTCTGTTCGGCGATCAACACCGGATTGTGCCAGGGCAGTACGGTCACCGCTGTGCCGAGCCGGATGCGTTTGGTCTGTGCCGCCACATAGGTCAGCAGCGACAAAGATGCCGAAACCTGCCCACCTCCAGTGAAGTGGTGTTCCACCAGGAAGATACTGCTGTAGCCCAATTCCTCGGCTTCCAGGACGGTGTCGATAAAGTGGCCATAGCCCTGGCTGTCTGCTGTCTCGTCGCCTCGTTTGGCGACAGCGCCGCCGAATAATCCGAATTTCATCGCGATGTTCCAGTAAATCTGTTCGGGTCTTCCTTTTGAGGACCGTATAGTCCCGTTGATCCCTTAGGCGCCTCACCCAAAAGATAGCGGCCATCCGAGTCGCGCATCAGTTTACCCTCCGCCCGCAATTCATCAAGCTGTAAAGCAATTTCCCGCCCGTCCCGGCTGCCCAACACGTCCATGACGTCTGAGAAAAACAGTGGTCCGGATTCTTCCAAGGCCTGTTCCACGGTTTGATAGCGGGCCGTCCCCGTGAGTTTCGGCGCGACCGACGGGGTGAGCGCCAGTTCGTGCCGGCGGTGCATGGGCAGGGTCATATCAAAGCCTGCCTTCGCGCCAAAAATGCCGTGGTCCAAAGATGGGTCCATGGGCATACCAGCCATGCCGTTCATCACCATGATGTCCTTGTCCGCCTGGAAACGGGACACCATGGCCCATTCCCAATGATGTTCGTCGCGGATGTTGATATCTTCATCGACGACGAATATGTGCTTCGCCCCGAACATAGCGCCGAACAACGCGGTGATGGCTGAGCGCGCCTGACCCGGGCGCTGCTGCTTAATCGAGACGCGAACGTGCTGACCTTCGGCGGAAGCCGG
>CAZSXT010000003.1:0-25051 GCA_964611435.1 uncultured Rhodospirillaceae bacterium | reverse complement strand
GCATCGGCCGGCACCCGCACATCGTTGGTGAGACCTTTAACCAGGGGTACGGGCTCACCACGGAGCGTGCCGACTAATGTGATTTCATCGGCCGGGACTCGCATGCCGGCGGCCAGGAAATCCAGTGGGTGGCCGCCGATGGCGAAGTTGATCGGCAGTTTTTCACCCCGTGCCACGCATCCCTGATAAATCCGCTTCAAGTCCGAGGGCGCGGTGACGTTGGTGCCGGCGGTGGTCTTGTTGCGGAGGCTCAGCCGCCTGGCGCCCACATTGGTGATCCCGGTATCCGGATCGACCGTGTAATCGATACCGGATGAAAGGTAAGCGCTGCCGTCGAACCGGTGTTGCACATGAAATGGCAGCTTGGTGAGGTCGATGTCGTCGCCGGTCAGCACGACCTGGCGGCACGGCGCTTCGTCATTGGGGATTTCGACCACAGGCTGAGGATTGGCGAGCCGGCGCTGGTATTCGGCCAGCGACTCTTCTTCCGAAACCCCCAGGGCGGCGGCAACCCGTTTACGGCTGCCGTTCACATTGGCGACTAGCTCAAGCTTCTCTGGGCCGGCTTGTTTAAACAGTAAAGCCTTGTCGCTGATCTCGTAGGCCGACGATAGGTCGGAAAGGTCTATCGGCTCATCGTGATGGTGGACCTCGCCCATCTCATCAAGTTTCTCGACGAACCTGCGGAGCCTGAATTTATCTAGATCGATGTCTGCCATTTGAAATACTCCCTGATGGCATTTTAGGCGGTAGCATCTTGAATGGCCCGCCATATTTTCTCCGGCGTGGCGGGCATAGGAATGTCGTCGATGCCGATGGGCGACAGCGCATCTGCGACGGCGTTGAGGACGGCAGGCAGGGCGCCCACCGTGCCGGCTTCGCCCGCGCCCTTGACCCCCAGCGGGTTGGTATCCGTCGGGACCGGCTGGCTTTCCACCGCTATGTAGCAGAGGTTGTCGGCGTGGGGCATGGCGTAGTCCATGAAGGAGCCGCTCAGTAACTGACCGCTTTCCTTGTCATAGGCGATGTCTTCCATTAACGCCTGGCCCACGCCCATGGCCACGCCGCCATGTATTTGGCCTTTTAATGTCAGGGGGTTGATCACGTTCCCCACATCATCAACCACGCAGTAGTTAATGATCTCCGTCTCGCCCGTGTCCGGATCGATCTCAAGCTCCACGGCGTGCGCCCCGTTGGGGAAAGTGGGTTTGTCCAGTTTGAACACGCCGGTTTCATGGAACCCGTGCTCTACCCCTGGCGGCATTTTGCCGGGGCTATAAGCGGTCTTGGCCACATCGTGAATGTCTACGGTTTTATCTGTGCCGGCGACTTTGAACTGACCGCCTTCGAATTCGATGTCGGACTCGGCGGCTTCCAGGATATGGGCCGCGATGGTCTTGCCTTTTTCGATCAGCTTGCCGGATGCGATCTTGAGGGCGGAACCGCCCATCACGGCGGAGCGGGAGCCGAACGTGCCGACACCGGACGAGACTTTGTCTGTATCACCGTCGATCAGCCGGACCCTGTCGGAATCGATGCCCAGATGTTCACCGAGCAGAACCTTGTACATAGTGTCGTGACCCTGGCCCTGATCCTTGGAGCCAGCGAGAACGGTGACATCACCTGCCGGATCGAACCGCACCTCCACGGTTTCCGTTGTCGGCGACGCGGCGCGCTCAATCGTATTTGTGATCCCGAGCCCACGCAGCTTGCCGCGGCCTTGGGCTTCATCGCGGCGGGTCTCGAACCCGGCGTAATCGATCATCTCCATGACGCGGTCCAAATTCTTTTCGAACTCTCCGCAGTCATAGGTGTACATCAGCGCCGTCTTGTAAGGCATGGCGTCGGCGGGGATCGTATTCAGGCGCCGGATTTCAGCCCGATCCATCTTGAGCTCGGTCGCCGCCAAGTCGATCAATCGTTCCAGGATATAGGCGGCCTCGGGTCTGCCCGCGCCCCGGAACGGCGCTGTCGTGTTCATGTTGGTGAAAACGCCCGAGACTTCGACATAGATGGCCTTGGTCGTATACGTGCCGGCAATCACACCCATGTTTTGGAATGTGGGCAGCATGCCCCGATCAGAAGACAGGTACGCCCCCAAACTGGCCAGGTTATTGGCGCGTAGCCCTAGAAACTTGCCATCTTTTCTCAGCGCCAGTGAGGCTTCGGAGACATTGTCGCGCGCGTGTTCGTCGCTTTGTAGGGACTCGCTCCGGTCCGCATTCCATTTGACCGGCCGCCCGACGACTTTCGAGGCCCAGAGCACCAGCCGGTGCTCGGGATAGATCGGGCCCTTCATACCGAACGCGCCGCCCACATTGCCGGCGATCACTTGGATTTGCCGTTCCGGCACGTTTAGAACCTGGGAGAGGATTGTCCGCGCCGAATGAGGCGTCTGCAGATCGGCGTAGAGGATATAGCGGTCTTCACGAGCATCGTAATCGCCGATACAGCCCCGGTTCTCCATGGCGTTGGCGGAGATGCGGTTGATGACGAACTTACGGGAAACAACGTGATCCGCTTCGGCAAAGGCAGCTTCGGTGGCTTCTTTGTCTCCCAGCTTTGCCACGTAGGCGATATTGTTGTCGCAATCATCCCAGATGCGCGGCGTGTCGTCCTTGGTGGCGTCGGCGGTCACCGTGACCGGGGCGAGGGGTTCGTAATCCACCTCGATCAACTCCGCCGCGTCCTTCGCCTGGTGGAGGGTTTCGGCAATAACCAGGGCCACGTGGTCGCCGACGAAGCGGACCCGGTCTCTGACCAGGCCGGGATGGGGTGCGTGATAGGCGGGATCGCCGTTCGGGCGCTTCTGCGGGAACGTGATCTTGGTGCTGCTCCAATTTTCCTTGGCCAGGTCTTCGCCGGTCAGGACCGCCAGGACGCCGGGCGCGGACGCTGCGGCGTCGGTGTTGATCCCGTTGATCTTGGCGTGGGCGTGGGGGGAGCGGAGGATGTAGACTTGGGCTTCATGCGGCAGGGTGCGGTCATTGATGTAAAGCCCCCGCCCGGTGAGAAGACGCGGGTCCTCCGTGCGGCTAACTGGTTGTCCGACTGCGAATACGCCCATTCTACTTACCCCTGGTTGGTCTGGTCATTCACCGCCATAGATGCGGCGAAGTTCGTTTTTCAAGATTTTGCCCATGGCGCTTTTCGGCATTTCCGAGACGAAATCCATGCGCCTTGGGATTTTGTATCCGCCGATCCGCTCCCGGCAGTGATTGATGATGTCGGTGTCGGAAAGACTTGCGCCGTCGCGGGCGACAATGACCGCAAACAGGGACTCGCCAAACTTTTCATCCGGCACCCCGACCACGGCACATTCCTGAATGTCGGGATGCTGATACAGCGCCGCCTCCACCTCGGAGGTATAGATATTCTCGCCGCCGGAGACGATCATATCCTTCTTGCGGTCCATGAGATACATCAGTCCGCCTTCGTCCATGCGGCCTACGTCACCGGTGTGGAACCAGCCGTCGCGGAAGGCTTTTTCCGTTTCATCCGGCCGGTTGAGGTAACCCTTGGTGGAAACCTGTGGGCCGCGCACCGTGACCTCACCCACCTCGCCTAAGGGAAGTTCTTCGCCGTCGTCATCAGTGATCTTCATGTCGGTGGCGGTCAGAGGCCGTCCGGCGGCGCGTAGCACAGAAATATCGCCGGATTCGACCGCGTCGCGGTGTTCTTGAGCATTGAGGTAGGTGAGGATCGGCGAGGTCTCGGTTAGGCCATAACCCTGGACAATATCGGAATTGGGGAAGCCTTCCATGGTCTTCGCCACCCACTCCGCCGCCATCGGCGAGGAGCCGTAAAGCATGAGACGTAAACTGGACGTGTCGAAGTCCTGAAAATGGCTGTCGGTGAGCGAAATGATGATCATGGTCGGCGCCATCATGGTGCAGGTGACCCGATAGTCCTGAATGGCGGTCAGAATATCCGCCGGCGTAAAGGCCGGCAGGTATGCATGGGCGCCGCCAGTGATGGTAAAGGCCGTGGAAAGCAGGTCCGCCGCGTGGAACATCGGCGCGGCATGCAGATAAATATCATGGCTGTGCGCATGCATGCAGATCGCCATCTGCATCCCATTGGAGATAGTGTTCTTGTGGCTGAGTTGGACACCCTTACTGCGGCCTGTCGTCCCGCCCGTATAGAGCAACAGCGCAAGATCATCTTCCGCCACTTCGTGCGGCGCGGCCGGTTCAGCAGCAGCGAGAAGTGTTTCGTATTGAGGCAGGGCAATGCCATCGTCTTCGGGGCCGATATAAAAAGCCGTATCCCGCCACGGCGCGATCTCTTCCGCGTCGGTGACTCCCAGGAAACCTTTGCCTAGGCCTAGTACCTTGCACTCGGCATCTTCCAGAATATGCAGGATTTCCGGCGGTGCTAGCCGGTGATTGATTGGCACGGGGATGGCGCCGCCCCAATAGCCAGCGTGCAAAAGCTCCGTATATCGGAAGCTGTTTTCGCAGATAATCCCGAACCGGTCACCGGGTCCGACCCCCATGGTTTGCAATGCGCCGGCAAGTTTTTCGGCCCGGCCAACATGCTCTGCCCAGGTGAAATTGTGTTCCCTATCGACGATGGCCGGGTTGTCCGCATAAAGTTTGCGGGCACGGTCCAGTGCGCTGAGTTGGGTGATCATACCGCCGCTATCCTCCCTTGGGCGTTAATCATTGGCGTTTTCGCCTTTTCAGACCTATTTAAAGAGGCTGAGACCGCCCAATACAAGCCCTGTCGGATTGACGTTATTTACGTCCAGTCGTAGGGAGCGCAAGTGCGAAAACCGGCGAGCACGTCGCGGCGTTCTTCTGTAAAGAAATTGCGGTGCATGTTAGTGATCATACGGCTGCGCGTTGCCCACCCGCCGCCCCTAAGCACCTTGCGGGTGTAGAACACCGGCTCCGAATACTCCCGGTAGGCGTCGGCGACAAATCCGGGGTAGGGGGCGAACATGCTGTTGGTCCATTCCCATACATTGCCCATCATCTGGCGGCAGCCCCAGGCGCTGTCGCCATCGGCAAAGGCGGCCACATCGACGCAGCCCAGACCTCTTCCATCCAGATTGGCGCGACCGATTGTCTCCGGATCATTGCCCCAGGGATAGCGGCGCTTGGCTTGGCTGAAACCGTCGCCATCAGGTTCCGACGCGGCGGCCACTTCCCATTCGATCTCCGTCGGCAGACGGCGGCCCGCCCATTCACAGTACGCCATGGCCTCAAACCAATTGACGTGGATCACCGGCTCGTGCAGCGGCAGGTCGATGATCTGGTCAAAGCGCCGCATCTTCCATTTGCCCGGCACATCCTTGATCCAGTAAACCGGGTGGTTCGCGCCTTCTTGCTGACGCCAGCCCCAGCCAATATCAGGCCAAAGATCGCGCCGCGCATACCCGTCATCCTCCACGAACGCCAAGAACTCTTCATTGGTGACCGGTGCTTTGGCGATTTGGAACGGATGGACGGCGACTTCGTGGGCCCACTTTTCGTTGTCGAAGGAGAACGGGTCTTCCCGCCGGGAGCCCAGCATGAATGTGCCGCCGGGGATTTCGACGTCGCCGGGGTGCGGGCCAAAATCGGCCTTGGCCAATGACAGGTCCTTGGCGGCGGCGAAGTTGGGCGTGGGATAGCCCAGCGTCTGGCGAGTATACGAATACGCCTCATTGTGCATGTCGTGGTGGAAGGTGGCGAACTGATAGATAAAGCTGTCGGCCTCGGTCGCATCGCCGTCGGGCAGCCGGTCGAACAGCTTGCCTTTGATCTCTTCGATATAGCTCAGGCATTCATTGAGCTGCAGCAGCGGCAAGTCCCAGCGCAGGCTGTGTTCGATGTCGATGGAGTCATACAGCGCGTCTCCGTTTTCCAGGGTCGGCTCGTAGTCATAGAGCTTGCGCAGAATGAACTGTTCGGAGAACCAGGCGACGTGTCCGATTTCCCAAATCAGTGGATTGACGATCGGCAGGCGCGGGCCCATGAGCTGCTTGCTGTCCAGCCCGTTCAGCAGTTCGTTGGTGCGGGCCTGGGCATCTTCCATGATACTCATCAGGTGTTTGGAAGAGACGATGGCAGTCATGTAGAATATCCTCGGTTTATCGGGCCGGCGCGACCAATTACACGGAATCAGTCTGTTGCACATTATTCTAATAACGCCCGCTGACAAGGGGGCCAAGTCGGGAAACTGGACCACGGCGGCCCGCTGGACAAGGTTGTTGGGCAATCTGGGACACCAGGTGACCACTGCTGGCCGTTATGACGGCCAGCCGGCGGACCTGATGATAGCCATCCATGCCTGGCGTTCGGCCGATGCGATTGAACGCTTCAAGAAATTGTATCCGGACCGGCCGCTGATCCTGTGTCTGGCCGGCACGGACATTAATCAATTCATCCATACCCATCCCGAGACCACCCTCCGGTCCATGGACCTGGCGGAGGCGCTGGTCGGGTTGAACGAGACGATAAAATCTCTGACGCCTGAAAATTTCAGGCGTAAGCTGCGGATCATCCATCAATCGGCGAAGCCGTTATCGTCGCCGCGTCATCCGCCGCGCCGTCATTTTAATGTTTGCGTGATCGGCCATCTGCGCCAGGTCAAAGATCCGTTCCGCGCGGCACTGGCTGTGCGGAACTTACCGGAGACGTCGCGTATCCGGGTGCGCCATCTGGGGGGCGCGGAGGAAAAGGGGTTCGACCAAAAGGCCATGGCCGAAATGACACGAAACCCCCGCTATACATGGCAGGGCGAAGTGCCGAGCTGGCGGGTACGGCGGGAATTCGTCCGGTCCCATCTGATGGTGATCTCGTCCCTGGCGGAAGGCGGTGCGAATGTGGTCTCCGAGGCCGTCGTCACCGGTCTGCCGGTCATCGCCTCCAAAATCGATGGGAACGTTGGGCTCTTGGGGAAACGGTATAAGGGTTATTTTCCTGCGGGGGACGAAGCGGCGTTGCGGAAGTTGCTTTTATGGGCGGAAAACGACCGGTCGTTTCTCAACACGCTGGAAGAGCAATGCGCTGCCCGTCGGGATTTGTTTCTGCCGGAGACCGAGCAGGCGGCGTTGAGGGAATTGGTTGAGGGGATGATTTATTAAACAACATCCGCGCGGGTCTGCAGCCGGAGCCGTGCGCGGATCGTGCGCGACGCCACGTCGATGCCGATATTCAACAGCGCCGTGATCAGGATCAGCACCAGCGCCCGGTCGTAGCGGAGATCGGCAAAGGCGCTATCGATATAAAAGCCCAGAGTAGCGATGCCGAGGATGCCGAGGATGGCCGTCTCCCGCATGATGACCTCCCAGCGGTAAAAGAGGAACGCCAAAAACTGGGGATAGATGCGAGGCGTGATTTCATAGGCAAAAAGATTTATCCCCGCTGGCCGGTCTGGCCGCACCTGCAGCGCTTCCGTATGGCGGCCCATTAGGTGGCCGATGATCGCGCCATTGTGCAGCGCCAGAGCCAGAATAGCCGGCAGCATGGAGGGCCCCCACAGCAACAGGAAGATCAGCGCCAAAATGTATTCCGGGGTGGAGCGGCTGATCACCAGGAAGATATGACCCAACGTCCGGCCGAAGACCCGGAAGAACAGGGGCGAGATCAGCGGGTAGAAGAGTAGCGTCAGCGCGCCCGCGCCGACCAGGGCGATCTGGGTCAGGACTACGGTGGCGATGATGCCGGGGACAGCCTGGTCGTTCCACAATTTGATAAACCAGGCCCAGGTGGCGGTCCATGTGTCCGTTGTGATGGCTTCGGCTGTGCGGATCGGGTGCGGCAGGATGTCGGAGGTGAGGAACCGGACCAGATTGGTCATGTTGATGTCAGACAGGCCCCATGGGATCACGATCAGTGCGATCAGGATGTAAAGCGGCACCAGGCGCGTGTGTATCCATTTCCGGATAGTGGCGATGATAATGTAAAACAGGATCAACAGCGCCGCCGCTTGGGAATAGAGGCCCTCTGAAAACGCCGTCTCCAAATGGAAGCCCAATGTCGGTAGGCCGACGAACCCCAGAACCGCGCTGGACCGCAGCCCGCATTCCAGCCGGTAGAGGGAGTAGGTCCGGAAATGCACCCAGGCGTCCGGTAGCTTGGCGAACAGGAAAGCGGATAGAGTGGTCGTACCGCGAGGGAGCGTTTTCAGCGGTGCGGGATCGGCTTCCTCCAAAATTTCCGCATAGACTTTGGCGAAGATGCCGGCATAGGGGATGGCCAGCGCCAGAATGCCAGTAACGGCGGTCAAGCCGAACATCTGCAGGAAGATCAGCGCCCAGAAAAGTTCGTGCACGGAACGGATGAAGGCGCAGAACAGCCGCACGATGCGGAAATGGAACACGAGCGCCAGCAGGAATCCCCAGAAGTTGCCGAGCGCCACGCCCAGGATGGCGAAGGCAAGGGTGTTGACGATGGCGGTCCAGAGTTCATCGGTGCCGAAAAAGTCCGGCGTGACCACGCCCAACAGCATTTTGCCCATTTCGGTCCAAGGGTCCTGGGTGGTGATCTCGATATCGGCGAAGAACAGGAAAATGATGGCGACGGCGACGAATCCGCCGGTGGCGCGTAAAAGCGGCCGGGCCGTTGGCGTCAGATAGGCGGCGCTATTGTCGATAGATGTCGTCAAGATCGGACGCCTTCATGCCATTGGTGGACTGATCCAGGACTTTTTGACCGTCCTTCAGTCCGATGATCCGGTCGGAATATTCCAGGGCCAGGGCCACGTCGTGCATGGACTGCACCACCGTGTCGTGGTTGCCGACAATGGCCTGCATGACGATGTGGGATTGATGTTCGTCCAGGGCGGAGACCGGTTCGTCCCCGAAGAAGATGGCACTGTCCTTAAAGATGGCGCGGCCGATAGCGGTGCGCTGCTGCTGCCCACCGGAGAGTTCTTGCACGGGTGCGAAGAGTTTCTCTTCCATGCCGAGCTGTTCCAGGATCGGCACGATTAAATCCTTTTCCGCCTGCAAAGGCTTGATCAGATTGACCAGATTATACCAGGTCGAATAGCGGTGCAGCCGGCCCATATACACGTTGTGAAAGACTGATAGCGTGCGTACGAGGCCGAGTTCCTGGGGCACAATGGCCACGTCCTCATCCGTGCTCTCATAAAGTTGGGTGAGTAGAGTGGATTTGCCGGCGCCGCTTTGGCCGACCAGGGAGATTTTTTCACCCCGTTTGATGCTGAGCGAAATTTCGCTCAGCACCGTCTGTTCGCCATAGCGAACAGTCGCCTTATCCAAGGCAAACAGGGTCTCGTCACGGTTCAACACGTGACAGGTCTTTCTTCGGTGGGCTTTCGTGTTACTCGATCAGGCCGACCTTCTTGCCGAGATCCAGGACGGGTTGAAAATCCTTGTTCGTTGCTTTGATGAACGATTTCCGAGGAAAGGCCGCCAATAGATCGGGGTCCTTCATGTTGATTAAGGCGTTTTGGACTTTGTCCGTGAAACCGGCGCCGAACTTTGCGTTCACGTCGCCCCGGATGCTCCAGTTGTAGTCAGGATAGCCGGGCGTTTCCCAGATGACCTGGACCTTGCTGGTATCGATGTTGCCTGCGGCGAGCTCTCGCTTCCAGACTTTGTAGTTCGTTGCGCCAACCTGGAAGGCGCCGGATTGAACCAGCGCAATGGTCTTGGAGTGATTGCCGCTATATCCAACCCGGCTGAACACCTGGTCCGGAGCTTTACTAAATACCCGGCGGATATGGTATTCCGGCATCAGGCGGCCCGACGTGGAGCCTTTGGAGCCAAAAGTGAAGGTCTTGCCGGCAATCTCTGTGGGGAGATTGGACGACTTTTTTAAACCCGTGCTGACATGGGCAATGAA
Organism: uncultured Rhodospirillaceae bacterium; assembly: GCA_964611435.1. GTDB lineage: Bacteria > Pseudomonadota > Alphaproteobacteria > Rhodospirillales > UBA2165 > JAYPHU01. The sequence goes on along the minus strand of CAZSXT010000003.1, from coordinate 15,248 downwards.
ATAGGTCTGGAAGTTGGGATCTTCAAACCCCTGGGCAATCGCCTGTGAATCCTTCACCAAATGGCGGGCGCGGACGCCGGACAAGCCGCCGAACCAGGCGAGTTGAACCTGATTATTGCGGAAGGCGGTCACGGCCGCAGAGTAAGATTTGACCGGGATGTATTTTACGTCAACGCCCAGTTCTTTCGACAGATAGGTGGCGATCTTGGTGAATCGCGCCTTCAGCTTGGTTTCGTCCTGATCTGGGATCGCCGTAAAGACGAACGTTTCCGCCATCACCGCCGTGGAAAAGACGATGAGCATGAACGCAGAAGCGGTAATGCTCTTGAAGAGTATTTTCAACATTGAAGAGCTCCATGGTTAGAGAATTATGAGGACCGAAGATTATCAGGTGAGGGCCTCAGGTAAACCACCGGGCGCGAAATATGTTGGTCAATTGCGGTAATTCACGAAGAGTTTAGCGCGCCGCTTGATTTACTCAGTGTACTGACTATATTTCGGGCCGCATGATTTGAAGCTGGCGGAATAGCTGATTGCGAATCCTTATCCAGGGTCTAAAATCCCGGCAGCGGAGGGAAAAATCACCATGAGCGACTTTCAAATGGATCCCGATTGGCTGGAGTTCCACCCCAATCCGTCCAAACCCAAATACATTCCGCCGGCCGGCGCCGTGGACAGTCATTGCCATGTGTTCGGTCCGGGCGACGTCTTCCCCTATTCGCCGGAGCGAAAGTACACGCCGTGCGATGCGCCGAAGGAGAAGCTGTTCGAGCTCCGTGACTACTTGTGTTTGAGCCGCAACGTCATTGTCCAGGCGACCTGTCATGGGGATGACAATCGGGCGCTGGTCGATGCCATGAACGCGTCGAACGGTATGGCGCGAGGCGTGGCGACGGTGAAGGAAAGCATCACTGACGAGGGCTTACAGGAATTACATGAAGCCGGCGTCCGGGGCGTACGGTTCAACTTCGTGAAGCGACTTGTGGATTCTTTGCCACGTGATCCGCTGAAAAACATTGCGGAACGGATCAAGCCCTTGGGCTGGCATATCGTGATTTACTTTGAAGCCCCCGAATTGCCGGAGCTTTATGACTTCTTTACATCCCTGCCGACCACGGTGGTGGTCGATCATATGGGCCGGCCCGACGTGACCAAGCCAGTAGACGGGCCGGAATTCGAGCTGTTTATTAAGTTGCTGCGGGAAAACGAGAATTTTTGGTCCAAGGTGACCTGCCCGGAACGACTGACCAAAGCAGGCCCGCCCTATGATGATGTGGTGGCATTCAGCAGCCGGCTGGTGGAAGAGTTCCCCGATCGCACGATCTGGGGCACCGACTGGCCGCATCCGAACATGAAATCCCATATGCCCGATGACGGTATGCTTGTGGACTATATCCCGAGAATAGCGCCTGACGCGGCGCAACAACAACGGTTGTTGGTGGACAATCCGATGAGGCTCTACTGGGACGACTAAGGAGATAGAAATGGCGCTTGAGAAACCCTATATGGATGTGCCGGGCACGACGATCTTTGATCAGGATCAGTCCCGCAAAGGCTACCACCTCAATCAATTCTGCATGTCGCTGATGAAGGCCGAAAACCGCGAGCGGTTTTACAAGGATCAAAAGGCTTACATGGACGAATGGCCGATGACCGAGGAACAAAAGCAGGCGGTCCTTGATAGGGACTACAATGCAATGATTGCCACGGGGGGTAATATCTATTTCCTGTCCAAGATATTCTCCAGCGACGGTCTCAGTTTCCAGTTCGCGGCGGCGACCATGACCGGCATGACCCAAGAGGAGTATGCGCAAATGATGATCAACGGCGGCCGTTCGATCGAAGGCAACCGCTATGTGGGGGAGAAAGATAATGGCTAGAGTGACACACGGGCTGAGCACGTCCCACATCCCGGCGGTCGGCGCGGCGATCGATTTGGGTAAAATACAGGAAGATTACTGGAAGCCGGTGTTTTCGGGCTACGAGTTCTCCAAAGACTGGATCAAGGAGAACATGCCGGACGTGGTGTTCCTGGTCTACAACGATCATGCCTCGGCGTTTGATTTGTCCATGGTGCCGACCTTTGCCATCGGCTGTGCGGATGAATTCCCGCCGGCGGACGAAGGCTGGGGGCCGCGCCCCGTGCCGACGTGCAAGGGGCACCCGGAGCTGGCGTCCCATATTGCCCAGTCGGTGATCCTGGATGAGTTCGATCTGACCGTAGTCAACGAGATGCACGTAGATCATGGCCTCACTGTCCCGCTGTCCCTAATCTTCGGTCAGCCCGAAGAGTGGCCGGTGAAGGTGATCCCGTTCCCGGTGAATGTGGTGCTCTATCCGCCGCCGACAGGTAAACGTTGTTATGAGCTGGGCAAATCCATTCGCCGGGCGATAGAATCCTTTGACGAAGACATCAATGTTCAGATTTGGGGCACCGGCGGCATGAGCCACCAGCTTCAGGGTCCCCGCGCCGGTCTGATCAATAAAGAGTTCGACGCCCGCTTTTTGGACATGTTGATCGATGACCCGGAAGAGCTCGCCAAGATGCCGCATATTGATTATGTGCGGGACGCCGGCTCTGAAGGGATTGAATTGGTCATGTGGTTCGTGATGCGCGGTGCGCTCGACGACAATGTGGATACGGTCCACCGCTTTTACCACGTGCCGGCGTCGAACACGGCTGTCGGGCATCTGATTTTGGAAAACCGCGCTTAGAAGGGCGCTGAGAGAAGGCTAGGGGAGATTAGTCATGAAAGTAGCACTCGCCGGTGGCGGCGCGTTTGGTCAGAAACATTTGGACGGTATTGCCCGGATTGACGGCGTCGAATGCGTCTCGATTTGCGGTCGCCGTATGGAGCAGAGCCAGGAAATCGCCGACAAGTATGGTATCGGCCATGTCACAACGGATTTGGCCGAATCCATCGCCCAGCCGGGCGTGGACGCTGTGATTTTATGCACACCGACCCAGATGCACGCCGAACAGGCCATTGCCTGCATGGACGCGGGTAAGCATGTAGAGGTGGAAATCCCTCTGGCCGACAGCTGGGCCGATTCCCAGGCCGTGCTTAAGAAGCAACAAGAAACCGGCCTGACCTGCATGGTCGGCCACACGCGGCGCTTCAACCCGTCTCACCAATGGGTGCACAACAAGATCCAGGCGGGAGAGCTGAACATCCAGCAGATGGACATCCAGACCTATTTCTTCCGCCGCAAGAACATCAACGCCGCCGGCGGGCCCCGGTCCTGGACCGACCATCTGTTGTGGCACCATGCGGCGCACTCTGTTGATCTGTTCCGCTATCAGTGCGGCGAACCCATCGTGGTCGCCCAGGCCGTCCAGGGACCGATGCACCCGGAACTGGGCATCGCCATGGACATGTCGATCCAGTTGAAGACCGAGTCCGGCAAGATCTGTACGCTGTCCCTGTCGTTCAACAATGATGGACCGATCGGCTCCTTCTTCCGTTATATCTGCGACAACGGCACCTATAAGGCGCTGTACGACGATCTGGTGGACGGCAAGGACGAGCCCATTGATGTCTCCAAGGTGGATGTTTCCATGGACGGGATTGAGCTGCAGGACCGGGAATTCTTCGCCGCCATCGAGGAAGGCCGGGAGCCGAACTCCAGCGTCGCCAACGTGCTGGATTGCTACAAGACGCTGCATGACCTGGAAGTTCAGATGAACGCGCAGGGGTAGTGTTTATATATTTTCAAACAAATTAGGGCGGATTCTTTCCGCCCTTTTTTGTTTGTTCATACGTCATCCACGGGCCGGCGAATCCGTGACCCGTGGACCTGGTTCAAATGGGTACGCGGATCATACGGGGCACACCCCGCGAACTTTGGCATGAGTACTATGGCATCCCCCCATCCTGTCCTTCCCCCGCAAGGGGGGAAGAGACTCTCGTTTACATACCGCAGCAAATTGATCAACGGACGCGAGGTGCGTTTGGCGCCTTCCCCCCTTGCGGGGGAAGGTGGCCCGTAGGGCCGGATGGGGGGACGCTTCATAACTAACGTACAGGTTGCCGCACCCTCTCCGATGCTCGACAATTAGCCCCAACCAAATACGGGAGGACACCATGACCGATAATAAAGACAGTCTGGAGGCCGGCCGCGCGCGGCGGCGCGAAGTGTTGGGCGACGCCCATGTGGAACGGTCGGAGAAAAATCGGAACGCTTTCAACGAAGACTTCCTGGACATCATGACCAAGTTCGCCTGGGGTGATGTTTGGACCCGGCCCAATTTGGACAAGCAGATGCGGAGCCGGCTGACGCTCTCCATCTTGATTGCCCTCAACCGGGTCGATGAGTTCAAGCTGCACGTCAAGGGCGCGATTAACAACGGCCTGACCCCGGATGACATCAAAGAGGTGATTATCCACGCCTCAGTCTATGCGGGCATCCCGGCGGCCGTCTCGGCCTTTGGATGGGCCAATGAGGTGTTGACGGAGATGGGGGAAATTTAGGCGGCGAGGCGCTTACCAGCGCCACATTTCCCCTTCGTTTTTCTCCAGGATGTTTTGAGTCCGCCGTGACATATTGGCAAAGAAGTTAAGGCCGGTCAGTCTTTCCACCTCCCGTACGGTCGCGCGGAAGTCGGCGATATCCTCGTCCTTGTACTTCCTGTGGGGAAAGACAAAGGCCAAGGCGCGTTTCCGCTTCGGATCGTAGAGTACTTTATAAAAGCTGTCCGGTACCGTTACCCAATCGATATAGACGAGTTTGTCCTGAATATTCTTTTTGCCTTTAACGGTAATGACATTCCCGCTTTTATCAACGGCTTTGCCGATGTCGTCCTTCTCAGGCCCGGCATATTTTCTCACGCCTATGAATTTCTTCTTGGGGCCTTTAAACCCTTTGTAGAGATCAGGTTGATCAGAGATCGGTCCAGTAAATACGATCAGCCGGTTCCGGCCGCGCCGGACTAATTCCCGGACATGTTCTTCCAATTGACCCCAGATGTATTGATTAAACCCGGGGCCAATTTGCGGCCACATATTGGACAGATAGAAGCTGTCATTGGTTGCAATCTGGCTGTGCTTGAAGTCAGCGGCCGGCGCCTGGTGGCCGCGGTCAAAACCGCTGTACCGGTAGTCGTGAAGTTCCGCCCGCTCATTCGGGCCCAATCCCTTTTTGTCGCCGTCCGTATCCGACGTGGGTCCCGCTTCGAAGGTAGACTTTTTTCTATTCCCCTCGGTGGCATCGATATCTGACTTTTGGATGTCTTCCATGACCCAGTCCGGGCCGCGCCGGTTGTTGTTGTGAGACGCCATGAAATTGGGGAGGCAGATGACGGTGTGGTCCTCCTTATCAAAATCTCCCCGGTATACCGGAATGCCAAGGGCCTCAAAATGCGTACAATGAGCTTCATTGTGCTGGTTTTTCTGGTCGGCGAAACCTGGGGAAGGGGACAGCCCCAGGGTCGCAACCAATAAAAATCCCAGCGTCAGCAACGGGACCCCGTACCGGACGGAGTGACCATGTTGGCTACGTCGTCTCGTCATGGTTTATCTCCGATCAGAATTTAACCATTGTCCGTTTTTTGTCCGTTTCCGTTAGCAGGGGCGAGGTTGTTTCCGTTACCTTGCTTGCCGCCACCGATACCTTTCGAGATGAGGAAACTGCCGCCACTGATGCCAAGGAGGACCAAGGCGCTTTCCGGCACGTCGACAAAGTTACCGCTTTCCAGCGACAGAACCAGATACAGACCGGCAATAACGAACGTGAAAATAAGAAACTGGAAGCGGGACAGGCTGGCCTTCGGTTTTCGATCCGGGTTCTTGGGGTCGGCGGGTTCTTGGATGATGCCTTCCAGCCGAATGTCGCCTTTGAAAATTTTGTAGAGCACCACGGATGCAAAGCCCATGATGATGATGGAAATGACAATCGCGACCAGGAAAGAAAGATCGATTGGCGAAAAGGTGTTGTCGGTCATAGTTAATTCCCCTTCTTTTCAGAGCGGACAATTTTTCCACCCAAATACAATGCATTGCTGCCCGTCAGCACGGCGATAAGTTCTTCCGGAACTTCGGGCAGCTTGACGACTTCGCTACCGTCCATCATGCCGAGAGCGCCCCTGGCGTAGATAAGGAGGGCGCCTAAAAAAATAACAAACAGCTGAACCCTTTCAGGATCAATGGCGCCGCCCCGTTCTTCAGAGCGCAGCATATCGACGATGCCGCTCAGTCCCGATGTCGCGCGATAAATCACAAGTGCCGCCAGCAGGAAAAACCATACAATGATGATTCCAGCAAAAAATTGCGCAAATTCTACGAGACTTGGCAGCAATGCTTTCCCCCTCGATAGGTCAAGTTATTTGGTTATTAGCTGTACTACCAATGAGAATGTTAGCAGATAAATATTAAATTTTAAAGGCAGGCGGCATTTCGCGGGGCGGAACGGACTGATTCATGGCGTCGACGGGCGGCAAACTGGGTGCTATGACAAACGCATAATTCAATGAATCTGGGGTGGATCGCTTATCATGCGGCTTTCAATTATTCTGTATGCGCTTCAATGGGTTTTCCGGATCACGGCGTGGCGGTATCCCATGTTTGCCGAGCGCCTGAAAGAACGGAATTTCACTGTTCAGTTTAAGCTAGCCGACGATTCCATCGGCCGTTGTTTCAAGTTCCAGGATGGCAAGGTCACCTCCACCTCCGGCGTCAATCCGGAAGCGAACATGCTGATTTCGTTCAAGAACGAGGCCATCGCCCTCCAATTGTTGAAACCCAAGCTGGATTACCAGGCGCAGATCGACGCCATCAAGAATTTCAACATCATGATGATCGGGCCGGATGACCTGACCGGCTGGTTCACGGATACCGTACACATGTCCCGCCGGATGCACTGGTCCTGGGGCACGGACGTCGGCAATGGCGAAATCCGTTATGCCAACAACACCAATGGCGGACCGGTTTTCGTTTATGTAAAGGACGGCAAGATCGTCCGCATGACGCCTATCGACTTCGACGATGACGATCCGGGCACCTGGACCATCGAAGCGCGGGGTAAAAAGTTCACGCCGCCGCGCAAGACCACCATTTCGCCGCACGGGCTGGCATCCAAATCCCTGGTCTATTCCAGCAAGCGTAATCTCTATCCGATGAAGCGGGTGGACTTTGATCCGAATGGGGAGCGCAATCCGCAGAACCGGGGGACGTCCGGCTATGAACGAATTTCCTGGGAAGAAGCCCTGGATATTGTCGAGGCGGAGATTAAGCGTGTTAACCGGTCTTATGGGCCAGGCGCTATTTTGGCGGCCCGGTCGTCCCACCATACCTGGGGCAATGTGGGCTATTACATCAGCGCCTATAACCGCTTCACCAACATTATCGGCGCGTCACAGACAATGCTGAACCCGGATAGCTGGGAAGGCTGGTACTGGGGCGCGATGCATCATTACGGCCATTCAATGCGCAATGGCGCGGCGGAAATTTACGGCCAGGTGGAAGACTGCCTGCAGGAGGCCGAGTTGATTATTTTCTGGGCCAGCGATCCGGAAGTGACCAACGGCGTCTATGGCTCTTTCGAGGGGACGATCCGCCGGCAATGGGCGCAGGAACTTGGGATCGAAATGATCCACATCGATCCGTACCTCAATGAGACGGCGGCGTTCCTGGGCGGTAAGTGGATGGCGCCCCGTCCGTCCACCAGCCCGGCGTTAGCCCAGGCGATCACGTATGTCTGGATCACCGAGGATCTCTACGACAAGGAGTATGTGGAGACCCGGACCACCGGCTTTGACAAATGGAAAGAATACATCCTTGGCGAAGACGAAGAGGGTGTCGCCCGCACCCCTGAATGGGCGGCGGAGGAAACCGGCGTCCCAGCCCGCGATATCCGGGCGCTCGCCCGCAAGTGGGGGACAAAGAAGACCTATCTTGGCGCGGGCAGTATGGGCACGACGCTGGGCGGCGCGTGCCGGTCCGCCACGGGCGCACAATGGGCGCGCGCCATGATTTGCCTCCTGGCTATGCAAGGCCTGGGCAAGGAAGGGATTAATTTCGGCAATCTGCAGTTCGGGGCGCCGATTGATTACAACTTCTATTTCCCCGGCTATGCGGAAGGCGGTTTCTCCGGCGATCTGCAGAACTCGGCCAATGCGATCAATCTCTATCAGCGCATGCCGCACCTGATCAGCATGAACCCGAACCTGCAGGCGGTGCCGCGGCTTAAGATGGCGGAGGCCATCATGGATGGGGAGGCCGAGGGCTATCCGATTGACATCCGGTCCATCGAAGGACAATTCTTCCCGGTTCGCTATCCGGCGCCGGGCCATTCAGAAATTAAGATGATGTACAAGTATGGCAGCAGCTACATCGGCACCCAACCGGACAGCAACCGCTACGTCAAGATGTACCAATCGGAAAATCTGGAATTCGTGGTGGCGCAAGCCATCTGGGACGAGGGCGAGGTGCAGTTCGCCGACGTAATCCTACCGGCCTGCACCAACTTCGAACGCTGGGATATTGGTGAATGGGCTAACCCCGGCGGCTACGGCTATGACTGGGTCGGCCAATTGAATCACCGGGTGATCGGCATCCAGCATCCGGCGCACGAACCGTTGGGCGAGTCCAAATCCGACTTCCAAATTTTCCACGAGGTCTGTAAGCGTTTGGGCCATGGGGCCTATTTCAACGAAGGCCTGACGGAGCTCGACTGGGTGAAGCGGGTGTTCGACGCCTCCGATCTGCCCAAGCACATCAGTTGGGAGAAGTTCTTGAAGAAAGGCTATTTCGTGGTGCCGCCAGAGCCGGAGAAAACCCGCCCGCCGGTGTCTTACCGCTGGTTCGCAGAAGGCCGGAAGAAAGACGTACCGGAGCCGCAACCATTGCCCGGATCCTACGGCGAAGACTTCCTGGACGGGTTGCAGACCCAATCCGGCAAGATCGAGTTTGAGAGTTCGAGCCTTAAACGGTATGGCCAAGATCCCGAACGCCCGCCGCTGAATAAATACATTCCGGCCTGGGAAGGCATTCATACGTCGGAGTTGTTTGCGAAATATCCGCTACAGCTGTTTTCGCCGCATTCGCGCTACAGTTTCCACACCAAGGGAGATGGCAAGGATAGCTATCTCAACGACATCAAGGACCATCGTGTGCTGATCGATGGGTATTATTATTGGATCGCGCGGCTGAACCCGGCGGATGCCTCGGCCCGTGGAATCAAGGAAAACGATCTGATCAAGCTTTACAATGATCGGGGCGCGGTAATTTGTGCGGCGCAACTGACCCATCGGGTGCGGCCGGGCATGGTGCATTCCCGCCAGGCCTCTGCCGTTTATGATCCGGTTGGCAAACCCGGCTATTCGGCGGACCGGGGAGGTTGCATCAATAACCTGACGCCCAAGCGGACTCAGTCCCTCAAAACCCATTCTGCGGCATATAACTCCTGCCTGATCGAGGTGGCGTTGTGGGATGGGAGTGCGGAAATCGGCTCCACACCTGATGCCGAGGTTGAGGAGGCGCCGGCCACGGCTTCGGCGGCTGACGCCTTGGCGCCGACACTGTAGGCGGGGAGGCAAGCAGATGAAGAAATGGAACCTCATCGTCGATGTGGCGCGCTGCCATAACAGCAACAATTGTTTCCTGAGCGTGGCCGATGAATATGCCGGCAACAAACACGACGGCTATACCGAAGAAATGCCGTTGCACGGCCATCACTGGATCGACATCAAGAAGAAAGAACGGGGTGCCGAGCCCATCGTCGATGTCGCCTATGTGCCGACCACCTGCATGCATTGCGATGACGCGCCGTGCATTAAGGCGGCGGAGAACAACGCGATCACCAAGCGGGACGACGGGATCGTCATCATTGATCCGGAGAAGGCCAAGGGCCAAAAGCAGCTTGTGGACGCGTGTCCGTACGGCGCCATCTGGTGGAATGAGGAGAAAGACGTGCCCCAAGCCTGGCCGTTCGATGCGCATTTATTGGACCGGGGTTGGAAGGAACCCCGCTGTGTGCAGGCTTGCCCGACCGGCGCCCTGAAATCCATGCTGATCGAGGATTCGGACCGGGAAAAGGTCATCGCCGAGCATTCTCTGGAGGAACTCCACCCGGAACACGGCACCAAGCCCCGCGTGCTCTACAAAAACCTGCACCTCTACACCAAATGTTTCATCGCCGGCACGGTCGTGACCGAAAAAGACGGCGTCGAAGACTGTCTGGAAGGGGCCATCGTCATCGTCCACAAAGATGGCGCCAAGGTCGGCGAGACGGTCACCGACGCGTTCGGGGAGTTCAAGCTGGACAAGCTGGACCCGGACAGCGGAGCCTATGACGTTGAGATCCTGCACCCGGACTATCAGACCCTGGATCTGACGTTCGACCTCGCCGACAGCGTCTACACCGGCGTCCACACGATGGTGGCGAGGGACGGTTAAACGGCCGCTGCTTCGTCGACCAAGCGCTTGTTGATTTGCTCGCGGGGTTTGTCATCGTCGGCCGGGTCGATGTAGGTGATGGTCAGCTTACCGAGATATTCCTCCGGCAAGACCAGCACCCGAGCGAACTGGCTTTCCACCTCTGAATCCGCAATGGCGAGGACCGGGTCATCGATGCCTTCGAACCAGGGCCGGCCGGCCAGCATCAGATCAATACCGTGGGTTGAATTGATCTCCAACGATCCTTTCAGGAGATAGCGAATGCCCGCCGCCGCATGGATATGACGGTAGGCGCGGGTACTGGGCGGGAACGTGACAGTATCCATGCGGAGGCCAAAGCTCGCCCCAGGCAGGGTTATGGGCTTGGAAAGCAACAACCGGCTGTCGTCGGCATTGGTCGCCAGCTTGGCCGCGCCGCCCGCAGGCGTGATCTCCCAGCGGACCAGTTCGGTGACGTCGCCGGAAAGCTGGGCTGAAGCCGGGTACTGAATGCGAGCGCCCGCGCCGGCGGCGAGGGTCGCGCCGTCTGCCTGAACGCTGCCCTCGACCACATAGATCAGCGTGACCGCCGTGTCATAGCCGGGCGAGCCAGTCGCCCCGGCAGCAAACCGGTCCCGGTACAGTGACAGGTCATAGGCAAGGTCGGTCATGGGGCTCTCCTTACTTTTGTGCTGAACCGGCCAGCCTTTGATCAAGCTGTTGTTCCCGGGCGTGGGCGATCAGGGTGATCAGCCGGTAGAGACCGTGCACGAACTTGCCGTAGGGCATCGTCAAAAATAGGCCCAGCACCGCACCCAGATGGATCACCAGCATCAGTCCAACGACCTCGGTGGCGCCCAGGATATAAAGCGCCATGCCGGTGAGACTGGTGAGGAACAGCATCCACAGGAACGCCATGTCCATGGGCGTGGAGGCGGCGTCCTGTGGCGTTTTCTCCGCTTTGGATTTCAGCCAGATGAGCCCAGCCGGGCCGATCAGCAGGCCGATCCCGCCGATGATGCCCAGAAGCTTCGGCAGGCTGAACAGCTCATACGGCGCTGGGCGGTCCAGGGCGAAGTGGTAGTAGGTCGCCACACAGGTGGCCGCGAAGCACAGCAGGAACCCGTAAAAGGTCAGATGATGGAACCGGCGGCGCAGCATGTTGGGCGCCTCGTCGGGGTAGGTGCAGCCGTCCCCGCCGCCGTCCAGGTATTTAAGCGTAAACGCGTCATGCAGCGCCTTGGCGACAGACCGCGCATGCGTGCCCACGGGGATAGGCAGGCCGATGGACCGCCAGAAACTGGCCATGCCGAGAACAAGCGCCAGCGCAACAAAGGCGGAAACGGCGAGGAAGACCCACATCATTGTGTTGTGGGAAATGACGCCGTAAAACTTGTTCTCGTGGGCGCCGAACAGGCCGGTTGCGTTTCCCGCCATCACGCCGATCATGAAGGCGGCGATGGCGAAGATCAGGACCAGCACGGTCCAGAACCCGTTTTTGCGGAAGGCGGCCTTCATAAAGCCGGGCCAGGCGGCGTTTGCGTAACTGTCGCGGCGGATTTCGGCGAAGGTCCGGGGCACGTTCACGTCGAATTCGTGGGGCTCCGCATACTGGCAGTGATGGAAGCACGCCTGACAACCATGGCACAGATTGGCCAGGTAGGTCAGGTCCGGCTTGGAGAATTCCAGGCGCAGGGTCATGGCGGGGAAAACCGCACAGTGCCCTTCGCAGTAGCGGCAGGCGTTGCAGATCTTCATGATCCGCTCGGCCTCGGTATAGCTGTCAGTTACGGACAAAGCTCGCCGCCTCCTTTCCGGCAATGCGCCCGAAGACGTTGCCAATGGTCATGCCGATGCCGCCCAGATATCCCTGGCCCAGCACATTGCCGGCCATGATTTCCCCGGCGGCGAACACATTGGCAGACGGCGTGTCGTCGGCCATCAGCATCTGCGCCTTGTCGTTCACACCGACGCCCAGATAGGTAAAGGTGATGCCGGGCCGGAGCGGATAGGCGCTGAACGGGGGTTCTTCGATGGCGCGGGCCCAGTGGGACTTGTTGATCTCCAAGCCTTCGGTATGACAATCGTCGAGCACCATATGATCGAAGGCGCCGGGCTTCACGGCCGCGTTGAACTCGCTCACTGTTTTCTCAAGGGTTGCGGCGTCCAGTTCGATCTTCGCCGCCAGCTCGGCAATAGTATCGGCCTGGATCGCCGGGAACACGGTGGGCATGAACTTGCCGATGCTTTTGGCGTCGATGATGCAATAGCCGAGCTGATCCGGCTGGCCGGCCACAAGACGGCCCCAAATGGCGTAACGTTTGGGCCAGAAATCCTCGCCCTCGTCATAGAAGCGCTTGGCCTCCACATTGACCACGATGCCGAGAGAGACACAGTCCACCCGGCTGACGATGCCGCCGTCGAACTTGGGGGCGCGGCCGTCGATAGCGACGGCGTGGCATTGGGTCGGATCGCCGATCTGCTTGGCGCCGTTGTCGTGCAGCAGTTTCAGGACTTTACCCATATTGTAGGGCGTGCCCCGGATCAGAAAGTTGTCGGCCGCCGGGCCCCAGGCCTCCCGCAGCCAATCGAAATTGGATTCAAAACCGCCGGCGGACACGATCAGCGCCTTGGCCCGGAAGCTGCCGCCGCCGGCCTCAGAATCGATCTTCACCTCCTCAAACCGGTCCTCGGTCATGACGATCTCGGTTACCGGCGAGTCGTAGAACGTCACCACGCCCAAGGCTTCCGCCCGGCGGTAGAGGGCGTTCAACAGCGCCTTGCCGCCGCCCATGAAGAACGCGTTGGTGCGGCCCAGATGAAGCGTGCCTTTAAGGGCGGGCTGAAAAATCACGCCCCGGTCTTCCAGCCAGCCGGCGCATTCAGATGACATGCGGATGGTCATCCGAGCGAGATGCTCGTCCGTCACGCCCTTTGTGACCCGCATCAGATCGTCCCAATATTCCTCTTCCGGATAGGATTCGATCAGATAGTCGTTGGGCGCTTCGTGCATGGCGCGAAGGTTCCGGGTGTGGCGCGTGTTGCCGCCCCGGTGGCTTTTGGGCGCGGCTTCAACCACGCACACTTTGGCCCCGGCTTCGGCTGCCGTGATGGCCGCAGTCAAACCGGCCTGGCCGCCGCCGACCACCAGAATGTCATAGAGGGGTCCCTGATCGCTCATGTCTTCTTGGTCCCACAATAGACGAGTAATTTCAAACCCTTGTTGCCTCTACATCAATTTGATGTCTTGAAGAACCGGACCCGCGCCCATACTTTGTCGCGGTACTTTGGAGAGCGCTTATGGCCACCGAGCCGCATCGTCACGAAGAATGGTCCGCCGAACTGTTTACCCTGCTGAAAGACGCGGGCGTGGACTTGTTCACCCATGTGCCCGATGCGGGCAATGACCGGCTAATCGGCCTGGCGGAGGAAAGCAACGACACGCGCGTGGTGCTGTTGACCAGCGAGGAAGAGGGCGTGGCGATCTGCGCCGGGGCTGATCTTGTCGGCGGGCGGGGCGTGATCTGTATGCAGTCCAGCGGGCTGGGCAATTGCCCGAATATTCTGTCGCTGGCTAAGGGTGCGCGCTTTCCGATCCTGATGATGATCACCATGCGGGGCGACTATGGGGAACAGAATCCCTGGCAGTACCCAATGGGAGAAGCCACCGACGAAATCCTCCGGCTGATGGGGGTGAATATCTTTCGGGTCGATTACCCGCATGAACTGGAACAGGCGGTCACTTCGGCTGTCGGCGCAGTGTGGCCCGGTGCGCAATCGGCGGCGATTGTCCTTAGTCAGAAATTCCTCGGCTCGAAGGCGTTTTGATCATGGTTGCCGCACCCGCCCCGAACATCGACCGTCGCGAATTGCTGGCTCAATTGTTCCCCGATCAACAGGACTGGCTGTTTATCAGCGGTCTCGCCGGTCCGTCCCGGGATGCGGCGGCGCTGACCGACGACGGCAACAATATCTACACCATGGCCGGGGCCATGGGTGCAGCCGTCCCCATGGGATTGGGGCTCGCGCTGTCCGCGCCCGACCGCAACGTGGCGGTAATCAACGGCGACGGGGAAATGCTGATGGGGCTGGGCTCCCTGGCGACGGTGGCCTCCGCCGCGCCCAAGAACCTGACCATCGTCTGCGAAGACAATTCCCTGCACCAGGAAACCGGTGGCCAGCGAGGCCACACCGCGGGGACGACGAACCTGGAAGAGATCGCGCGTGGGGCAGGCTTTTCCTCCACCCTGACCATATCGGAGCCGTCAGAGATCGAGGCCGCCGCCAAATTCATCCGGGAAGCGCCGGGGCCACGCTTTTTATTGGCCCGGGTGTTGCCGACCAAGCCCGCCGATTATAAGCGGAATTTCGATTTCGCCGCCTGCCGGGTGCGGTTCCGGGATGCCCAAATTCGATGACCGATCACGTGACGGGTAACGCAGCCAAAATCTCCTTCATCGGCTTTGGCGAGGCCGGCGGTATCCTGACCCGTGGCCTCAAGGACGCCGGTGCGACCATCACGGCGGCCTATGACATCCTGATCCATGACGAGGCCCATGCGCCGGCGATGCGGGACAAGGCGGATCAGATCGGAATCACCCTGGCCAATTCGACTGAAGAAGCCGTTCAAGGCGCGGACGTGGTGTTCAGCGCCGTGGTGACCAACGAGACTTTGGTGGCGGCGGAAAACGCCGCGCCGCATCTCAAGCCCGGCCAGTTCTACCTCGACATCAACTCCACCTCGCCGGCCAAGAAGCGCAAAGCCGCCGCCGTGGTCGAGGCCGGCGGTGCGTACTATGTGGAGGCGGCGGTGATGGATCTGTTTCCGCCCAAAGGCATCGCCACGCCCATGCTGCTGGCCGGCGCGAAGGCCCAGGA